>NZ_CP063767.1:927306-1236408 GCF_015277515.1 Thermophilibacter immobilis | reverse complement strand
TGCTCATCAGCTCGCTGACGTCTGTCTCGTCGTCCTTCGCGAGCTGCAGGGTCGCCTTTTGCTGCCCCGTGCGCTGGGCGTCCGCCGCGCGCCGCAGGGGGTTGGGCGCGATGTGGACGTGCAGCGACGACGCGGGGGCACCCCTCAGCGCGTCGAAGACCTCGTCGGAGGGCTCGATGCCCGTGAGGCCCACGAGCGCCTCCTGGACGGCCTCGGCCTTGCCGGGACCGAAGACGACCTCGAGGCCGTTGGTCCCGCGGCGCACGAAGCCCAGGACGCCCCGGGCGGAGGAGAGCATGTCGGTGTCCACGAGGGAGGGGTCCTCGGTGAGGATTCTGAGGCGGGTCATGCAGATGTCGTTCGCCCTGACGTTGTCCTTGCCACCCACCGCCGCAAGAACCTCTTCCGCTATCTGCTGCATGTTCACTCCGCGATCCCCTCCTGCTATCGAATCGCGAGCTAGGGCCCCGTCCACTCACCTGTCGCGCGACTACCCCCGATTGGTTTTTCCGCCCCAGTATACGTGCCGCTTGTTCGCGCACAAGCCATACCGCCGAGCGGCGCGGCGGACGGGGCGGCGGTACCGCTCGGCTAGACGCGCAGGAGGCTTGCGATCAGCTCCGCGTCGGAGGCGGGGGACCCGGTGCAGGACACGACGATGTCCGCCCACGCCCGATAGGACCCCATGCGCTCGGCGGCGAGCTGCTCGACGCCGCGGGCCTGCGACAGGGGGCGTCCCTGCGCGCTCAGCTCGGCGAGCGGACGGTCCAGAAAGACGATGCGACCGTTCTGGTGCAGCAGGTCATAGTTCTCGGGGCGGGTGACGACGCCGCCTCCGCAGGCGATGACCAGGCCCGAGCGCGCGCCGTAGCGACCGGTGGCCGCGGACTCGAGGGCACGAAAGGCCTTCTCGCCGTCCTCGCGGATGATCTGGCCGGGCCTGCGGCCCTGCTCGGTGGAGATGACCTCGTCGACGTCCACGAAGGGACGGCCCAAGAGGCGCGCGAAGCGCCGGCCGCAGCTCGTCTTGCCCGCCCCCGGCATGCCGATGAGCACCACGTTCTCCGTCTGCGCGAAGATCTCGCCCGCAATCCGCCCCACGAGCGCGTCGTCGAGCGCGCGGCCCTGGAAGAGCTCGCTTGAGCGGAACGCCTGGGCGACGAGCATGGAAAGACCGCTCTCGAAGGGCAGGCCGCGCCTCTCGGCGGCCAGGCACAGCCCCGTGCGGGCCGGGTTGTACACGACGTCCAGCACGCCGAGAAGCCCCGTGAGGCCGTCGAGCGTCTGGGCGGAGAGGGGCGAGGCGGGACACGACGGGTACATCCCCACGGGGGTGGCGTTCACTACGAGGGCGGCATCGGCATGGCGCTCGAGGAGCGTGTCGTAGGTGTCCCTCCCATGGCGCGAGATGACGCTCACCCGTGCGCGGGCGTCATCCTCGAGCGCCGCGCGCACGGCGCTCGAGGCGCCCCCGTCGCCCAGGACCAGCACGTCGCGCCCCCCGAGCACGTCGGCGGGTGCGCCCGCGAGCTCGCGCCGGCAGAAGCGCTCGAGCATCCAGGAGAAGCCGAGCACGTCGGTGTTCTCGGCCAGGACGGAGCCGTCCTGTTGGCGCACGAGGGTGTTGGCCGCGCCGAGGCGCTCCACGCGCGTCGAGCGAACGTCAGCGAGAAGCGCGGCCTCGTGCTTGTAGGGGATGGTGACGTTGAGGCCCGCCCAGGAGCCGCCGCGGACGAAGCCGGCGAGCTCGTCGGGCTCCAGCTCGAAGAGGTCGTAGGGCGCGGAGCCCAGGCGCGCGTGGATCTGAGGCGACCAGCTGTGCCCGAGCGTGCGCCCCACGAGGCCGTACGGGACGGCGGACTTCTCGCTCATCAGAGCACCTCCGCGTAGCTGCCCAGGTAGCGGCACTCCTGGCAGAGGCTGCCGATCGTGGACATGAGCGTGGAGAACTCGGGCGCGGCCACGGGGCAGTCGACGTCGAAGTAGAACATGAACTCGAAGTCGCGCTCGGGGATGGGGCGGCTCTCGAGCTTCAGGATGTTGATGTCGAGGGCGTAGAACTTGGCGAGCAGCTTGTAGAGGGAGCCGGGGGCGTGGGGGAGCACGATCATGAGCGAGGTGCGGTTGGCCCCGGGGTAGATCTCGAGCCTCTTGGAGATGCAGGCGAAGCGGGTGTAGTTGTTGTCGCGGTCCTGGACCGACTCGGCGAGGACGTCGAGGCCGTAGAGGCCGGCGCAGGAGCGCGACGAGAGAGCGGCCACGTCCGCGCGGTCGGACTCGGCCACCTGGCGGGCGGCCATCGCGGTGTTCTCGCAGACGTGGACGCGCACCCCGTCGAGCCCGGCGAGAAAGGCCCCGCACTGGTTGATGGCCTGCTCGTGGCTGTAGACGTCGCGCACTTCCGACAGGGTGGTCCCGGGCCTGGCCAGGAGGTTGTGGTCGATCTTGACGCGCGTGGTGCGCACCACGGAGAAGGAGTGCTCCATCATGAGGTCGAAGACCTCGTTGACCGAGCCGGCCGTGGAGTTCTCCACGGGCAGCACGCCGTAGTCGGAGAAGCCCTGCTCGACCGCGCGGAAGACCCCCTCGAAGGAGTCGAAGTAGCTGATGGAGGGATGTCGGAAGAAGCGCTCGGTCGCGATCTGCGAGTAGGCGCCCTCGACCCCCTGGCAGGCCACGTGGGAGCTCGGCGGGAAGAGCTCGGGCGTGCGCGCGCGGGCGTCCGCGATGCGCGCCGTGGTGTCGTCCTTCTCGCCCGCGTCGAGAAGCGCGTGCTGGCGGGCGCGGGAGGCCTCCATGAGGAGCTCCATGAGGACCTGGGCGTAGGTCCTGAGGTCGGCGGGGACGCCCTCGCTGGCCCCGGCGACCTTCTGCCGCTCGCGCGTGGGGTCGAAGACGGGTAGGCCGTGCTCCCTCTTGTAGGCGGCGATGCCCTCGGAGGTGTCGGCGCGCTCGGCGAAGAGCCGGAATATCTGGGCGTCGATACGATCGATGTCCTGTCTGAGCTCGGGAAGTTCTGCCATGGTCTCAAGGCCTTTCAGGGGAAGCGGGGGCGTGCGGGGACGTGCCTACTCGGCGGGCCAGGCGAGAAGCGCGTCGGCCACGGCCAGGGCGCAGACGCCCTCGACCACGGGGACGGCGCGGATGACGGCGGTGGTGTCGTGGCGGCCATGGATCTTGAGCTTGGCGGGCTCCATGGTGGTCAGGTCGACGGAGTCCTGCTCGACCATCACGCTCGAGATGGGCTTGAGGGCACAGCGCACGTGCAGGGGCGCGCCCGTGGTGATGCCGCCGAGGATGCCCCCGGCGTTGTTGGTGGCCGGCACGCAGGTGCCGTCGCGCACCTCGTAGGGGTCGTTGTTCTGGGTTCCGCGCAGGCGCGCGACCTCGAAGCCGCGCCCGAACTCCACGCCCTTGACCGTGGGGATGCCAAACAGGGCGCGCGCGAGGGTGTTCTCCATGCCGTCGAACATGGGCGAGCCCACGCCGGCGGGAAGCCCCGTGGCCACGCACTCGATGACGCCGCCCACGGTGTCCTTCTTCGAGCGGGCGTCCATGACGGCCTCGGCCATGCGCCGTCCGGCCCCCTCGTCGATCGTGGGGAAGTCACGGCCGTCGGCTAGCGCTGCCATCTGGCGGGCGAGCTCGGCCTGGGCGGCGGGGGAGTTGTCGAGGGCGCGGAGGGGCTCGTCGGCGATGCCCGCGAGCTCGGCGACGTGGGCGCGCACGTCGACGCCCTGGGTGGCGAGCCACTGCAGGGCCAGACCCCCTGCCAGGCACAGGGGCCCGGTCAGGCGACCCGAGAAGTGCCCGCCCCCGGGGACGTCCTGGGCGCCGTGCCACTTGGCCCAGGCGGCGAAGTCGGCGTGGCCCGGGCGCGGGACGGCCATGAGGTTGTTGTAGTCGGCCGAGCGCGTGTTGGTGTTCTCGATGAGGGCGGCCAGGGGCGCGCCGCAGGTCTCGCCGCGTGGGTTGAGGCCGCTCACGATGCGCGGGACGTCTGGCTCCTTGCGCGGGGTGCCCCAGGGGGCCTTGCCGGGGGCGCGCCGGGCCACGAAGGCCGCGAGGGCCCCCTGGTCCACGCGCAGGCCGGCTGGCAGGCCCTCGATGACGCATCCGACGGCGGCGGAGTGGGACTGGCCGAAGATCGTGACCTTGAGGGCGCAGCCCAGAGAAGACGGCATCAGCTCTCCTTTCTGACGGCTCCGCCCAGGGTGGCGAAGTCCTCGAAGAAGGCGGGATACGACTTGGAGACGCACTCGGCGCCCACGATGGTGGTGGGGCCCGAGCAGCGCGTGGCGAGAACGGCGGCCATCATGGCGATGCGGTGGTCGTTGGCGGCGTCGACGGTGCCGCCGGCGAGCTCGTCGGTGCCCTCTATGACAAGGCCGTCGCCCGTGACCTCGGCGCACCCGCCCAGGGCGTTGACGGCGGCCGAGACGGTGGCAAGGCGGTCGGACTCCTTGAGGCGCAGCCGCGCGGCCCCCACGACGTGCGTGGTGCCCGTGGCGACGGCGGCCACCGCGGCCAGGGGAGGCACGAGGTCGGGGCAGCTCTTCACGTCGAGGATGCGCCCCGCCAGGTGGTCCGGGGCGCAGGCCACGCTGGCCCTGCTGCGCACGATGCGCGCGCCGAGCAGGGCCAGGGCCCCCAGGATCTGGCGGTCGCCCTGTGCGCTCTGCACGTCTGCACCGGTGACGGCGACGCCGTCGGCGCCCAGGGCGCCGGCCGCGAGCCAGAACGCGGCGTTGGACCAGTCCCCGCCCACCTCGACCGTGCCGGGGGAGACGAAGCCGCACGGTGCGTCGACGACGAAGAGCCGCGCGGGGCTGCCGCCCTTGGTGGTCGCGGGCCCCTCGCCCACCTCGACGCCGAAACGGGACAGCGCGTCCATGGTCAGGCCCACGTACGGGCGCGACTCGACCGGCTCGCTCACCAGGACCTCGACGGCGCCGCCGGTGAGGGGGGCCGCCATGAGCAGACCGCTCACGTACTGCGACGAGACGTCTCCGGGCAGCTCGAAGCGGCCGGCCCCCAGGCGGCCCCCCGTGGCGAGCGGCATCCGCCCCTGCGCCGAGAGCTCGCAGCCGTGGGCGACGAGCCCCTCGTAGAGCGGGGAGAGTGGCCGCTCAGGGAGCCGACCGCGGCCCGTGAGGCGCGCCTCGGCGCCGAGGGCGCAGGCGACGGGCAAAAGGAAGCGCAGGGTGGAGCCGGACTCGCCGCAGTCGAGAAGCGCGCCCTGCGCGGGACGGGGCCGCCCCGAGGCGTCGCGGGGCAGGCCCACCACGCGAAAGCCGCGCCTCGTGCGGGCCACGTGCGCGCCGAGGGCCTCGAGGCACGAGACGGTGGCGTCGATGTCGGCCGAGGTGGTCGCGCAGTCGACGTCGGTGGTGTCCGCCGAGAGGGCGGCGCAGATGAGCAGGCGGTGCGCCTCCGACTTGGACGAGGGCGCCCGGACCTCGCCCGTCAGGGCTCCGGGGTCGATGACGAGGTTCATGCGCCTCGCACCCCGCAGCCGAGCTCCACGAGCTGTGCCAGCTCCTCGAGGCTTACGGTGCGCAGGCGGACGCGGGCGATCTCCTCGGGCACGACGATGCTGACCGTGGCACCGTGACGTTTCTTGTCGTGGGCGACATAGCCCATGAGGACGTCGTGGGAAAGCTCGGTGTCCGCGGGCAAGCCGTGAGCGATCACGCAGCGCTCGATGCGCTCGCAGGTCTGCGGCGAGCACCACCCCCTGCGCTCGGAGGCGCGCGCCATGCAGCACAGGCCCGCCGCGACGCAGGATCCGTGGCCGAGCGAGAAGTCGCTCGCGGCCTCGATGGCGTGGCCGATCGTGTGGCCGAGGTTGAGCGTCTGGCGCAGGCCGCTCTCGCGTTCGTCGGCCGCGACGACGTCCCTCTTGATGGAGACGTTTCTCGCGACCACCCGGGCCATGCGGCTCTCGTCGGTCTCGGGGCCGTTGAGGGGGCTTCGCGCGAGCTCGTCGAGGAGCGCGGCGTCGTCGAGGACCGCGTGCTTTATCACCTCGCCGCAGGAGTCCGTGAGCAGCGCAGGCGAGACCGTGGAGAGGCAGCGCACGTCGGCCACGACGGCCGCGGGCTGCCAGAAGGCCCCCACGAGGTTCTTGCCGGCCGCCAGGTCAACGGCGGTCTTGCCACCGACCGACGAGTCGACCATCGCGAGCAGCGACGTGGGAACCTGGACGACCTCGCAGCCGCGCAGGTACAGCGCGGCCGCGAGCCCCGCGATGTCTCCGGTGACGCCGCCGCCCAGGGCGATGACGACGTCTGCGCGCCCGAGCTCGCGCGCGGCGAGGCCCTCGAGCAGGTCGGCGAGGACGGGGAGTCGCTTGGAGCCCTCCCCGGCCGCGAAGACGAGGCGCTCGGCGACGTCGTAGCCGGCGGCGGCGAGGGACTTCTCGGCCGCGTCCGCGTAGAGGGGGGCAACGTTGGTCTCCGAGATCACGCAGCAGCGCGCGCCGCCTGCGCTGGCACGGGCGATCGCTCCCAGCTGGCAGAGGTTCCCGGCACCCACGTGGACATCATAGGGGCGCGAGCTCGTGTCCACGTGGATGACGCTCTTCTCGGCACATTGTTTGTTCTCGAGTGTCATCAGACCTCGTCCTCCCTCTCGTCGGAGCGCTTGAGGCGGTCCCCCTCGGCGAGGAGCTCGGTGAGGCGCTCGGCGTCGCGCGCCTCGAGGGCCTCCTTGTAGCGGTTGAGCGCGCCCACGAGGGTGCCGATCTCGGATGCGAGGTTGTCGGCGTCGTCCAGGAACAGCTCGCACCACATCTGGGGGTTGAGCCGTGCCACGCGCGTGAGGTCCTTGTACGACCCCGCCGAGAACCCCTCGTGCCGCGCGAGCGTGGGGCTCTTGACGTAGGCGCTGGAGACCACGTGGGCGAGCTGCGAGGTGTAGGCGATGACCTCGTCGTGGCGCTCGGGTGTGGTGACGGTGAGGCGCCCGAAGCCGCAGGGGGCCAACAGGCCCTCGAGGCGGTCGACGAGCGCGAGGCAGGTCACGCCGCGCACCTCGGGCGGCGGGCACACGACCAGGGGCGCGCCCTCGAACATATCTGCCCGGGAGTGCGCGTAGCCGGAGAACTGCGTGCCGGCCATGGGGTGGCATCCCAGAAAGGTGATGCCGGCCGCGCGCGCGATCTCGAAGCAGGGCTCGCAGACCGAGCGCTTGACGCCGCCCGTGTCGATGACGATGGCGTGCGCGCTCACGAGGTCGGCGTGCGCGTGCAGCCAGTCCACGCAGCCCTCAGGGTAGCAGGCGAGCACGACGAGCTCGCAGGTGCCCACGAGCTCGTCGGTGAGCGTGCCGGCCGTGGTCTCTATGGCCGCGAAGCGCTCGATGTCCTCGTCGAGGTCGAGAGCGTAGACCTCGCGGCCTGCGCGTGACAGCGCACGGGCGATTGAGCCGCCGATGAGCCCGAGGCCCACGACGCCCACGCGCCCGGCGACGACGCCGCTCTTCTCGGCGGGGCTCTGAGCGTCTTGCGCCATGGGCTACTCGACCTCCATCATGATTGCCTCGCGCACCTTGGCGACGCGAGTCATGGTGTCGGCAAACTGCGCGGGCGTGAGCGCCTGGGCACCGTCCGACCAGGCGTGCTTGGGGTCGTCGTGCACCTCGATCTCTAGGCAGTCGGCCCCTGCTGCCGTGGCGGCCAGCGCCATGGGGCCCACGTAGCGCGTGTGGCCGGTCGCGTGACTCGGGTCGGCGCAGACGGGTAGGTGCGTGAGGTCGTGCAGCACCGGCACGGCGTTAAGGTCGAAGGTGTTCCTCGTGCGGGTCTCGAAGGAGCGGATGCCCCGCTCGCAGACGATCACGTTGGGGTTGCCCTCGCTCATGACGTACTCGGCGGCCATGAGCAGCTCGTCGATCGTGCCGGCGATGCCGCGCTTGAGCAGGATGACGGCGTCGGTCTTGCCGACCTCCTTGAGCAGGGGGAAGTTCTGGGAGTTGCGGGCCCCTATCTGCCAGACCTCGATCTTGCGGTCTAGGAACGCCCCCACGTCGCGCGGGTCCATGATCTCGGTCACGACGGGCATGTCCAGCTCGGCGCGCGCCTCGCAGAGCAGGTCGAGGCCCTCGGTGCCCATGCCCTGGTAGGAGTAGGGGGAGGTGCGGGGCTTGTAGGCACCCCCGCGCAGCATGGTGGCGCCGGCGGCCTTGACCTCGCGCGCGATGCGGATGAGGCTTTCGCCCTCGACCGAGCACGGGCCAGCGATGACCTGGAAGTGGCCGGCGCCCACCAGGACGCCGCGGCCGCAGTCTATGACGGTGTCGTGCGGGTGGAACTTGCGGTTGGCCTTCTTGAACGGCTCCGAGACGCGTTGGACGCGCTCGACGATGTCCATGCCCTCGATGAGGTAGGGGTCGATGAGCGTGGTGTCACCCACCAGCCCGATGATGGTGGTGTTGTCTCCCCTGGAGATGTCCGTCTTGAGGCCCTTGCTCTCAATCCACCCGACGAAGTGGGCGATCTGCTCGGGCGTGGCCGTGTTCTTGACGACTGCGATCATTGTGCTCTCCCGTGGCTCTTCTGCGAAAAGTTAGTGGATAGTATCATAGCGTCGTTGCGCGCCGGTTACGTGGGGCGTCCCGGCGCTCGAAGCCTACGACGAGCTCTTCGTGAGGGGCTCGGAGTCGGGGGCCCAGGGCAGAACCTGTGCGGGAACAAAAAAGCGCCCCGGACACCGGAGGGTGTTCGGGGCGCAAGCATGCAGGTGCGCCCAGGGGGATTCGAACCCACGACCTTCTGCTCCGGAGGCAGACGCTCTCATCCACTGAGCTATGGGCGCAATGCGTGAGCTAGTATACCCAATCGGGCGCTCGGCGGGGGAGCTCGCCAAAATCGCTGCGGTGGCGGCTGCGCGCCGACGTCTGACCTCACCTGCTCGGCTTCTCGCGCCGATAAGTTCTCACTTTTGTGAAAGCACTGCCTGCTGGAATGTATAGAGATTCTCGAATGCCCCGTTGTTCTCGAGACTTGGTGCATATATTTCACCCGCGCTCTCACAAAAGTCGCAGATGCCGGGGGCGCGGCGCGGCGGGAGGCCTCCGTCCGCTCGTGGCATCATTCTGACGTTCTCGTAAGGTTGCCCCGTGACGCCGCGCGCGCGGACGCGCAACCGCGAGAATGAGAAGGCTTTCGGACAGGTCTCGGCACACGCGAGGGAAGAGGGGCGCATGCGAGAGAGAGAGGGCGGACTCGCCGGTCTCAGCGAGGCCGAGGTGGCCGAGCGGGTGGCCGCGGGGCGCACGAACGCGAACACCGACGTCAGGACCAAGCCAACCGGCGAGATCGTGGCCGAGCACACCCTCACGCTCTTCAACGGCGTGAACCTGGCCCTGGCGCTTCTCGTCATCCTGGCCGGCGAGCCCAAGAACCTGTTCTTCATGGTCGTGGTCGCGGCGAACCTCCTGATCGGCGTCGTGCAGGAGCTACGCGCCAAGCGCACGGTCGACAAGCTCACGATCCTCACGCAGCAGGAGGTCACGGTCGTCCGCGCCGAGGGCGAGCGCTCCCTCGACCCCCACGACCTGGTCCTGGACGACCTGGTGCGCCTGTCCCACGGCGACCAGGTCCCCGCCGATGCCGTCATCGTCTCGGGCTACGTGAGCGTCGACGAGAGCCTGCTCACGGGCGAGGCCAAGCCGGTCTCCAAGGGCCCGGGGGACGAGCTGCTCTCGGGGAGCTTCCTCGACGCCGGCAGCCTCGTGTGCCGCGTCAACCGCGTGGGCGCCGAAGGCTACGCGGCGCGCATCAACGCCGAGGCCAAGTACGTCAAGCCCGTGGCCTCCGAGATCCTTGAGACCCTCCAGGCGATCATCAAGCTGGCCAGCGTTGCGCTCGTGCCCCTGGGCCTGGGGCTGTTCCTGCGCACGCTGCTCATGGACGCCGCCACGGTCGAGGATGCGATCCTGGCCGCCGTGGCCGCCGTGCTCGGCATGATCCCACAGGGGCTCATGCTGCTCACCTCCTCCATCCTCGCCATCGCCACGACGCGCCTGGGGAGAAGAAACGTCCTCGTCCAGCAGCTCTACTGCGTCGAGGCCCTCGCGCGCGTGGACACGCTGTGCCTCGACAAGACCGGCACGATCACCACGGGCGAGATGGAGGTCTCCTCGATCGTCCCGGCCGTGGGCGTCGACGAGGCCGATGCCGAGTGCGCCCTCGTCAGCATCTCGACGGCGAACCGGGAGGACGCGAACGACACGGACCGCGCCCTTCTGTGCTATGCCGCCGAGCGCGGCGTGCGAGCGCTGAGCGCGCGGCGTCGCGTGGCCTTCTGCTCGGCGCGCAAGTACTCGGGCTGCGTCTGCGAGGACGGTCGCGCCCTGGTGATGGGAGCTGCATCCTTCGTGCTCGGAGCCGAGCGCGCGCACGAGGCCGATGCGCTCGCGCGGGCCTTCGACGCGACCGAGCGGGTGCTCGTGGTCGGGGAGGTCCCCGGCCTCTCCGCGGACGGTGGGCTCGAGGGGGACGTGCGCCTGCTCGGGTGCGTGGCCATACGCGACCAGATCCGCGACACGGCCGCCGAGACCATGCGCTACTTCCGCGAGCAGGGCGTCGAGCTCAGGGTTATCTCCGGGGACGACCCGCGCACGGTCTCGGCGATTGCCGCGCGCGTCGGCGTGCCCGACGCGGAGCGCTTCGTGGACGCGACCACGCTCGGCACGCCCGAGGCCCTCGCCGAGGCCGCGCGCACCTGTCGCGTCTTCGGGCGCGTGACGCCGCAGCAGAAGCGCGACCTGGTCCGCGCCCTGCACGAGCACGGGCGCACGGTCGCCATGACGGGCGACGGCGTGAACGACGTGCTCGCCCTGCGCGAGGCGGACTGCTCGGTCTGCCTGGCCTCGGGCTCGGCCGCGGCGCGTAACGTCTCGGAGATAGTGCTCGTCGACAACGACTTCGCGCACATGCCCGAGGTCGTCGCCGAGGGCCGTCGCTCGATCAACAACCTGCAGCGCTCGGCCGTGCTCTTCCTCGTCAAGACCGTCTTCACGGCGGCCCTCGCGCTCATCTGCATCATCATGCCGCCCTACCCGTTCCTCCCGATCCAGATGTCGCTCATCTCGGTGGCCATCATCGGTCTGCCGTCCTTCGTCCTGGCGCTCGAGCCCAACCACGAGCGGGTGCGCGGGGGCTTTCTGGCAAACGTGCTCGCGCGCTCGCTTCCCGCCTCGGCCGCCATCGTCTGCGGCCTGTTCGTGGAGCTCGTCTGCGCCCGCGCGCTGGGCTACTCGTTCGAGGAGATCTCGACCGTCGGCACGATCTTGGTGACGGCCGTGGGTGTGGTGCTCATCTGGCGCATCTCCCAGCCCCTCACCCCCCTGCGCGTGCTTCTTCTCGCCGTGGTCATCGGCATTGTTGCGGGTGGGTGTATACTCCACGCCCCGTTCTTCGAGATTGCTCACCTCCGCACTAACATGGTGGTCGTATCCCTTGCCGCCGGGGCTCCCGCGGTGGCATTCTTCAACTGGCTCTACGATCGCTCGCTCGCGAGCTACGAGACGGACGAGCGCTTTACGCGCCTCGTCAGCAGACTGGAGGGCACCCATGACCATCGCAGAAACCGTGGACTTTAGCGACGCGGTACGCACCGCGCGCCGGCCCGTGCGCATCGAGGAGGCCGGTATCGAGCGGCTCGTCTATCGCGTCGGCGCCATTCCCGGTGCCGAGCGGCTCCCGCGCGCGCTCGTGTGCCTGCTCGAGAACGTGGTGCGCCGCGCCGAGACTGACGACGACGCCATCCGCATGGCTGACGCCGTGGTGTCGGCCGGGCTCGCGGGCGCGTCCGGGGCGGAGGTCTCGTTCATGCCGGCGCGTGTGCTCTTCCAGGACTTCACCGGCGTCCCCGTCTTCGTGGACTTCGCCGCCATGCGCGACGCCATGGTCGAGCGCGGGGGAGACCCGATGCGCGTCAACCCACAGATACCGTGCACCCTCATCGTCGACCACTCCGTCATCGCCGACGTCGCCGAGTGCCCTTCGGCCGTCGAGAAGAACCAGGAGCTCGAGGCTGCGCGCAACCGCGAGCGCTTCTCGTTTCTCAAGTGGGCGGCCTCCTCGTTCGAGAACGTCCAGATTGTGCCCCCCGGCGAGGGCATCTGCCACCAGCTTAACATCGAGCGCTTCTGCGAGGTCGTGACCACCGATGCGCAGGCGAGAGAAGAGCTCCCCGTGGCCTGCTTTGACACACTCGTGGGGACTGACTCTCACACCACCACGGCCAACGGCCTGGGGGTCCTGGGCTGGGGGGTCGGCGGCATCGAGGCGGAGGCGGCCTCGCTCGGCCAGCCCATCTCCCTGCTCGTGCCCCCCGTCGTCGAGCTCAGGCTCGAGGGCGCACTTTGCGCTGGCGTCTCGGGCATGGACCTCGCCCTCAGCGTGGCCGAGCTCCTGCGCGCCCAGGGCGTCGTCGGCGCGCTCGTCGAGGTCACGGGGCCGGGCTCGCGCTCGCTGTCCGCCACGCAGCGCGCCTGCGTGGCCAACATGACGCCGGAGTACGGGGCCACCGCGACCCTCTTCCCCGTGGACGACGTTACCTGCGACTACCTCGCCCTCACGGGCCGCGACGCCCAGAAGGTCGCGTTCGCCCGCGCCTACCTCGAGGCGCAGGGGACCTTCGGCGACGCCCCGGGCCGCACCTACGCGCGCACGCTCGCGCTCGACCTCGCCCGCGTGGAGCCCTCGCTCGCCGGCCCCTCGCGCCCGCACGACCGCGTGGGCGTGGCGGGGCTCAAGGAGCGCTTCGAGTCCTGCGCTCGCGCGAACGGGCGCACGCCCGGGCAGACGGTCGAGGTGGAGGGGGTGGGGCCCCTGGCCCATGGTGCCGTGGCCATCGCCGCGATCACGAGCTGCACCACTGCCACGGACCCGGCCATGATGGTCGCCGCGGGTTTGCTCGCCCGCCGCGCCCGCGAGCGCGGGCTTCTTGCCAAGCCCTGGGTCAAGAGGATCCTCGCGCCCGGAAGCCACGCCACCGAGCTTTTGCTCGAGCGCTGCGAGCTGCTGGGCCCCCTGCGGGAGCTGGGCTTTTTCACCTGCGGCTTTGGGTGCATGAGCTGCATCGGCAACTCGGGGGAGATCAAGGCCTGCCTCAAGGCGCACGCCGGCGAGCTTGAGCTCGCGAGCGTCCTGTCGGGGAACCGCAACTTCGAGGGGCGCATCTCTGTCGACGTGAGCCAGAACTACCTCTGCCAGCCGGCCCTCGTGGTCGCCTACGCGCTCGCCGGCACCGTCGACGTCGACCTCACGAGCGAGCCGGTGGGCGTGGGCGCGGACGGTGCGCCCGTCATGCTCTGCGAGCTCATGCCCACCGACGAGGAGGTGCGCGCCCTTCTGTCCGCGCACCTCGATCGGACGCTCTACGCCGAGGGGACGGCCGGTCTCTTCGAGGGCTCCGCCACCTGGAGGAGGATCGAGGCCACCCGCTCGGCGACCTTCCCGTGGGACGGGGGCTCCACCTACGTGAGGCGCGCCCCGTACTTCGAGCTCGCGCACGCGTCAGACGTCATCGAGGTCAGGGGGGCCCGCGCGCTGGCGCTTCTCGGCGACTTCGTGACGACCGACCACATATCCCCGGCCGGCTCCATCGCGCAGGACTCCCCGGCGGCGCGCTACCTCGAGGAGCGCGGCGTGGCACCGGCGGACTTCAACACCTACGGCTCGAGGCGCGGAAACCACGAGGTGATGGCGCGCGGCACCTTCGCCAACGTCAAGCTCAGAAACGCGCTCGCCGAGGGTCGCGTGGGCGGCTGGACGCGGGACCTCACCTCTGGCGAGATCGTGCCCATCTTCGACGCGGCCCGGGGCTATCGGCAGGCCGGCGTCCCCCTCGTGGTCGTGGCCGGCAGGCTCTACGGGTCCGGGTCGAGCCGAGACTGGGCCGGCAAGGGCCCGCTGCTCCTGGGCGTGCGAGCTGTCATCGCGCAGAGCTTCGAGCGCATCCATCGCTCGAACCTCGTCCAGATGGGCATCCTGCCGCTCCAGTTCCTGGAGGGCCAGGGCGCCCAGAGCCTCGGCATCACGGGCGAGGAGACCTTCGACCTCGAACCGGTTGACTTCTCCCGAGGGCTGCCCCGCCCCCGGACGCTCACGGTGCGCGCCACGCGCGGCGACCAGACTTCCTTCAGCTTCGCGTGCGTTGTGCGCGTCGACACCCCAATGGAGGGGGCCTTCCTCGCCCGGGGTGGTATTCTTCCGTACGTCCTGGACAATCTGGCCTAGGTGGAGGGGGAGAAGGTGTCGTCCATGCGCTGTCCCAGCTGCGGCATGAGGGTGCCGGACGGCTCCCTCAGCTGCCCGTGGTGCCACGCCGACCTCGGGCTCACGCAGAAGATATCGCTCGGCGAGGCCTCGTGGTGCCCAACCTGCGGCGCGCTCGTCGCCCCCGGCGCCGAGACGTGCCCCAAGTGCGGCTCGGCCCTTCCCCGGGAGCCGGCGGCGCGCGCCACACGCGACCTCGACCTGCCCCAGATCGGAAACACGAGCGAGATGCGCGCGCTCGCCGACGACGCCGGCAAGACGGGGGTCATCACCCGCATCGAGAGCGCCATCCCCGCCGGCGACGCCGACTCGTCGCCGGCGGCCCGCCACGACCGCATGCCCCGCACCCGCGTCTTCCTCTTCGCGGCGCTCGCCGCCGTCGTGGTGGTGGGAGGGGCGACCCTACTGATCACGCATCCCTGGGATCCCGACGCCACGCAGACCAAGGCGACGACCCCCGCCGATACCTCCCAGTCGGGCTTTCCCGGCTTCCTTGACCTGCTCAGCGGCCAGGACCGCTCCGAGGCGGCCTCCTCCTCGGACGCGTCCGACGCGGCCTCGACCGCCGACACGGACGAGGTCTTCTCGGCCATCTCGGCGGCCTACGAGAGCCTGGGGGACCTCTCCGCGCGCGTGGACGCCAACGAGGAGAGCCTGCGCTCCGACGGCGTCTCCGCCGACGCCGACGCGCGCGCCTCCGGCCAGGCCGACGCGGCCGACCTCTCGATCGAGGTATCCAACCTCATCTCGCAGATCCAGTCGCTCGACGACGGCGCGGGCGCCTACACGTCGACGATCGACAACCTCGAGACGCTCGGCAACTGGCTGCGCAACCGCTGCGACGCCCTGGGCAGGTCGTGGTCGATCTCCGTCGCCTCGGCGGACCCCGTCTCCGACCGCGAGAAGATCCTCGCCCCGGCGGAGGCCGCGCAGAGCTACGCGACGCTCTTCTCGCAGAGCTACGCGTCCTGGGAGCCCCAGAGCTCCTAGGCCGCTGCGCGGGCGCACCGCGCTCGGCCCCCATCTTCGCGGCGAGCCTGCCTCTGCGCACGGATCGGGCCCCCGCATGTCGTTGTGCGCATGGGGGCAGGCCCGGGCGCGTCGCACGTCGCCCACGTCTGCCAAATGTGTGAAACACCGGACTTCCTGCTAAGATTGCATAGTTACAGCCAAAGGGTGGACGCGCATGCGCCACGCTCGAATCAGGAGGGGACATGGGCTTCATCCAAGACCCGCTCTACACGCCGTCCTACAAGACCACGGGAGACGAGGTCGCCGTGTTCGACACCGCGCGGGGCACCATCCGCGTGGCGCTCGACGCCGAGGGCGCCCCCGTTCACGTCGCCAACTTCTGCGAGCTTGCCGAGGCGGGCTTCTACGACGGCCTGAAGTTCCACCGCCACGTCCCCGGCTTCGTCATCCAGGGGGGCTGCCCCCACACGCGCGACATGACGAGCGAGCAGGTGGCCGCGGGGGCCTCCGGTCCCACCGGGCTTCCCGGCACGGGCGGCCCCGGCTACCGCATCCGCCAGGAGTACGCGACCAACCCGCGCAACTCCCACGTCGACCGCGCGCTGGCCATGGCCCGCTCGGCGGACCCCGACTCCGCGGGCTCCCAGTTCTACTTCTGTCTCGGGGCCCAGCACGGCCTCGACTCGGGCTACACGGTCTTCGGCACCACCCTCGAGGGCGCCGACGTCATCGGCGCGCTGCGCCAGGGTGACACCATCAACTCCGTTAGAATCGAGCACGGCCGCGCCTAGCCGCGCGCTCGCACAGTCTTGGAGGGCATCGTGAACCAACAGGCATACGAATCCGGAAAGCGCGCCTACCAGAGCGCGGACTGGCTGGGCGCCGTGACGCACCTCGGCGAGGCCGTCCGCCCCGGCGAGGTCTCCGGCGAGGTCGACCACCTGCGCGGCAACGCCTACATGAAGCTCGGGCAGTTCGACGCGGCGGCCGCGGCCTATGGCTCTGCGCTCGCCGACGGCGCCTACGGCAAGCGAGGGGCGCTCAGCTGCAACCGCGGACGCGCCCTGCTCGCCGCCGGGCACCTCCCCGAGGCGATCGCGGCCCTCACCGAGTCCGTGGCCGACACCTCCTACGCGACCCCCTACAAGGCCTACCTGGCTCTCGGCTCAGCCTATGAGCGCTCCGGCGACGCGCGCAGCGCGGGCATCGCCTACCGCAGCGCCGCCATCGACGAGACCAACCCCGCGCCCGCCGTGTCCCTCTCCAAGCTGGGCAGCTGCTTCATGCGGCTCGGTCGCTCCGTCGACGCCGTCGAGGCCTACCGCACCGCGCTCGACTTCACGACCCCGCTCGAGAGCCAGTCGAGGGTCTGGTGCGACCTCGGCTTGGCCTACGTCGCGGCAAACCGCATGTCCGAGGCCGTGGACGCCTTCGCGCACGCCGCCTCCGACACCTCGTTCACGTTCTCGCCGGAGGCCCAGGCCTCCTATGACGCGGCGCGTAAGGCCGTGGCCTCCTTGGGCGATCGCCGCCCCTCCGAGACCGACGCCTTTCTCGCCGCCGCGGGCTACGGGGCGGGCTACGACCCGCTCGACCCCACGGGCTCCTCGGGCGAGCTCATGCCGTCTCCGGAGGACACGGGCTTCTTCTCGGTCACCGAGGAGGACCTCATGGCCGCCGACAAGAAGGAGCGCAAGGTCAGGAAGAAGCACCGCCACACGGGACTCAAGGTCTTCATCGCGATTCTCGTCGTGCTCCTGCTCGCCGTGGGTGCCTCGGTCTTCGCCTACACGAGGGGCTACGGCTGGCCCACGCAGCAGGCCGTCTCCGAGGAGCTCTTTGCCGCCAAGACGAGCGGGTCGGACCTGGCCTCCTACGTCGTGAGCGGCACCTCGACCGAGCAGATCCAGGAGATGAGCGACGCCCTGCCCTCGGGTGCCACCGTCTCCGTCAACGGGGTCGACCAGACCATGACCGACTCGACGGTCCATCTCACCGCCGCTCTCGCCTCGGGCGGGGAGCAGGACTACGTCATCTCGATGAAGCGCGACGGCATCAGCTGGAAGGTCGCCTCGGTCACGCCCGAGTACGCCTCCCAGTCTGGATCAGGCAACACCTCGACTGACTAGGACCAAGGCAATGTCAATCTTTGACTCCCTCTTTGGAGAGTACGGCGGCGACCTCGCGATCGACCTCGGCACCGCCAACACGCTCGTCGCGGTGCGTGGCCAGGGCATCGTCATCAACGAGCCCTCGGTCGTGGCCATCGACAAGTCCGAGAGCCGCGTTCTGGCGGTGGGCGCCGACGCCAAGCGCATGATCGGCCGCACACCCGGCTCCATCATCGCGGAGCGCCCGCTCAAGGACGGCGTCATCGCCGACTTCGACGTCACCGAGGTGATGCTGCGCTACTTCATCGAGAAGGCCCGCGACCGTCACTATCCGTGGTCGCCCCGGCCGCGCGTCGTCGTGTGCGTGCCCTCGGGCGTCACCTCCGTCGAGAAGCGCGCCGTCTTCGAGGCCACCATCCAGGCCGGGGCGCGCCAGGCCTACCTCATCGAGGAGCCCATGGCCGCTGCCATCGGCGCCGACCTGCCCATCGAGGACCCGACGGGCTCCATGGTCGTCGACATCGGGGGCGGCACCACCGAGGTCGCCGTCATCTCGATGGGCGGCATCGTGGTCTCCCAGTCTATCCGCACGGCCGGCGACGAGTTCGACCAGACGATCCTGGAGCACGTCCGCGACGCCTACAACCTCTCCATCGGCGAGCGCACGGCCGAGGACATCAAGATCAAGGTCGGCTCCGCATCCTCGCTCGCCGAGGAGCTCGACGTCGAGGTCAACGGCCGCGACGTCATGAGCGGCCTGCCCAAGACCGTGCGCATCGAGAGCGAGGAGATCCGCCGCGCCCTCGACCGTCCCCTCGACGAGGTCACCAAGGCCGTCAAGGACGCCCTCGACGTGACGCCGCCGGACCTCGCCTCGGACCTCATGTACTACGGCATCCTGCTCACGGGCGGCGGCGGCCTTTTGCGCGGTCTCGACCAGCGCCTGCGCGAGGAGACCGGGGTTCCCGTCAACGTGAGCCCGACCGCCCTGGAA
The DNA here is from genome assembly GCF_015277515.1 of Thermophilibacter immobilis. Classification (NCBI taxonomy): domain Bacteria; kingdom Bacillati; phylum Actinomycetota; class Coriobacteriia; order Coriobacteriales; family Atopobiaceae; genus Thermophilibacter; species Thermophilibacter immobilis. The sequence continues at coordinate 1,218,041 of NZ_CP063767.1, read as the reverse complement.
AACGTCGTCAACGGCTGCGCCAAGGTCCTCGAGGCCAACGCCCTGTCCGGCGGCTTCGTCCAGAGCGCGGGCCAGTAGGCGTGCCTTACTCCGGAAGGGGTCGGACGGCGTCGCCGACCATCGGCAGCAACCGGCAGTCGAGCGGCACCCGCACCCTCGCGGCCTGCGTCGCGATCTCGCTCGCGCTCTTCACCCTGAGCGTCCGGATGGGGGCGAGCGGCCCCCTGGAGGGCGTGCGGGGGGCCTTCTCGCTCGTCACCACCCCCGTGCGCTACCTCGGCGCGACGGTGGCGGCGCCCTTCCAGGGCATCGGCAACGTCGTGACCAACCTGACCGCCGACCAGGCCACGCTCTCGGAGCTCCAGGACCAAAACGCGCAGCTCCAGGCCAGAAACGTCGAGCTCGAGGAGGCCGAGCAGGAGGCCGAGCGCCTGCGTGGCCTGCTCGACCTCTCCGACGCGAACAACCTGCAGTCCACGGCCGCGCGCATCATCTCGGGGTCGACCGACTCCTGGAGCACCACGGTGACCATCGACAAGGGAACCTCCTCGGGGCTCTCGGCGGGCATGCCCGTGACCTCCGAGAGCGGCGTGATCGGCCAGATCGTCACCTGCGGCGCCACCACCTCGACCGTGCGGCTGCTCACCGACGAGAACTCGGCGATCTCCGCGATGACCCAGTCGAGCCGCGCCCAGGGCATGCTGTGCGGCTCGGCGTCGGGTCAGGTCAACCTCACGCTCGTGCGGACGAGCCAGTCGGTGTCGGTGGGAGACGTGGTCGTCACGAGCGGCCTGGGTGGGGTGTTCCCCAAGGGCCTGCCCATCGGTAAGGTCACGAGCGTGGAGAACAGCCCCGGGTCGCTCTACCTCAGCGTCGTCGTGGAGCCCCTCGCCCAGAGCGGCTCCTACGAGGAGGTCCTCGTGATCACCTCGCTCACCGAGGAGCAAAAGGCCACCGCCGACGACATAACGGCCGCGGACGCGCAGGAGAACGACGACGCCGCCTCGGCGCAGGCCGAGACCGATGCCGACGCGGCCGCCACGACGGACGCGTCGGCCGAGGGCACCGCGACCACCGCGACGACGGAGTAGGGGAGGGGCCATGCAGGTTGCGAACAAGAACCGAGAAACGAAGGGCGTGACGCTTCTCGCCATCGGCTGCGCGGTGCTCCAGCTGGCCCTGGCACCCAACGTGGGCCTCGGCAACGGGCGGGCCAACTTCGCCCTCGTCTTCACGGCGTGCGTTGCGCTCTCCCTGGGCGGGCGGCGCGGCGTCGTCTGCGGCTTTCTGGCGGGGCTCTTCTTCGACCTCTCCACCACGGGGCCGATCGGGCTCATGGCCTTCTGCCTGACCGTCACCTCCTACGTGCTCGGCCTCGAGGGGAGAAACCGCATGGCCGGCGACCTCGCCAACTCGATGATGCTCTTCTCGGCCTCAGCGCTCGCGGTCTCGTTCGCCTACCACCTCGCCATGCTGCTCGTGGGACAGGCGAGCTCGCTCATAGACGTCCTGATCTTCAGGACGCTGCCCACCGCGGCGCTCTCCATCGTGGCCTTCCTGCCGTTCGCCTACTACTACGCCCGGGTGCGCACCTCCGGCCCCAGCCTCGGCGGGCAGGGCGGTCACTTCTCGCGGCGGGGGCTCTAGGGGCGCCATGAACCTCTCCCTCGTCATCGTCATCGTCTGCGCCCTCGTCGCGCTCGTGCTGCTCGTGGTCTTTCTCGTCTACGGGCGCTCTGAGGTCAACTTCACCATTGACATCGGCGGCGCCTCGCCGCGCGCCCAGGGCGGCTCGGACTCCTCCGTCGAGAAGACCCTGTCGGCGCGGCTCACGGGGCTCGCCGTGAGCGTGGGGGCGGTCTTCGCGGCGCTTCTCGCCAAGCTCTGGTCCATGCAGCTCGTCTCGACGGACGAGTACTCCCAGCAGGCCGAGTCCAACCGCACGGGGACCGTCTACACGCAGGCCCCCCGCGGGCGCATCCTGGACCGCAACGGGGCCGAGATCGTCACCAACCGCCCGAGCCTCACGGTCGTGGCCGGCTCGGAGATCCTCGACGACGAGGTCGAGATGCAGCTCCTGGGAAATCTCATCGGCATGCCCTGCCAGGCCGTGCGCCGCAAGGCTCAGGACACGAGCGAGGGCTACCAGAGCCTGCGCACGATCTCGGTGGACGTCTCGAGGAGGGTCGTCGCGTTCGTCGGCGAGCACGCGCAGAGCTTTCCCGGCGTCGTGATCCAGCAGCGCACCCAGCGCTCCTACCCGCATGGGTCGCTCGCCGCGCACGTGGTGGGCTACACCGGCACGGTCACCTCCGACCAGCTGGCCGCGAGCGCCGACGCCGAGGAGGGCGCCATCACCTACCGCTCGGGCGACGTCGTGGGCCAGTCGGGCGTCGAGCTCGAGTACGAGAGCGTGCTCGCGGGAGTGCGCGGCGAGCAGACCGTTCACGTGGACGCGAATGGCAACGTGCTCGACTACGCCACGAGCATCGAGCCCCAGGCGGGCTCGGACCTCGTGCTCACCTTGGACCTCGGTGTCCAGACGGCCGCCGAGGAGTCCCTCGCGCGCGTCATGGAGCAGGTGCGCCAGGAGGGCTACGACGCCACGGGCGGCTGCGTGGTGGCGATCGACTGCACCAACGGGGAGGTCATCGCCCTGGCGAGCGCCCCGACCTTCTCGCCCTCCGTCTTCACGGGCGGCATCTCCGGGGCAGACTGGGACTCCCTGTCGGCCGAGGATGCCCACTACCCGCTCATGAACCGTGCCATCGCGGGGCAGTACCCCTCGGGCTCGGTCATCAAGCCCCTCACCTCCTTTGCGGCGCTCGGCAACGGCATCGCCAACGCAGGCTCCAGCTGGTACTGCACGGGCACCTGGACGTGGTCGGGCAGCGCCGACGACTCGACGGTCATGAAGTGCTGGTGGACGTCGGGGCACGGGTCCATAGACCTCCCGAACGGCATCACCTTCTCGTGCGACGTCGTCTTCTACGAGATCGGCAAGGGCTTCTACTACTCGGACAACCCCGAGGGCATGCAGGAGACCTTCCGCGCCTACGGCCTGGGATCGGCCACGGGCATCGACCTGCCTGGGGAGGCCGCCGGGCGCGTCCCCGACGCCGCCTGGAAGTGGGACTACTTCAAGGCCCTGGGCTACGCGGACGAGGACTGCACCTGGAAGGGCGGCGACAACTGCAACATCGCCATCGGCCAGGGAGACATGCTCGTGACCTGCCTGCAGATGGCCTGCAGCTACTGCGGCATCGCCAACGCAGGCCCCGTCTGGCAGCCGCACGTCATGAGGGGGGTGCGCAGCCGGCTCGGGGAGGGCTTCGTCTCCGAGTACCGCACCACCACCACGCGCACGGTCGACGAGGACCAGGAGTGGCGCGACCTCGTGGCCCAGGGCATGTACGGGGTCGTCTACGAGGAGGACAGCGCCCAGGCCTCCCACTGGACCAACCTCAGCGTCACCGTGCGCGGCAAGACCGGCACGGCCGAGCAGCCCACCGGCGACCCCATCGGGTGGTTCGTGGGCTACGCGCCCGCCGACGACCCCAAGTACGTCGTGGGCGCCAACATGGACCGCGTCCTGCAGGGGGCGAGCTCGGCCATGTACGTGGTGCGCGACGTCTTCGGGGCCATCTACGGAGAGCCGGACACGTCGTCCGAGTCGACCTCGAACGCTGACTAGGGAGGAGCCGCCATGGCACGTGACATCGCAGGTCCCGCAGGGCTCCTCGCACGCTTTGGCGGAGGCTCGAGGGGGGCCGCCCACGCCCGCGTGAGCGGCAGGCGCGGCAGGCTCGACCGCCTCTACCTCTCGCAGCTGATTCCGGCCCTGCTCACGGTGATCGTCGGCATCGTCACGATCTGGTCCGCCTCGCTCACGATCTCCGACGCCAACTTCGTGAGCTACCTCGCCGGCATCGCCCTGGGCCTGGCGGTCGCCGTCGTCATATGGCGCTACGACTACCGCGCGCTCTCCAACATGACGGTGGCTCTGTTCGTCCTCGCCTGCGCCCTGTTCCTCCTACCCAAGGTCCCGGGAGTGGGCTGGGAGGCCAAGGGTATGGTCGGCTGGGCCAAGGTCGGGCCGATTCGCTTCCAGCCCTCGGAGCCGGCCAAGGTCGTGACCGTCTTCCTCATGGCCTCGGCCGCGGCGCAGTACAACGGCAAGATCGAGACCTTCAGGGACTACGCCAAGCTCTGCGCGACGCTGCTCGTCCCCCTCGTCATGATCTTGTCCTACGACCTGGGGACGGGCCTCATCATCTTCGTCATCGGGGCGGCGATCATCATCTGCAGCGGTGCGCCGCGCCGCTGGGTAATCGCGACGATCGCGCTCATCGTGGGGGGAGCGGTCTTCGTGGTCATAACCTCCATGATCGACGGGCTCCCTCACATCCTTAAGGAGTACCAGCTCAAGCGTCTCACCGTCTTCATGGACCCGGCCTCCGACACCTCCGATGACGGCTACAACCTCCTGCAGGCCAAGATCGCCGTGGGGTCGGGGGGCTTCTTCGGCAAGGGGGTGGGAAACGCCACGCAGGCCGCAGGCGGCTTTTTGCCCGAGGCGCACACCGACTTCGTCTTCGCGCTGTTCGCCGAGGAGTTTGGCTTTTTGGGGTCGATCGTGCTCCTGGGCCTGTTCGCCTGGATGATCTTCTCCACCGTCCTGCTCGCGATGAGGATGGAGTCGACCTTCTCCAAGCTCGTGCTCGTGGGGTGCGTGGCCATGTGGACGTTCCAGGTTCTTGAGAACGTGGGCATGTGCATTGGTATGATGCCCATCACGGGCATCCCGCTGCCGTTCGTGAGCTACGGCTCGTCCTCGATGATCACGCAGCTCGCATCCGTCGGGGTGGTCCAGTCCGTGTGGCGGCACCGTCAGAAGGCGGCCTAGGAAAGGGGCGCGGCCCCGAAGGGAGGGACTCGTATGGCAAAAAAGAAGACGGCTACGGCGACGAGGTTCTTTGAGGTGCTCTCCTCGGGCAAGGACGCCTTCAGGGGGCAGGACGAGGCCATCGTCGTGCGCGTCCACGTGGACCCCACGTGCCCTCGCGAGCTCGCGCTCGCCGTCAAGGGCTCCCTCGTCGCCGAGAGGCCGGGCGGCGTGGTCGAGGTCAGGGGCCTTGTCGGCGCGCCCGCCCTGGACCCGGCGCCTGACGTGGCGCTCGTGCTCGTGGGCTCCTCGGACGTCTCCTCGCTCGTGGCGTCGTACGCGCGCGCGGGCGTCTTCGTGGGCCTGGTCGTCGAGGGCGCCCTCGACGCACCCGACCTGGGACTGGACGAGCGCTCGTCTGCCCGCGTCGGCGTCGTCGCCGCATCGAGCGCATCCGCGCTCACCGACAAGCTCGGCGCCTGGCTTGCCTCGGTCAGCGACAAGCGCCTCGCCCTCGCCGCCAACTTCGCCTTCTGTCGGCGTGCCGTGGTCGACGCTCTCGTCCGGCGCTGCGCGCTCGAGAACGCGGCCGTGGGGGCCGTGAGCCTCGTTCCCGGCTCCGACCTCCCGCTCATGTGCGCCAACCAGGCAACCCTCGCGCTCGACATCGCGGCGGCATACGGGCGCGCCCTCGCACCCGCGCGCGCGGTCGAGCTCGCCGGGGTCGTGGGGGCGGGCTTTGCCTATCGCGCTGTCGCGCGCACGGCTCTCGAGCTGATCCCCGGCCTCGGGGGCGCGCTCAAGGCCGGCGTGGGGTACTCGGGCACCCTGCTCACGGGCCATGCGCTGCGCCTGCGCTTCGAGGCAGCAGACGAGCACCGCCGCGCCCCCGCAGCCACGGGTGACGCAGGAGCCTCCGTCCAGCGACCCTCCTTTCGCGAGGCCGCCGACGCGCGTGACGGCTACGTCACGATCGGCAACGAGCGCGCCTGAGGGGTTGCGCGCAGAAGATGGGCGTCTTGTGGAGCCGACCCCGACGTTCGGGCCGGACGCGCGCGTATCAGTATCCTTAGCGGGGCTTCGCGCCCCGGCACGGCCCGCACCCGTCTTTTCCCTTACGGTTTCGCAGGTCATGTCAACTTTTTGTTGACGAGCCAAGGCGCTGCTAGTAATATGAAGGACTGTTGCACTCACAAGCAATGAAGGGTTCCCACATGTACGCAATCGTAGCAACTGGTGGCAAGCAGTATAAGGTTGCCAAGGGCGACGTCATCGACGTCGAGAAGCTCGACGCGCAGCCTGGCGACAAGGTCGAGCTCCCCGTCCTTCTCCTGAACGACGGCGCCAAGACCATCGTTGGCTCTGCCCCTCTCCAGGACAAGAAGGTCACCGTCGAGGTCGTCGAGCAGTTCAAGGGAGAGAAGGTTCTCGTCTTCAAGCTCAAGAAGCGCAAGCGCTACCATCGCGCCAATGGTCATCGCCAGATGCTGACGAAGGTCAAGGTCGTTGAGATTCCCGCGTAGTTCTCGTCTCTTCCTCGAGTAGAAGGCAGGTTCTTCCATGGCTCACAAGAAAGGTCTCGGCTCGTCTCGCAACGGTCGCGATTCCAACTCCCAGCGCCTGGGCACCAAGCGCTACGCCGGCCAGGCCGTGAAGGCCGGCGAGATTCTCGTCCGTCAGCGCGGCACGCGCATCCATCCCGGTGACAACGTGGGCATCGGCAAGGACGACACCCTGTTCGCCCTCACCGCCGGCACCGTCGAGTTCACCCAGGGCGTCCAGCACAAGGTGCACGTCCGCGAGGCCTAAGGGCTCTCAGGCACGCGCAGGCCCCGCTCCGGCGGGGCTTTTTTATTATACGGCCCTTTGAGGCTCCCTGGGGGCCGGGTCGCGCACGCGCGACGGAGTTGCCGTACCATGGAGGCCCAATCGAAGGAGGCTCACGTGGAGAACACCTTCACCGACCTTTCCCACATAAACGTACGTGGCGGCGACGGCGGCGCGGGCTGCATGTCCTTTCGCCGCGAGGCGTTCGTTCCCCGGGGCGGCCCGGACGGAGGCGACGGCGGGCACGGCGGCAGCGTCATCGTGGAGGCCGACCCCCAGCTCTCCTCCCTCATCGACTACCGCTACAAGCACCACTTCCGTGCTGAGCGCGGCACGCACGGCCAGGGCGCGCGCCGTCACGGCTCCGACGGCTCCGACCTCCTCCTGCGCGTCCCGGTAGGTACCGTCGTGCGCGAGCTCGACCCCCAGACCCAGGAGCCCCTCTACGACCTCGCCGACCTCACCCAGCCGGCCGAGCGCATCGTCGTGGCCCCCGGCGGCGCGGGCGGCCGCGGCAACATACACTTCGTGACCTCGGTGCGTCGCGCCCCGGCCTTTGCCGAGAAGGGCGAGCCCGCGCGCGAGCACTGGATCGAGCTCGAGATGAAGCTCATGGCCGACGCCGCCCTGGTGGGCATGCCGTCGGTGGGGAAGAGCTCGATCATCGCCCGCATCAGCGCGGCCAGGCCCAAGGTCGCCGACTATCCCTTCACGACGCTCGTCCCCAACCTGGGCGTTGCCCGTGCCGCGGACGGTCAGTCGTTCGTCTGCGCTGACGTGCCGGGCCTCATCGAGGGAGCGAGCGAGGGCAGGGGCCTCGGCCACCAGTTCCTGCGCCACATCGAGCGCACCGCCCTCATCCTTCACGTCGTCGACCTCACAGGCGGCTACGAGGGTCGCGACGCGGTGGAGGACTACCGCGCCATCAACGAGGAGCTCGCGGCCTACGCCTCAGAGCTCGCCCTGCGCCCGCAGATCGTGGTCGCGAACAAGCGCGACCTGCCGGACACTGCGGACGCCGCCCATTGCCTGCGCGAGGCCGCCGAGGCGGATGGCCGCGCCTTCTTCGCCGTCTCGGCGGCCACGGGCGAGGGCCTCGACGCGCTCGTGTCCGCCTGCGCCTCGGAGGTCTCCCGCCTCAGGGCCGACCTCGCCCAGGGCGCCCCGGAGCTCGACCTCACCTCCACGTGGGAGCGCGACCGGCAGCGCCGCGAGCGCCGGCTCGACGTCGTGCGCGAGGAGCGCCACGTCTGGCGCGTGAGCGGCCCGGCGATCGAGCGCATGGTCATCCAGACGGACTGGGAGAACGACGAGGCGGTCTCCTACCTGCAGCACCGCTTCGAGCGCTCGGGCTTGGACGCGGTGCTGGCCAAGGCGGGCGCCACGAACGGCGACGAGGTCCGCATCCTCGGCTTCGCCTTCACCTACGAGGGCGCCGACGAGCGCGGGGACTCCGAAGACGCCGCCCCGGACTTCGACGAGCTCGCAGTTGACGAGCTCGCAGCCGACGAGCTCGCAGGCGACGAGGAGGGCGACGCCCAGTGAGCTCCGGCAAGCTCGTCGTGGTCAAGCTCGGCTCGTCGACGCTCGTGGACGAGGGCGGCGCGCTCGACCGCTCCTTCGTCCGCTCGCTCTGCGACCAGATCGTCACCCTGCACCAGGAGGGCATGCGCGTCATCGTGGTGTCCTCCGGTGCCGTGGCCGCCGGCCGCGAGGTCCTGGGCTTTTGCGAGCGCCCGCGCGACATCGAGTCCCTGCAGGCCTGCGCCGCCGCCGGCCAGGCCCGGCTCACCCAGGCCTACGCCGACGTCCTCGCCGAGTGCGGCGTGAGCTGCGGCCAGGTCCTGCTCACGCGCCGCGACGTCGTCGACCGCGAGGGCTACCTCAACGCCCGAGGTACCCTCATGCGCCTGCTCGACCTGGGCGCCGTTCCCATCGTCAACGAGAACGACACCGTCTCGGTCGCCGAGTTCGCCTTTGGCGACAACGACATGCTCGGCGCCATCGTGGCGGCCCTCGTGGGGGCCGACCTCTACGTAATCTGCTCGGACGTCGAGGGGCTCTACACCTCCAACCCCCAGAGTGACCCCTCGGCCCGGCTCGTCGAGCGCGTGAGCGAGGTGGACGCGCGCACCCTGTCCATGGCGGGGGGCGTGGGAACGTCATTTGGTACCGGGGGGATGTCGTCCAAGCTCCGGGCGGCGCGCGCGATGCTTGCCGTGGGCGTCCCTACCGTGATCTGCCAGGGAAGAAGGCCGACCGCCCTCGTCGACGTCGCCCACGGCGAGCGGCTGGGGACACGCTTTGAGGCCCCCGCGGACGCCCCTCACGAGGGCGGACGCAAGCTCTGGATAGGCCTCGCCGAGGTCCCGCACGGCACGCTCACCCTCGACGAGGGGGCCACGCGCGCCGTCGTCGAGCGCGGGGCCTCGATCCTGCCCGTCGGCGTCGTCGCGACGCAGGGTGACTACGCCGCGGGAGACGTCGTCACCGTGACCAATCGCGCGGGGCTGGTCATCGGACGCGGCGTGGCACGCTACGGTGCCAAGGACATGGATCGCGTGCGCGGCCTCAAGCTCAACGTCGTCGCGCGCTTCCTGGGCACCGAGCGCGCGCAGCCCGCAGTCCACAGAGACGACCTGCTCGTCTTCTAGGAGGGAGAGATCATGTCAGAGGCACGCACCAAGGCGGCGCTCGCGCACGCCGTCGCCGCCGAGCTCGGGCGGGCTTCTCGCGCACGTCGCTCGAAGGCGATAGCGCGCGCGGGTCGCACCATCATCGAGCGCGCGGGCCAGATTCTCGCGGCCAACGGCCGGGATCTGGCCCGCGCGCGCGAGGCGCACATGCCGGAGCCCCTCCTTGACCGGCTCATGCTTGACGAGGGGCGCCTGGCCGCGATCGCCTCGTCGCTTGACGAGATCGCCGCCCAGGACGACCCGCTCGGCCTCGTGGTGGGGGGACGCACCCTCGACTCGGGCCTGCGCGTCGAGCAGGTCACGGTCCCCCTCGGCGTCGTGGCGATCGTCTACGAGGCCAGGCCCAACGTGACGGCGGACGCCTTCGCGCTGTGCCTTCGCGCCGGTGACGCCTGCGTGCTCAAGGGGGGCTCGGCAGCCCAGGAGTCCTGCGCGGCCCTCGCCGACGCCTGCCGCTCGGCGCTCGGCGCCTCCGGACTGCCCGCGGACGCCCTCCAGTACGTCTCCGACGACGCCTCCCACACCGCCACGCGCGAGCTCATCGGCGCGACCGGCCTCGTCGACGTGCTCATACCCCGTGGCGGCGCCTCGCTCATACGCTTCTGCGTGGAGAACGCCACGGTGCCCACGATCCAGACGGGAACGGGCAACTGCCACATCTACCTGCATGAGGCCGCCGACCCCGAGAAGGCCGCACGTATCGTGGAGAACGCCAAGTGCTCGAGGCCCGGCGTGTGCAACGCCGCCGAGTCCCTGCTCGTGGACGAGCCCGCCGCCGAGCGCCTCCTGCCCCCCGTCCTGCGTCGCCTGTCCGAGCGCGGCGTCGAGCTCGTGGGCGACGCGCGCGCGTGCGCCGTGGCCGCCTCCTGCGGGGTTGCCATGAGCTTCGCCACGACCGATGACTGGGGCCGGGAGTACCTGGACCTCAAGATGTCCGTTGCCTGCGTGGGTGGCCTCGACGACGCCGTGGCGCACATCAATCGCTACGGGACGGGTCACTCCGAGGCCATCGTGAGCGAGTCCTACGCCGCCTGCGAGGCGTTTCTCGCGCGCGTGGACGCTTCGGCGGTCTACGCCAATGCCTCGACGCGCTTCACCGACGGAGGCATCTTCGGCCTGGGCGGGGAGATCGGCATCTCGACCCAGAAGCTCCACGCCCGAGGGCCCATGGGCGCCCGCGCGCTCACCACGACCAAGTACCTTATACGCGGGGAGGGGCAAATCCGATGAGCGTGGACGCCCAGGCCCTGCGCGACCTCGACCTTCCCATCCTGGGCGGCGATGAGGGCAGGACCTATCGGCTCGGCGTCATGGGGGGCACGTTCGACCCCATCCACAACGGTCACCTCGTGGCCGCCGAGCAGGCCTACTGCGACCTCGACCTCGACCTCGTGGTCTTCATGCCCGCTGGGCGCCCGGCCTTCAAGCTCGACCGCGACGTGAGCCCGGGGGAGGACCGCTACGCCATGACGCTGCTCGCCACGGCGGACAACCCCCACTTCGTGGCCTCGCGCTTCGAGGTTGACCGCGCGGGCGTCACCTACACCGCCGACACGCTACGCCTGCTCAGGAAGGCCTATCCGGACAACGTGGAGTTCTACTTCATCACGGGCACCGACGCGATCACCGAGATCGTCGGGTGGCGCGACGCCGCTGACATCGCCCGCCTCGCGCACCTCGTGGCGGCCACGCGCCCCGGCTACGACCTCGACCGCGCCTGGGACGTGGTGGAGGCCTCCGGGGTCGCGTTCGATGTCACGTACCTCTCGGTCCCGGCGCTCGCCATCTCGTCGAGCCACCTGCGCGAGCGCGTGGGGGCCGGGCAGAGCCTGCGCTACCTCACGCCCGCCCCCGTCACCGGCTACCTCCACAAGCACGGACTGTACGGGGCGCAGGCCGTGCCGCGCATCTGCGGCGGCGGGGCGTGGTCCTGATGGCGGGGGAGGACGGGGGGCTCTACACGGCGCAGGAGCGCGCCCTCGTGGCGCGCCTCGAGGCGGACCTGAAGGCCCAGCTCGCCCCCAAGCCGTGCCGTCTCGCGCACTCGCTCTCCGTGGCGCGCACGGCCGAGGACCTCGCGCTGACCTACGGGGTCGACCCGCTCTGGGCCCGCGTCGCCGGCATCCTGCACGACTGGGACAAGGTCGTCGCCGAGGACGAGCTCGTGGCCCGTGCGCGGCGGCTGGGCGTGGAGATGGGCGTGGACCTCGGCCTCGTCCGACCGCTTCTGCACGGGATCGTGGCCGCGCGCGAGCTGCCCGCCCGCTATCCCGAGCTCCCCGACGAGGTCTGGCATGCGATCGCGGTGCACACCACGGCGGCGCCCGAGATGTCTCCCCTCGACGAGGTCCTCTTCGTCGCGGACGGCATCGAGCCCCTCAGGCCACCGGCTCCCGGAATCGAGAAGACGCGCGCTCTCGTGGGCGCGGCCCCTCTCGATGACGTGTTCTGGAGCTCGTTTGTGGGGGGAATCGTCTACGTCCTCGAGGAGGGTCGCTACCTCTATCCGGGTAGCATCGACATATACAACGCGCTCGCGGCAGGTCGCGCGCGCACACGCTAGCAAGGAGACCTCATGCCCCAAACCCCGCTCGAGCTCGCGCGCGTCGCCGCGCTCGCCGCCGACGCCAAGAAGGCCGCCGACATCGTCCTGCTCGACCTCTCGTCCAAGACCGACGTCTGCGACTACTTCCTCATCTGCACGGGCGCGACCGCCCGGCAGGTCGACGCCATCGTCGACGAGGTGCGCGAGCGCGTGCACGCGAACTGCGCCGTCTCGCCCCTCTCGTGCGAGGGCCGCGCCCAGCTCTCCTGGGTGCTCCTGGACTACGGCTCCGTGGTCGTCCACGTGTTCCAGCCCGAGGCCCGCGCCTTCTATCGCCTCGAGAGCCTCTGGGGCGACGCCGACCGCGTCGAGCTGGACCTTGCGGGCGCGAACGGCGACGCGTAGCCCCGGTGCCTAGAAGTCGCTTTTGTTCATGGGCGTGGTGTCCGACGTGCGTCCCCGGAAGCGCAGGTCGCGCCCATAGCTCACGGCGTCGTCGCCAAAGCGCTCGCGCAGCTCGTCGGTGACGCGGCCCAGCGCCGAGCCACCTTCGCCCTCCGGCGCGCCTGGCTCACCCGCGCCGAACAGCTCGAGCTGTTCGGGCCGCCTCGCGTCGAAGCCCGAGACCCCCACGCCCAGAAGGCGCACGGGGGCGCCCTCGTGCCAGAGCTCGCCCGCGAGCTCCACCGCCACCGCCCCGAAGACGCGCTCGTCGTCGGTCGGGTGCGCGAGCGCCCTCTGCGCGGAGCGCCCGCTCAGGGCGTCGTACTTGAGCTTGAGGGTGACGGTCGAGCCCCGGAGCCCCCTCTTGCGCAGGCGCCGTCCCACGAGGGAGGCGATGTGGCGCACGGCGGCGTGCACCTCCGCCTCGCTCGTGAGGTCGTGCTCGAAGGTGCGCTCGTTCGAGACGGACTTGACTTCGTCGGGCGCCGCCGCAGCGCTCACGGGGCTCCTCTCGAGCCCGGCCGCCCGCTGGGCCATGCGCGGTCCCAGCACCCCGAACGCGCGCTCCAGCGCGCACACGTCCGCGCGGGCCAGCTCGCCCAGGGTGGTGATTCCCATCTGGGCGAGGCGCTTCTCGGTCGCCGACCCCACGCCGCTCATGGCTCCCACGCCGAGCGGGGCGAGAAACGCGCGCTCGGTGCCGGGGAAGACCACGGTGAGCCCGCGGGGCTTCTCGCGCTCCGAGGCTACCTTGGCCACGGTCTTGCTGGTCCCCAGGCCGATCGAGCAGGTCACGCCGAGCTCTGAGACGCGCTCCTGGAGGCGGCGGCAGATCTCGACCGGGCTCTCGCGCGAGAAGCGCCCCGGCGTGACGTCGAAGAAGGCCTCGTCGATGGAGACCTGCTGCACGAGGGGGGTCTCGGCGTCCACGAGGGCCATGACGGCATCGCTCATCTCGCGGTAGCGCGCGTAGTTGCCCTGCGTCCAGATGGCGTCGGGGCAGAGGCGCTCGGCCGTGAACGAGGGCATCGCGGAGTGCACGCCAAAGCGACGGGCCTCGTAGGAGGCCGTGGAGACCACGCCTCGCTTGGACGAGGAGCCGCCCACGATGACGGGCTTGCCCCGCCACGAGGGATGGTCGAGCTGCTCGACCGACGCGAAGAAGGCGTCGAGGTCGAGCAGACCGATGGCGGGGCCCTCCCACGTGAACGGGGAGCCTGCGCCCATGAGGCCCCTGTCGGCTGGGTTCGTCATGCCCCGATTATAGGAGCACGGTGAAGGTCGTGGTTCCCTCGGGCGTGGACGCGGCGGAGATCTTTCCCCCCTGCGCCTCGACGATGCTTTTTGCGATGGCGAGGCCGAGGCCGAAGCCCCCGTTCTCCTGGCGCTCCCGGGCTCTGTCGGTGCGGTAGAAGCGATCGAAGAGGTGCTCGAGGTCCTCGGCCGCGATGGGCTCGCCGGAGTTGGAGACCGTGAGGCGAACGCGGCGCGCGTCGTAGGCGAGGCGCACGCGCACGGGGGTGTCGCGCTGGGCGTACTTCGTCGCGTTGTCCACGAGCGTGCGCACCATGCGCCCGAGCTGGGAGGGGTCTCCGGTCACGTGCACCCAAGGCGCGAGGTCGCACTCGATGGAGCAGCCCCGCTCGAAGGCGACCGCGTCAAACTCCAGGGCGCAGCCCTCCACGAGGGCCGTGAGGTCGACGTCCTCGCGCACGGGGCAATCGCCCGACCCCAGGCTGCGGCCCTCGTCGGCGCGGGCGAGCGTGAGGAGGTCCTCCACGAGGCTCTTCATGTGGCTCGCCTCCTCGCTGGTGCTCTCGACCCAGCGTCGGGCCCCTTCGGGCAGGGCGCCCTCGGAGCCGAGTATCTGCGTGTTTGCGACGATGACGGCAAGCGGGGTCTTGAGCTCGTGGGAGGCGTCCGAGACGAAGCGCCGCTGGCGCTCCCAGGCCTCGCGCACGGGGCGCAGGACCCAGCCGGACAGGAGCCACGCCACCACGTAGAGCGCCCCCATGGACACCGTGACGATCACGAGGTCGGTCGTGGCCTGGTCGCGCAAGCCGGAGTCGCGCGAGTAGGTGTCGGCGAGGGCGATCCTGAAGCCGTCGCCGGTGTCCGCGCGCATCCAGGCGATGGGGTAGTCGTCGCTGTGCCCCGAGTTCTGGTCGGAACCCAGGGCCTCGACTATGACGTCGTAGAGGGTGTCGGTGGGAATCTGGACGGGGGAGTCGCTGCGCGCCAGCACCGTGCCGTCGGCGCTCACGTCGACGGTCATGGTGAGGGCCGCGTCGCCTCCCTGCCGCCCGCTCGAGTCTCCAAACTGCGGGGCGAACTGCTCGTCCAGGGCGCGCTCGAGACTCTCGCGGGTGAGAGAGCGCTGACGCGAGGCACTCGCGAGCAGCGTCGAGCCCAGGGCGACGACGAGCACCACGCCCACGAGGGCCATCGTGATGGCTACGAACTCATGGCGCAGCTTGGTGAGCATGACGTCTCCTCGACGCTAGTCGTCGAAGACCTCGAGACGATAGCCGAGCATCCTGAGCGTGGTGATCTGGACCTTGGACCCGATGTGGCCGAGCTTCTTGCGCAGGAAGGAGACGTAGGCCTCGACGGAGTTCTCCGACGCCTCCGCGTCGGCGCCCCAGACGCGGGTGAGCAGGTCCTGCTTGGAGACCACGCGGGCGCTCGAGCTCATGAGGATGCTCATCACCTCGAACTCCTTGCCCGACAGGTGCACCGAGTGGTCCTCGCACGCGAGGTCGTGCGTGGTGAGGTCGAGGGTGACGTCGGCGAAGCTGACCTCGTCGAGCAGGACCTCGCCGCGCCGGCGCGTGAGGGCGCGCAGGCGCGCGAGCAGCTCGGGGGCCTCAAAGGGCTTGGTCATGTAGTCGTCCGCGCCTGCGTCGAGCCCCTCGACCTTGTCGGAGGTGGAGGTGCGCGCGGTGAGCAGCAGAACCGGGGTGCTCACGTTCTGGCGGCGCATCTCGTGGACGACCTCGTTGCCGTTCATGCCGGGAAGCATCACGTCGAGGACGATGGCGTCGTAGGCGTCCGAGAGCGCGGAGCGCAGGGCAGCCTTCCCGTCGTAGACGGCTTCGGCGTTGTACGAGGCGTCGCTCAAGATGCGCACGATCGCATCGGCAAGGTTGCGCTCGTCCTCGACGACAAGTATGTTCATGGCCATCCCTCCGCACGGTTGCTGGCTACGTCGTGTGTGCTATCCTACCCATCAACCCTTAAAGGGCACTGAACCGCAGCGCGCCGGCTCGACGCGCGGGGGCCCGGTTCACAAAAACTGCATCTTGCGGCCGTCGTGAAGAGTCGTATGATGAGTAACTGTTTTGTGGCTTTGCGGTGCGGCCAACCTACCCACTACGCGCATCGCTCGTCTGGAGGAGTTTTCATTGGCAGTTAAGATTCGCCTGGCCCGTCACGGTGCCAAGAAGCGCCCGTACTACCGCGTCGTCGTCTGCGACGGCCGCATGCCACGCGACGGTCGCTACATCGAGGAGATCGGTCGCTACAACCCGCTGACCAACCCCAAGACCATCGACATCAACCTCGAGAAGGTCGACGAGTGGGTCTCCAAGGGCGCCCAGCCCTCCAGTGCCGTCTCCCATCTCGTCGACGTCGTGCGCAACGGCCAGCCCGTCGTGGAGAAGAAGGCCAAGCTCTCCAAGAAGGCCGCTGCCAAGGCGGCGGCTGCCAAGGCCGACGCCGAGTAGCGTGGCCCGGATGGAAGCCACAGACGAGGCCCCCACGGGCGTGAATGAGTCCGAGCTGCCCTCCGACAAGGTCTGCGACCTCGTCGAGTTCATCGTATGCGGGCTCGTCGACGACGAGGACTCGGTCACCTTGGACGTGACGGACTCCGAGGCGGGCTCGCTCATCGAGGTCACCTGCTCCGAGCAGGACGCCGGTCGCGTCATCGGGCGCAAGGGCCGTACCATCAAGGCCATTCGCACCCTCGCCCGCGCCCTCGGTCAGCGCGTGGGCACGGCGGTCGAGGTTGAGGTCGTAGGCTAGGACCGCATGTACGAGCGCTTCAGAGCCATAGCCCGCGTGGTCAAGCCGCATGGGAGAAAGGGGGAGGTCGTCACGGTTTGCGTGGACGGCCTTCCCTCGCTTGTGCGCGCGGGGCTCGAGGTGGCCGTCGTGCCGCCCGCGCTCGGGGACGGGCGCTGGCACGTCGTGGACGCCTGCTCCGACGGCGGTCGCTCGGGCCAGCTCGTTGCCCTCTCGGGAGCGACCACGCTCGGCGACGCCGAGGGGCTCGTGGGAAAGACCCTGCTCGCCCGCGCGAGCGACCTACCGGCCGACCTCGCCCTGCACGACGCGTCCGCGCTCGTGGGGCGCGAGGTGCGCGTGGAGGGCACCGACGAGTGCGGATGGATCGAGGAGATCATGGTCGGCCCCGCAAATGACGCCTGGTGCGTGCGCACGCCCGCCGGAGAGGTGATCCTGCCCGTCATCGACGAGGTCGTCTCCGCGCTTCCCGAGTCCGGCCCCATCACGCTGCGCGTGCCGGACGGCCTGACGTGGCCGGGCGGAAAGGACGGACTCTGATGCGCTTCGAGGCCCTCTCCGTCTTCCCCGAGGTCTTCGACCCCTACCTCGACGCTTCCATCATGGGGCGCGCGAGAAGGGCGCGGATCTTCTCATTTCAGGCCCATGACCTGCGAGACTGGACCCATGATCGCCATCGGACGGTCGATGACGCCCCCTTCGGCGGGGGCCCCGGCATGCTCATGAAGCCCGCGCCGATCTTCGAGGCCGTCGAGGACCTCAGCGCGCGCGGCGAGGCGCGGCCGCGCGTGGTGTTCTTCTCGCCCTGTGGCCGCCCCTTCGATCAGGGCTATGCCGCCGACCTCGCCCGCACGCCGCGCGTGCTGCTCGTCTGCGCGCGCTACGAGGGCGTCGACGAGCGCGCCTACTCCCTGGCCGACGACGTCGTCTCCCTGGGCGACTACGTCCTGACCGGGGGCGAGCTCGCGGCGCTCGTCCTCATCGACGCCTGCGTGCGGCTTCTGCCCGGGGCCCTGGGAGACGAGGCGAGCGCCCAGGACGAGTCCTTCTCGGCGAGCCTGCTCGAGTACGCGCAGTACACGCGCCCGGCGAGCTATCGCGGGATGGACGTCCCCGAGGTCCTGCTCTCGGGCGACCACGCCCGCGTGGACGCCTGGCGCCGCGCCGACGCGCTTGAGCGCACCGCTCGCTGGAGGCCCGACCTGCTCGACGGCGCGGGGCTCACGGACGACGAGTGGGCCCGCGCGCGCGAGGCCCGGAGAGAGGGAGGTCCCTGCGATGGCCGAGCGTGACCGAAGGGGCACGGGCGGCGTCTGGTGGCTCGTGGGGTGCGTCGGGCTTGCCCTCGCTGCGGCCCTTCTGCTGCGGACCTTCGTCTTTGGCACCTACCTGGTCCCCTCGGGCTCCATGCTCGAGACCATCCAGGAAGGCGACCTGCTCGTCGGGGAGCGGGTGACGCTTCACTTCGAGGGTCCCCAGCCCGGCGACATCGTGACCTTCGACAGCCCGCTTGACGACCAGACCCTCATCAAACGCGTCATCGCGGTCGCGGGCCAGAGCGTGGACCTCAGAGACGGCTTCGTGTACGTGGACGGCGTCGCCCTTGACGAGCCCTACACCCTCGGCAAGCTCAGCTACTCCCTGTCGGACCTCGCGGGCGCAGCGCAGATCACCTATCCCTACACGGTCCCGGCCAGCTGCGTCTGGGTCATGGGCGACAACCGCACCAACTCGAAGGACTCGCGCTACTTCGGCGCCGTGAGCGTCGATGACGTAACATCGAGGGCGCTTTTCATCTACTGGCCCCTCGCCGACGTCGCCGGGCTCTAGGCGCGTCGGATCAAACAGGAAAAGGACGATATGAGCGACAACGCGCTTACGTTCCAAGACATGATTCTTGCGCTCGAGCGCTACTGGGCGGTACAGGGGTGCACGCTCATGCAGCCCTACGACTCCGAGGTGGGCGCGGGCACCTTCCACACGGCCACGACCCTGCGCTCGCTGGGCCCCTCCGCGTGGCGCACCTGCTACCCTCAGCCGTGCCGCCGCCCCGCCGACGGACGCTACGGCGAGAACCCCAACCGCCTTCAGCACTACTACCAGTTCCAGGTCCTGCTCAAGCCGTCCCCCGCCGACTCCCAGGACCTCTACCTCGGCTCGCTGGCGGCCATCGGGCTCGACCCCGACCTTCATGACGTGCGCTTCGTCGAGGACGACTGGGAAAGCCCCACCCTGGGCGCGTGGGGGCTGGGCTGGGAGGTCTGGCTCAACGGCATGGAGGTGACGCAGTTCACCTACTTCCAGCAGGTGGGCGGCATCGAGGTCGACCCCGTGCCCGTCGAGATCACCTATGGCCTCGAGCGCATCGCCATGTACGCCCAGGGCGTGAGCTCGGTCTACGACCTCGTGTGGAGCTATCTGCCCGACGGCACCCCTATGACCTACGGCGACGTCTTCCTGGAGAACGAGCGAGAGTTCTCGACCTACAACTTCGAGGTCGCCAACGTGGGGATGATGCGGCAGAAGTTCGACGACTACGAGGGGGAGTGCCAAAGCTGCCTCGAGCGCCGCCTGCCCCTGCCGGCCTACGACTGCGTCATGAAGTGCTCCCACGCCTTCAACCTGCTCGACGCCCGCGGCGCCCTGTCCGCCGTCGAACGCGCCAACTACATCCTGCGCGTGCGCGCCGTCGCCAAGGCCTGCTGCGAGGCCTACCTCGAAGAGGTCGCCGGCGCGCGCACATCGAACGAAGAGGTGGCCTAGATGGCTGAGACCCGTGACTTCCTGCTCGAGATCGGCTGCGAGGAGATGCCCTCGGCGCCGCTCATGGGCGCGGTGCGCCAGCTCGAGAGGCTCGTGCGCGACGGCCTCGACGAGGCGGGCCTCGCGCACGGGGAGGTGCGCGTGATCTCGAGCCCGCGCCGGCTCGCCGCCCTCGTGGCGGACGTCGCCTGCGCGACCGAGGAGGTCCACGAAGTAAAGCGCGGCCCGGCCGCCAAGATCGCCTTCGACGAGTCCGGCGCGCCCACCAGGGCCGCCGCCGGCTTCGCCCGCAAGTGCGGCGTGGGCGCCGAGGCGCTCGTGCGCCGCCAGGACTCCGACGGCCGCGAGTACGTCTTCGCCGAGAAGAGCATCGCCTCCGCGCCCGCGCTGCCCATCCTCTCCGCGCTCTCGGAGCGCCTCATCGGCTCCCTCGAGTGGCCCAACTACCGCAGCCAGCGCTGGGGCACCCAGCACCAGACCTTCGTGCGCCCGATCCGCTGGATCTGCGCCCTTCTCGGCAGCGAGGTCGTGCCCGTCACCTATGCGGACGTGACGAGCTCCAACACCACCCGCGGCCATCGCGTCCTGGGCCCGGGGGAGCACGTGGTCTGCGAGCCGGCCGCCTACGAGGGGGTCCTCGAGGCAGCGGGCGTGCTCTCGGAGGAGCGCCGGCGCTCGGCCATCGCGGCCGGTATCGCCGGGGTCGAGGCCGCGCGCCCCGGCTCGCGCGTCGACACCCCCAAGAAGGTCCTTGACGAGGTCGTGAACCTCTGCGAGTGGCCGACGGTCGTCGTGGGAACCTTCGACGCCGAGTTCCTCGAGGTGCCCCACGAGATCATCTGCGAGTCGATGCTCTCCAACCAGCGCTACTTCCCGATCTACGACGCCTCTGGCGCCCTCACGCGCGAGTTCGTGGTCGTCTCCAACACGCGTCCCGAGAACAGCGCGCGCGTCGTCGACGGCAACGAGCGCGTCGTGCGCGCCCGCCTCGACGACGCCAAGTTCTTCTACGAGGAGGACCTCAAGCGTCCGCTCGAGGCCTACCTGCCCCGCCTCGCCGAGGTCACCTTCCAGGAGCGGCTCGGCTCCATGCTCCAGAAGGCTGAGCGCATGGAGCGCCTCGCCCCCGAGGTCGCCCGCCGCTCGCTTCTGCTTGACGAGGCCCAGGCCGCCCAGGCCGGCCGCGCGGCGCTGCTCGCCAAGGCCGACCTCGTGACGCAGGCGGTCGTCGAGTTCACGAGCCAGCAGGGCGTCATGGGCGGCTACTACGCCGCGCACGACGGCGAGCCCGTCGAGGTCGCCCGGGCCATCCGCGACCAGTATCGCCCGCGCTTCGCGGGGGACCGCCTGCCCCAGGGCCCCGTGGGGACCTGCGTGGCCGTCGCCGACAAGCTCGACACGATCTGCGGCATGTTCGCCATCGAGCAGCCGCCCACGGGCTCGTCGGACCCCTTTGCGGTGCGCCGCAGCACCATCGGCGTGATCGCCATGCTGCGCGAGGCGCCTCTCGCCAACCTGGCCGCCCTGGTGTTTTGCGCGCTCGACGCCTACGAGGAGCAGGGCCTCGCCTTCGATCGCGGCACCGCCGAGCGGGCCGTCGCGACCTACTTCCAGGGACGCCTCGCCTCGATCGCGCGCGACGAGCACGTCTCGCCGGACACCGTCGAGGCCGTCTCGGCGGCCGGCGTCGTCGACCCCTCCGTCTTCCTCTCTCGGGCCCACGCCCTCGAGGACGCGCGCCGCACGAGCCCGGAGCTCTTCGAGGACCTCGCGCAGGCCTACGCCCGCGCCGCCCACCTCGCCGACGCGAGCCTGGGCACCTCCGTGGACGCGGGGCTTCTCGGCGGGGCCGAGCGCGCGCTGCTCGCGGCGTGCGAGCGGGGCTCGTCAGAGGTCGCGCGCCTCCTGGCAGCCGGAGACTTCGCGGGCTGTCTGGGGGCCCTTGCCGGGCTCAAGGCGCCCATCGACCGATTCTTCGACGACGTCCTCGTCATGGATGAGGATACTGCGAAGCGAGAGAACCGCCTGCGCCTGCTCAACCGCTTCGTTGAAGTCTTCGTGGGCGTCGCCGATATTGGCGCGCTCTCGCGTAAGAAGTAGGATAGGGTGGGCTCGGGCATCCGCGCCCAGGCATGACCACGGCTACAGGAGGACTCGCGATGACTACGCTTGATTTGGACGACGATGCCTTCGAGCAGGCGGTTCCGCTCATCTACGTCTTGTCGGACTCGCGCGGCGAGACGGCCAACACGGTCGTCATGGCGGCCGCGGCCCAGTTCGGCGACGGGTCCGTCGAGATCAGACGCCTCTCGAACGTCAAGGACGTCAATACCGTACGCGCCTACTTCGACGAGGACTTCGACCCGGACCGCCCGAGCGCGGTGTTTCACACCTTTGCCAACGGCATCCTGCGGCGCGAGATTCGCCGTGAGCTCGACCGGCGCGGCATCCCCTCGATTGACCTTCTGGGCCCGGCGGTCACGGTGCTCTCCACCCTCACGGGTGAGGAGCCTACCCATGCGATTGGTGCCGTCTTCAACGAGGAGCCCGAGGGCAAATAATCGAAAATCAGCTCCATATTACTACCATCAGGCCCAGGCTGCACGCCTGGGCCTGCTCTTTGTTCGCGGACGGCCGTTTACCCGCCATCAGTGACCGAATATCTAAATGAGCAGCTCTGAGCAGGTGAGCTTGCTACCATATTCAGATGGCGCGGGGTTGGGCCCCTGCGCGTGAACCCGTAGTAAGTGCACGTCCCCGCGGGCGTGTCTGGAACCCAGGAAAGCAAAAGAGGACAGTATGGCTGAAAAGCACGTGTACCGCTTCGGCGTCGGTGCCGACGGCGTGGACGCCACCGAGCTGGCGGGCGAGACCGTCGACGTCTCGAAGTGGATCGTCGGTGGCAAGGGCGCCAACCTCGCCGAGATGGCCCGCATCGGCCTCCCGGTCCCCCCGGGATTCTCCATCACCTGCCAGACCTGCGTCGCGTACTCCACCTCGGACAACACCTGGCCCGCCGGCGTCCTCGACGAGATTGACGCCGCCCGCGTTGACCTCGAGGGGCGCATGGGCAAGCAGCTCGGCGACCCCACCGACCCGCTGCTCGTCTCCGTGCGCTCCGGCGCGCCCTTCTCCATGCCGGGCATGATGGACACGGTCTTGAACCTCGGCCTGAACGACGTCTCGGTCCACGGCATCATCGAGCAGACCGGCAACGCCCGCTTTGGCTGGGACTCCTACCGTCGCTTCATCCAGATGTTCTCCGGCGTCGTCATGGGCGTCGACGGCCAGCTCTTCGAGGATGCCATCAACGCCAAGAAGGCCGAGGTCGGCGTCAAGCTCGACACCGAGCTCTCGGCTGATGACCTCGAGGACCTCGCGCAGACCTTCAAGCAGATCTTCGCGGTCAACGTCGACTCGCATGCCCACCCCGAGGTCACCGTCGACGGGCGCGCGGAGTTCCCGCAGGATCCCAAGCTGCAGCTGCGCCTCTCCATCGAGGCCGTCTTCGGCAGCTGGATGAACGAGCGCGCCATCATCTACCGCAAGCAGAACAAGATCTCCGACGAGCTCGGCACGGCCGTCAACGTCCAGGTCATGGTCTTCGGCAACAAGGGCGACACCTCCGCGACGGGCGTGGCCTTCACGCGCAACCCCGCCGACGGCACCAAGGAGTTCTACGGCGACTTCCTGGTCAACGCCCAGGGCGAGGACGTCGTGGCGGGCATCCGCAACACCGAGCCCATCGC
The DNA here is from genome assembly GCF_015277515.1 of Thermophilibacter immobilis. Lineage (NCBI taxonomy): Bacteria > Bacillati > Actinomycetota > Coriobacteriia > Coriobacteriales > Atopobiaceae > Thermophilibacter > Thermophilibacter immobilis. Next base: position 1,195,106 of record NZ_CP063767.1, on the reverse strand, counting down.
CGACCTCAAGCACGTCGAGGGCCTCGAGGAGGCGGGCAAGCAGCTCGACGAGATCTTCCTCACGCTTGAGGAGCACTACCGCGACATGATGGACATCGAGTTCACCATCGAGCAGGGCAAGCTCTGGATGCTCCAGACCCGCGTGGGCAAGCGCACCGCCATGGCCGCGCTCGCCATCGCCATGCAGTTCGAGAAGGAGGGCCGCATCTCCAAGGAGCAGGCGGTCATGCGGGTCGCCCCGTCCCAGCTCGACCAGCTCCTGCACCCGCAGTTCGACCCGAAGGCCGACTTCAAGGTCCTCACCAAGGGCATGAACGCCTCGCCGGGCGCCGCCGTGGGACAGATCGTCTTCTCGGCCGACGACGCCGTCCACTGCGCCAACAAGGACCAGCCCTGCATCCTCGTGCGCTGGGAGACCACGCCCGATGACCTCAAGGGCATGGTCGCGGCCGAGGGCATCCTCACGAGCCACGGAGGCAAGACGAGCCACGCGGCCGTCATCGCTCGCGGCATGGGCGCCCCCTGCGTCTGCGGTGCCGAGGCGCTGCGCATCGACGCCAGGAACAAGGAGGTCGCCGTCTCCGGCACCGACGTCGTGCTCCACGAGGGCGACGTCATCTCCATCAACGGCACAACCGGCGACGTCATCTTGGGTGCCGTCACCCTGACCCGCCCCGAGCTCACCGGAGACCTCGAGACCATCCTCGAGTGGGCCGACGCTGTGCGCGTCGACGCCTCGCGCGGCCGCAACATAGGCGTGCGCGCCAACGCCGACAACCCCGCCGACGCCAAGCTGTCCCGCGACTTCGGCGCCGAGGGCATCGGCCTCGACCGCACCGAGCACATGTTCCTGGGGGACCGCAAGGAGATCATCCAGTCCTTCATCCTCGCCGACGAGCCGGGTGCCAAGCAGCAGGCCTTGGGCCAGCTCCTCAAGGTCCAGACCGAGGACTTCCTCGGCATGTTCGAGGCCATGGACGGCAAGGCCGTGATCGTGCGCCTGCTCGACCCGCCCCTGCATGAGTTCCTCGACGACCCGCGCGCCTACGCCATCGACCTCGCGCACGCGGAGGATCGCGGCGAGAGCCGCATCCAGCTCAAGGCCCGTCGCGACATGCTCGCTCGTCTCGACTCCTTCCAGGAGGTCAACCCCATGCTCGGCCTGCGCGGCTGTCGTTTGGGCATCGTGTACCCCGAGCTCACCGAGATGCAGGTCCGCGCCATTGCCGGCGCGGCCGCGCAGCTCAAGAAGCGCGGCCTGAACCCCAAGCCCGAGATCATGGTCCCACTCGTCTCCACCGTCGAGGAGCTCAAGGTCGTGCGCGAGCAGATCGGGGACGTCATCGAGGGCGTGTGCGAGCAGACCGGCGTCGAGCTCTCCATCCCCGTGGGATGCATGATCGAGATCCCGCGCGCCGCCGTCACCGCCGACGAGATCGGTGAGTACGCCGACTTCTTCTCCTTCGGTACGAACGACCTCACCCAGATGGGCTTCGGCTTCTCGCGCGACGACGTCGAGAGCGCCTTCATTCCGCTGTACCTTAGCAAGAAGATCCTCAAGGCCAACCCGTTCGAGACGCTCGACGCGGGCGTCGCCAAGCTCGTGAAGCTCGGCGTCGAGGGGGGCCACGAGGCCAACGACAAGATTGTCTGCGGCGTCTGCGGAGAGACGGGCGGAGACCCCGACTCGATCCAGATGTACTACGACCTCGGTCTCGACTACGTGTCCTGCTCGCCGTACCGCGTGCCCATCGCACGCCTCGCGGCGGCCCAGGCCAAGATCGTCTCGAACGGCGGCGCGAAGAAGCGCGCCTAGCCGTCGATCTCAGATGAGAGGGGGAGGGGGACTTCGGTCCCCCTCTTCCTTTAGGGACGAGGAGCCATCATGCGCATGCGAGGACGCAAGGAGCTCGAGCGCTCGGAGCACGAGACGCTCTCGGCGGACGCCACGTTCGCCGACGCGTCGCGCGGCCGTCCGCGACCCGAGGAGTCGGACCTGCTGAGGACCTGCTTCCAGTGCGACCGCGACCGGATCCTGCACAGCAAGAGCTTCCGTCGGCTGGCCCACAAGACGCAGGTTTTTCTCGCCCCCGAGGGAGACCACTACCGCACCCGCCTCATCCACACGCTCGAGGTGGCCCAGGTGGCGCGCTCCATCGCCCGCCCCCTGGGACTCAACGAGGACCTCACGGAGGCCGTGGCCCTTGGCCACGACCTGGGCCACACGCCCTTCGGCCACGTCGGAGAGCGCGCCTTGTCACACGCGATCGCGCGCTACCGGGGTCTCGACCCCGATGAGCCCACCAGCGGGCGGCTCTTTGAGCACAACGAGCAGAGCGCCCGCATCGTGGAGCTGCTCGAGCGCGACGGGGCCGGCCTCAACCTCACCTTCGAGGTCGTCGACGGCATCCGAAACCACTCTGGCACCCGGCACGCGGCCACGCCCGAGGGCCGCATCGTGGGCCTGGCCGACCGCATCGCCTATGTCTGCCACGACATCGACGACGCCGAGCGTGCGGGTCTGCTCTCTGAGGCCAACCTGCCTGCCGTCGCCCACGAGGTCCTGGGAGCGAGCTCGTCGGAGCGCATCGAGACCATGGTGCGCGACGTGGTCGAGAGGAGCGCCGAGACGGGCGACGTGGGCATGTCCGGGCCCATCTGGGATGCCATGATGGCGACGCGCTCCTTCCTGTTCGCGAACCTCTACGAGCGCGGCGACGCCAAGTGGGAGGAGCCCAAGGCCTACGCCATGCTCGAGGAGCTCTTTGACCACTTCGTGGCCCATCCCGACGAGGTGCCCGAGGAGTATTGCGTCCACGACGACGCACTCGAGGTGCAGGTCGCCGACTTCGTGGCCGGCATGACCGACCGCTATGCCGTGCGCACCTACGAGCGGCTCAAGATTCCGCAGTCCTGGCGTCGCTAGGCATTGTTCCCCGCGCTCATGAATCCGGGGGCGGGGCACGAAACGGTCGTCGAGCGCCTGCCCCAGGTCCGTTTTGTTGAGCAACGGGGCCTCTCGCCTGTCTCAGCCCCCGATTCCTGAGCGTCCCCTGGCCGCGTCGCGCCCGCCCGAGTCTGCTACCCTCGGGTGGAGAGAGACGACGGGGGGGGGGAACATGTCCAGACGCAGGGGTGGCCGCGGCCTGACGGTCGTTGCGGTGGTGCTCTCGCTCGCGTTCGTCATCGCCGCGGCGGGCCTTCTGCGGCTCGTCGCAACGGGCGGGGGCCCGGCGAGCGCGCCCGACGCGCCCGCCGCGCCAGAGCTCGCGCCCGCCGCCTTCGAGGACTACTCCTGGCAGGACGTCGCCCAGGTCGCCCAGAGGGTCGCCGCGGCCGGAAGCGACGAGGAGGGCGCCCAGATCGCGGGGGACTACAACCTCGGGGTCGGCTCGTCGAGGCAGCTCGTGCTGGGCAACGACGTGGCGGTTGAGGTCCGCGTCGTGGGGGTCAGGCAGGACGTGCGCTCGGATGGCTCGGGCGTGGCGGGGCTCACGTTCATGACCTCACCAATCGGCATGCGGCCCATGGAGCCCCCATCGACCAGCGAGGGCGGATGGCAGGCCAGCGGCCTCAGGGCCTGGCTGGCGGACGACGGGCGCGCTCTTCTGCCCGCCGAGCTCTCCCCGCTCGTGGTGCCGGTCGACAAGCTCACCAACAACGTGGGCGTGACCGACGACGTGGCGAGCGTCACGACGACCTCGGACGCCCTGTGGCTCTTCTCGGCCAGCGAGGTCTGCGGGAGCCTCACCTGGTTCGAGGACGAGTACGGGGCCGCTCCCTCGGCGGCGACGGGCTATGTGGACTTCTCGGCCTATGACGCGCTGCTGTCGGGGGAGGGGGAGCAGTACGCCTACTTCGCCCAGGTCGGCGTCACGGGCTCCTCGGACCCCGCCCACGTGCTCGCGCTCGGGTCCGCCTGGTGGTATCGCACCCCCTACCCGTACTCGTTCACGGGTGATGACGCGCGCTACTTCTACCAGGTCATGAGCTCGGGCTTCCCCTCCTCAACGGGCGAGGCCGACGCGGACTCCGGGGTGGTCGTGGGGTTCTGCCTCTAGGGGCGATGCGCGCCGGCGAAGAGGGGCCCGTCCCACGACGCCTAAAGAAGAACCTTGTTCCAAGGTGCGCGGTGTCCTATAATCGAACGCTGTGTGTAAGCCTATGTGTCGCTCGCCCAGCGTCGACACCTCTAGAGGAGACAAGGAAAGAGCATGGACTACATTCGCGCCATCGAGCGCCAGCAGATTCGCGAGGACATCCCCGCTGTCCGCGTTGGCGATCGCGTCAAGGTTCACTATCGCATCGTCGAGGGTGAGCGCACCCGCGAGCAGGTCTTCGAGGGCGACGTCATCCGCATGAGCGGCTCCGGGTCGCGCGAGACGTTCACCGTGCGCAAGATCAGCTTCAGCGTCGGCGTCGAGCGCACCTTCCCGCTCCACAGTCCCAAGATCGCCAAGCTCGAGGTCGTCCGCCACGGCGACGTCCACCGCGCCAAACTTTACTATCTGCGCGATCGCGTCGGCAAGGCCGCGCGCATCCGCGAGAAGCGCGACTAGAGCCTCGCCCCGCGCGCGTCACGAGCCGTCCCTGCGGGGGCGGCTTTTTTTGTCGGGGCGCGGCGGGGGCACGCACCGCCCACCGTTGCCTCCGTGCGGCCGCAAAAAGGCGAGATGGCGTAGCGTGATGAGAGACGCCTGATATTTCTGCAGGTAGACGAGTGAGGGTTTTTGTCAGTCGCAAGACGGTGTCCGGTGCGGCCGCAATGGCGAGGGTAACCTCGCGGAAGGAAGACAGCCATGTCCGTTCGTCCCGTGACGGCCCGCGAGGTTACGGCCACGATAGCCTCCGCCCCCCTCGAGGAGGCGCGCGCGCTCGTCGGGCGCTATGCCGAGGACCCCCGCAAGCAGGTCCGCCACGCCGTCGAGGTGGCGCGTCGCCGCGTCGAGCGCGAGGACGCGGAGCGCGAGCGCGTGCGCGGCATGTACGCCCTCCAGCACGAGCTCGGAGGCGACGGCGTGATCGTGGGCGTCGACGAGGTGGGCCGGGGATCCCTCGCGGGTCCCCTCACGGTGGGGGCCGTGGTGCTGCCGGACGACCCCGTCATTTGGGGCATCAACGACTCCAAGCAGCTCACCCCCGCGCACCGGGAGGCGCTCGCGGCCACGATCGCCGAGGTCGCCGTGGCCATAGGGATCGCGCACGTGGAGCCCGCGTCCATAGACGCCGTGGGCATGGCGAGTGCGCTGCGCCACGCGATGGCCGCCGCGATCGCCGACACGGGCGTCGAGCCCGACTGCGTGTTGCTCGACGGAAACCCGATGCACGTCCATCCCGCCGAGAAGAGCCTCGTGAAGGGGGACGCGCGCGTCGCCGCCATCGCCTGCGCCTCCATCGTGGCCAAGGTCACCCGCGACGCCCTTATGGTCGCCTACGACGAGGAGTATCCGGGCTATCACCTGGCCGAGTCGAAGGGCTACGGCTCCCCGGAGCACATCGCCGCCATCCGCGCGCGGGGCCTCACCCCCCTGCATCGCGTCTCCTTTTGTGGAAACTTCATGGATACTATGCCTCTTTTTTGAGGGAATGCTTTTGACGCGCTTTTTGTCTCGTCGCTTGCGTCCTACGTCATCGACGAGGGCGGCGGGCGCGCTTCGCTGAACGGTCAGGCATCGGTCGGCAAGATGAAAGACACCAGAAAGAGAGCTGCACACCCCCTCTGTCACCCTCGTCTGAACACAGGGCGGACCGAGGGAGGCAGTCATGCAGGACGGCTATGAGCGCACGTGCGACTACGAGGAGGACCCGGACGAGGAGTATCTCGCCGAGGGGGCGGACGAGAAGGACGAGAAGGACGAGAAGGACGAGAAGGACGAGAAGGACGAAGGAGAGCCGGACGCTCGGGGCGCGGCCGATCTCACCCCGCGCGAGCTGGGGCGCAAGGGGGAGGAGATGGCGGCGTCCTACCTCGAGCGCCGCGGCTGGCGGCTGCTCGAGCGCAACTGGCGCTGCCCCTACGGCGAGGCGGACATCGTCGCGCAGGACTCCGACGACGATGACAACGACACCGTCGTCCTCGTTGAGGTGAAAACGCGCCTCGCGCTGGGTGAGCGCGCCGACGCGATGCCCGAGCTGGCTGTGGACGCCCACAAGAGGTTTCGCTACCGCCGCCTCGCCCTCGCCTACCTCATGGAGCACCCCGAGGTCTTCTCGATCCGCTTCGACGTCATCGCCCTGAACGTCGTGGGCGATGGCTCGGCACGCCTGCGCCACCTGTTTGGCGCCTTCTCCCTGGACGACTGATGGACACCGGGTCCGCGAGCGTGCGAACGGCGGCGCTGAGGGGCGTGGAGGCGCTCCCCGTCACCGTCGAGGTCAGCACCTCAGGAGGTATCCCCGGCCTGGACATCGTGGGCATGCCCGACTCAGCCGTCCTCGAGGCGCGCTCGCGCGTGCGCTGCGCGCTGCGCTCGAGCGGCTTCACGCTCCCGCGGCTGCACGTCACGATCAACCTTGCGCCCAGCGAGATGCGCAAGTCGGGCACCGGATTCGACCTGCCCATGGCCGTCGCCATTCTCATGGCCACCCACCAGCTCTCCCCGGAGGTCGCACGGGACAGCCTCTTCGTCGGCGAGCTGGCGCTCGACGGATCGGTGTGCCCCGTGCGAGGGGACGTGGCCTACGCCCTCCTCGCGCAGAGAGAAGGGAGCACCCTCGTGACGGCCGCCGCGAGCCCGCTCTCGGCGGCGTGGCACGACGAGGCGCGCGGGATCCAGACGCTCGCGCAGCTCAAGGGAGGAGTGCGAGAGCTTGCGCCCCTCGGGGTCAAGAGCTCCCAGACGGGCCTCGACGCCCAGGGCGCGCGGCTCGACTTCTCGGACGTCGTGGACCAGGAGCTGGCGAAGCGGGCGCTCGTCGTCGCGGCGGCGGGACGTCACGGCATGCTCATGGTGGGGCCGCCCGGGGCCGGCAAGACCATGCTCGCCCGCCGCATGCCCACGATACTGCCGCCCCTCGAGGGGCGCGAGGCCGCCGAGGCCATGCTCGTCCACTCCGTGGCCGGCCAGCCCATCGACGCCCTCTCGCGCGGGGAACGGCCCTTCCGCGCGCCGCATCACTCCATCTCGGTCGGTGGCCTGGTGGGAGGGGGCAGGCCCGTCCTGCCCGGGGAGGTCTCCCTCGCCGACAGGGGCATTCTCTTCCTCGACGAGCTGCCGGAGTTCACGCGCGGCGCCCTGCAGGCGCTGCGGCAGCCGCTCGAGGACCACGAGGTGAGGATCGTGCGCGTCGACGGCGTCTACGCCTTTCCCTGCGACTTTCAGCTTGTCGCGGCGGCCAACCCCTGCCCCTGCGGCCACCTCGGCGACCCGGGCCACGCGTGCACCTGCCCGCCCGCCAAGGTGAGCGCCTACCAGGCGCGCATCGGAGGCCCCCTCATAGACCGCATCGACGTCGTGGTCGACGTGGCCCGCCCGATGAGCTCCCGGGTCATCCAGGGCCAGCAGGGGACGGGGTCGTCCGAGATGGAGTCCCAGGTGAGCGCCGCGCGCGCCTTCGCCGACTGGCGACGCTCCCGTCGCCGCTCTGCCGACAGCGACCCCGTCACGCAGGCAGACCTCACCGGAGAGGCGCGCTCAACCTTCGAGCGTCTCGCCGCGGGCCTCGCGCTCGGGGGCCGCGCTATCGTGCGCGTCGCCCGCGTCGCGCGGACGATCGCGGATCTTGCCGAGCACGAGCGCGTTGAGCCCGACGACGTCGTCGAGGCCGTGGGGCTGCGCGCCCGAGCGAGCTCATGAGAGGAGAAGAGCATGGAGTCGACTGAGCGATGGAAGCTGGACGCGGGGGAGGAAGGCTACCCGAGCACGCTCATGGAGCTCTCGTCGCCTCCCGCGTCGCTCTACGGGCGCGGGAGCCCCGGGGCCCTCGAGGGGCCCTGCATCTCGATCGTGGGGGCTCGGCGGGCCACGCCCTACGGGCTCGCGGTGGCCGAGATGGCGGCGCGGGTCGCGGCCGAGTGCGGCGTCACCGTCGTCTCGGGCGGGGCGATGGGCTGCGACTGCGCCGCCGGGCGCGCGGCGCTCGCGGCGGGAGGGACCACCGTCGTCGTCTCGGGCTGCGGAGCCGACGTCACCTACCCCGCGAGCTCGGCGGACGTCTTCGCGGGCGCGGTTCGCGCAGGCGGGGCGGTGGTGTCCGCCGAGCCCTGGGGGGCGGGGCCGCGCCGCTGGACCTTCCCGCGCAGAAACGCCCTCATCGCGGCCCTCTCCCAGGTGCTCGTCGTGACCGAGGCCGGGATGCGCTCGGGCACGATGTCCACCGCAGACGCCGCCCTCGAGCTCGACCGCACCGTCTACGCCGTGCCGGGCTCGATCTTCTCGCCCACCTCGAGCGGGACCAACCGCCTGGCCTCGGAGGGTGCGCGCGTCATCGTGGACGAGCGCTCCCTCGAGCTCGCGATCTCGCTCGATTACGGCGTCGCCCGCTTCGCGCACGCGGGAGAGCGCGCCCCCATGGGTCCCGTCATGGCGGCCCTGGTGGCCTCCCCCGCGCGGCCCGACGAGCTCGCCTCCCGCCTCAACGAGGGGGTCCTCACGCTGCTCCGCACCCTCACGGACTACGAGGCCTCCGGGATCGTGGAGCGCCTGCCGGACGGCAGGTACGCCCCCACGCGTGCCTTTCTCCTCGAGAGTGGGCGCGCGTGGGAGGGCTCGCCCTGAGCCTGCGCGAGCGCGCGTCGGCTTCATGCTAAGGTGGGTGGGCAAGGGAGCGAGAGGGGCACGCTCGCGACGCGAGGGGAGACGACACATGGGGCAGCGCGTGACGGTCGTCGGGGCGGGGCTCGCGGGGTGCGAGTGCGCCCTGCAGCTGGCGAGAAGGGGCGTGGGGGTGCGCCTGTACGAGCAACGGCCGACCCATGCCTCGCCCGCGCACCACACCGCCGGCTTCGCCGAGCTCGTGTGCTCCAACTCCCTCAAGTCGACCAAGCCCGACGTCGCGGCGGGGCTCCTCAAGCGTGAGCTCGACCGGATGGGCAGCGAGCTTCTGGGGTGCGCACGTCAGGCGTCCGTTCCGGCGGGAGGGGCCCTCGCCGTCGACCGGGCCGCCTTCTCGCGGCTGGTGGGCGAGCGCGTCGAGGCGAGCCCCCTGATCGAGGTCGTCCGCAAGGAGGTCACGCGCCTCCCGGAGGGCCCCTCGGTCATCGCAGCGGGGCCGCTGTGCTCAGAGGCGCTCTTCGACGCCGTTTCGGCCGTCCTGGGCGGGTCCCGCATGAGCTTCTTCGACGCCGCCGCCCCCATCGTGGACGCGGACTCGATCGACCGGGAGGTCGCCTTCTCCCAGTCGCGCTACGAGGAACAGTCGACGGGCGACTACCTCAACTGCCCCCTGAACAGGGACGAGTACGACGCCTTCGTGGACGCGCTCGTCTCGGCCGAGCGCGTCCTCGCCCGCGACTTCGAGCAGTCCGATCTCTTCTGCGCCTGCCAGCCCGTCGAGGAGGTCGCGCGCACGGGCCACGACTCCCTGCGCTTCGGGGCGCTCAAGCCCGTGGGGCTCACGGACCCGCGCACGGGGCGCAGGCCCTGGGCCGCCGTCCAGCTGCGCGCCGAGAACGAGGCGCGGACGGCCTACAACCTCGTGGGGTTCCAGACCAACCTCACCTGGCCCGAGCAGCGGCGCGTCTTTCGCATGATCGCCGGCCTCGGTCAGGCGGACTTCCTGCGCTATGGCGTCATGCACCGCAACTCCTTCGTCGACGCGCCGCGCGCGCTCGACCGCACCTTCGCCGTGCCCGGCACGAGCACGCGCCTGGCCGGCCAGATCACGGGGACCGAGGGCTACGTCGAGGCCATCGCGTCGGGGCTCCTCGCGGCGCTCAACACCTACGCGGCGCTTTCGGGGCAGGCCCCCGTGGACCTTCCCCGCACCGGGGCCCTTGGGTCTCTGGTTGCCTACGCGACCGACCCCCAGACGGTGGACTACCAGCCCATGCACGTGAACTTCGGGCTCTTTGCGCCGCTGGCCGACCCGCCGCGCAACAAGGCCGAGAAACGCCACGCCCTGGCCGAGCGCGCCCGCGCGGACTTCGACGCCTACCTCGCCGCGCGCCCCGACCTCTTCGGGGACGCCGGCTCGCGGGAGGCTTAGCGCATGGGCGCCTCAGACCCCGTCGAGCCGACCGCGGAGGCGCGCGGGCGCGCGGACGAGGCCGACCTTCTCGACCAAAGCGCGGAGCGATTCTGCCGCCACCTCGGCGTGGCCCGCAACCTCTCGGACAACACCGTGCGCGCCTATCGCTCGGACCTGGGCGCTTTTTCCGACTGGGTGCGCCGCGAGGGCGTGAGGCCCCTCTCCATCACCCATCGAGACCTCAGGCGCTACCTCGCCGAGCTCTCCCGCGCCGGCTACTGCGCGCGCACGGTCGACCGCCACCTCAGCGCCCTGCGCGGCCTCTACCGGTGGATGGTGCTCGAGGGGGTCTGCGAGCGCGAGGCCGTCTCGGCGCTTGCGAGCCCCAAGGCGCCGCGCGTGCTGCCTCTGGCCATGTCCGACGAGGAGGTGCGCGCCCTTCTCGCCACCTGCGGGGCCGATGACCCCGCGAGCCGGCGTGACCGCGCCTTTCTCGAGCTGCTCTACGCCACGGGCGCGCGTGTCTCGGAGGCGTCGGCGCTTCGCGTCGGCGACGTGGACTTCTCCCAGGCCCAGGTGCGGCTCTTCGGCAAGGGCTCCAAGGAGCGCATCGTGCCCGTCTACGAGGCGGCGCTCGACGCGCTGGGGGCCTACCTTGACGAGGCGCGCCCGGCGCTCGCGGCCCATGCGCGCCGGGTCACGGACGCCCTGTTCCTCTCGGCGCGCGGCAACCCCATGTCCGCGGACGCCCTGCGCACCCGCTTCGAGCGTCGGGTCGCCCAGGCCGGCCTCGACCCCGCCCTCACGCCGCACGCGATGCGCCACGCCTTTGCCACCGAGCTCCTCACGGGGGGAGCCGACCTCAGGAGCGTCCAGGAGCTGCTCGGCCACGCGAGCCTCGCCACGACGCAGATCTACACCCACCTGTCCGTCGAGCGCCTGAAGGACGCCACGCGCGGCGCGCACCCACGCTCGTAGAAGCACATTTTTCTCGACAAGTCCCTGATGAGCCTGTATACTTTTCCCCCGTTGTGCTGAGGCACGACGTGTCGCGCACGAGCGCGGCACCATTTCGCACGCGTGACGACCCGCCCGCCGTGGTGCTCGGGACTAACAGCCAGGTCCCGGGTGGCGTCTCGGGGATGACCTCACGCGGAGGACCAACCACAGGAGGTTACCATGGCTAAGATCACCATCCAGACCCTGCTCGACGCCGGCTGCCACTACGGCCACCAGACCCGTCGCTGGGACCCCAAGATGAAGCCCTACATCTTCGGCGACCGCAACGGGATCTACATCCTCGACCTCAAGCAGACCATGCTGGGCGCCGACAGGGCCTACACCTTCCTCAAGGACACCGCCGCCAAGGGCGGCACCATCCTGTTCGTTGGCACCAAGAAGCAGGCGCAGGAGCCTATCGCGACCCAGGCGGCGCGCTGCGGCATGCCCTACATCAGCCAGCGCTGGCTCGGCGGCATGCTCACCAACTTCGTGACCATGCGCTCCCGCATCACGCGCATGGAGGAGCTCGAGGCCATGGTCGAGGACGGTCGCATGGCCACCCTGCCCAAGAAGGAGCAGGCGCTTCTCGGCAAGGAGCTCGACAAGCTCCAGAAGAACCTCGGCGGCGTCCGCGACATGACCGCGCTTCCGCAGGCCATCTTCGTCGTCGACACCAAGCGCGAGGAGATCGGCGTACGCGAGGCAAACCGCCTGCACATCCCCGTCGTGGGCCTGCTCGACACCAACTCCGACCCCGACGTCATCGACTACGGCGTCCCCGCCAACGATGACGCCATCCGCTCCGTCTCGCTGATGTGCGAGCTCGCCGCCGACGCGGTCCTGGCTGGCACCGGCAAGGAGCAGATCACCGCCGAGGAGATGGCCACCCCCGCCGCGCCCGCCTCCGAGGCTCCCGTCGCCGAGGCGCCCGCCCCTGCGGCGGCTCCCGCTCCCGAGGCAGCTCCCGCCCCCGCGGCCGAGTAGTTACCCCCTAAGAAGCAAAGGAGAAGCACAAATGGCACAGGTTACTGCCGCGCTCGTCAAGCAGCTCCGCGAGATGACCGACTCTCCGATGATGGAGTGCAAGAAGGCCCTTGTCGAGGCGGACGGCGACATCGAGAAGGCCGTCGACATCCTGCGCACCATGGGCGTCGCCAAGGCCGTCAAGCGCGCCGGCCGCGACACCAACGAGGGTACCATCGCCACCTACGTCTCCGACGACGCCAAGGTCGGCGCGATCCTCGAGCTCACCTGCGAGACGGACTTCGTGGGCACCAACCCCAAGTTCACCGGCTTCGCCGCCGAGCTCGCGCAGGTCGTCGCCACGAGCGACCCCGCCGACGTCGAGGCCCTCAAGGCCTGTCCGATGAACGGCGCCACCGTGGGCGACGAGCTCACCGAGATGATCCACGTCATCGGCGAGAACATGAAGATCGCCCGCTTCCAGCGCGTGAGCGCCGCGGACGGTGCCCTGGGCGGCTACATCCACCTGGGCGGCAAGCTCGCCGACCTCGTGGCCTTCAAGCTCTCCGACGACGCGTTCGCCGCGTCCGCGGAGTTCAAGGCCTTCGCCCATGACGTTGCCATGCAGGTCGCCGCGGCGGCTCCCGTCGCCGCGCGCCGCGATGACGTCCCCGCCGACGTCATCGACCACGAGCTTGCCATCTACAAGGCTCAGGCCGCCGAGTCCGGCAAGCCCGAGGCCATCCAGGAGCGCATGGCCCAGGGACGTCTCGAGAAGTACTTCAAGGAGAACGTCCTCACCGAGCAGGAGTTCGTCAAGGATGGCTCCCTTACCATCTCCCAGCTCGCCCAGAAGGTCTCCAAGACCCTCGGCGGCCAGGTCGAGGTCATGAGCTTCGTGCGCTACACCTTCGGCGACGCCGAGTAGCTTTTGGTCCAGGCACGTCCGGGGGCCGGCGAAGCGCTTCGCCGGCCCCCTTTGTGTGCACGCTTACCACGCTCGCCCGCGTCGGGTGGGAAGGCCGGGTGGGCTCTGGTAGAATCGTTGGGTGGATCGAGCCGCGTGTGCGCGACTCAGACAATCGAGTGGAGGTTGGCTTGTCTGACATCAGGTACAAGCGCGTGCTGCTCAAGCTCTCCGGCGAGGCCTTGATGGGAGGCCAGTCCTTTGGCATCGACCCCGCGGTCCCCCAGCGGCTCGCCGAGGAGATACGTCCCGTCTACGAGGCCGGCACGCAGGTCGCCATCGTCGTGGGCGGCGGCAACATCTTTCGTGGCCTGTCGGGTGCCGCGGCGGGCATGGACCGCGCCCAGGGCGACAACATGGGCATGCTCGCGACGGTCATCAACTCCCTGTCCTTGCAAGATTGCTTCGAGCGCAACGGCATGGACTGCCGCGTCATGAGCGCCATCGAGATGCGCCAGATCGCCGAGCCCTACATCCGTCGCCGCGCCATCCGCCACCTCGAGAAGGGCCGCGTCACGATCTTCGCGGCCGGGACCGGCAACCCCTACTTCACGACCGACACGGCGGCCGCCCTGCGCGCGTGCGAGGTCAACGCCGAGGTCCTCATGAAGGCCACCAACGTCGACGGCATCTACGACGCAGACCCCAAGACGCACCCGGACGCCGTACGCTTCGACACCATCACCTATCGCGAGGTCCTGCGCCGCGACCTCAAGGTCATGGACTCCACGTCGACGGCCCTGTGCCATGACAACAAGATGCCCATCATGGTGTTCGACATCAACCACCCGGGCGTCTTCATGAAGGCCATCTGCGGTGAGAGCGTGGGAACCACCGTCGTCGAGGAGGACGAACAATGAGCCAGTACACGGACAACGCAAGCAAGTCGATGGACAAGTGCATCGAGGCCCTCAAGGCCAACTTCTCCCGCGTGCGCACGGGGCGCGCAAACCCGCACATCCTCGACTCCATCAGGGTCGACTACTACGGCCAGCCCACCCCCGTCACCCAGCTCGCGGGCGTGAAGGTCCCCGAGGCCTCCATGCTCGTCGTCGAGCCGTGGGACAAGACCTCCCTCAAGGCGATCGAGAAGGCCATTGAGACCTCCGACCTCGGCATCACGCCCTCCAACGACGGCGCCTGCATCCGCCTGCCCTTCCCCAAGCCCACCGAGGAGCGTCGCCGCGAGCTCGCCAAGGAGTGCAGCCAGATGGCCGAGGAGGGCCGCGTCGCCGTGCGCAACGTCCGCCGCGAGGCGAACGGCAAGGTGGAGCGCGACGAGGAGCTGCCCGAGGACGTGCAGACGCGCGAGAAGAAGGCCATCCAGAAGCTGACCGACTCCCACGTCGCCCTGATCGACGAGCTCCTCAAGGCCAAGACGGCCGAGGTCATGGAGATCTAGGTGCTGCCCGATCTTGACAAGCTACGGGAGTACTACGCCGAGGCACCCTCCGATATCCGCCTTGAGGACGTGGACCTCGACCGCATTCCCTCCCACGTCTCCGTCATCATGGACGGCAACGGCCGCTGGGCGACCGCGCGCGGCCTCGACCGCTCGCGCGGCCACGTGGCCGGCGTCGACTCCCTGCGCGAGGCCGTCACGACGAGCGTTCGCCTGGGCCTCGACGTCTTGTCGGTCTACGCCTTCTCCACCGAGAACTGGCGGCGGCCCCAGCGCGAGGTTGATCTCCTCATGCACCTCTTCGCGACGACGCTCGTGAACGAGCTGCCCCTCTTTCACCAGGAGAACGTGCGCCTGCGCTTCCTGGGGGACCTCGACGGGCTTCCCGACAAGACGCGCCGCGTCTTCCAGAGCGGCCTCGACGCGACCCGAGACCACACGGGCATGACCTTCGCGCTCGCCGTCAACTACGGCTCGCGCGCCGAGATTGCCCGCGCGGCGCGCCAGATCGCGCGGGAGGTCCGGGCGGGGACCCTCTCGCCCGACCAGGTGGACGAGTCCGCGCTCGCAGAGCGCCTCTACACGAGGGGCCTGCCCGACCCCGATCTGCTCGTCAGGACCTCCGGCGAGCTCAGGCTCTCGAACTACCTGCTCTGGCAGCTCGCCTACACCGAGTTCTACGTCACGGACACGCTCTGGCCCGATTTCTCGCGCTGGGATCTCCTGCGCGCCGTGGCGTCCTACCAGGGGCGCGCGCGGCGCTTCGGGGGAGTGGTGGGCTCGTGACCAAGCGCCGCGAGGACGAGGGCCCCGTCTCGGGGGCGGGCCTCGACCGACAGATCGACCGCCTCGAGGCGCGGCGCGCCTCCAAGGAGGACCGCAGGAGCGAGGGGAGCCTTCCCGCGCAGAAGGTGCGCGGCACCGCCGAGAAGCTCCTCACGCGCACGACCTCGGGGGTCATCTACGCGGTCGCGACGCTCGCGTGCCTGTTCGCGGGCCCCTGGATGACGACCCTGCTCATCGTCGCCGAGGCGTGGCTGTGCTGCTCCGAGTTCTTCCGCGTCTGCCGGCTGGGCGGGCGCATGCCCAACGAGACCCTCGGTCTGGCCGCGGCCCTGCTCTTCCCCGTGGCGGCGCGCGTGCGCGGCCTTCTCGCCCTGACGCTCGTCGTCTTTGTGCTGCTCATGGGCTGCGCGATCTGGTTCGTCTTCAACCCGCGCGCGAGCATCGCCGACGTCGCGGTCACGGCCTTCGGACCCCTGTACACCTCGCTCGCCTTCTCGAGCGTCGTCTTGCTGCGGGTGTCCGACCCCGGCCTGGGCGGGGCGCTGCTCACCCTGGGCGTTATGCTGTCAATCTGGGCCAACGATGCCCTGGCCTACTTCGTGGGCTCGTCGATCGGCGCTCACAAGCTCGCCCCGCGCATCTCGCCGCACAAGAGCGTCGAGGGGCTCGTGGGGGGCATCGTGGGCTCCGTCGCCATCTGGGCGCTTCTGGGCACCTTCGTCGTGCCCGAGCTTGGCGTCGCCACCTGCATGGTCTTTGGCCTCGTCGTGGGGCTTGCCGGCGTGATAGGCGACCTCTTCGAGTCGCGCGTCAAGCGCGGCGTGGGCGTCAAGGACTCGGGCAACCTGCTCCCGGGCCACGGGGGCCTGCTCGACCGCTCCGACTCCCTGCTCTTCGGGTGCATGACCGCCTACTTCCTGCTCCTGTTCGGAGGTGTCCTTCTGTGACCATCTTCGAGGACACCGCTCCTCGCTCCCCCCGCACCTACCCGCTGCGCGTCGCCGTTCTCGGCTGCTCGGGCTCGATCGGCTCCCAGACGCTCGACGTCTGCCGCCGCCACGCCGACCGACTGCGCGTGGTCGCCCTCTCGGTGAGGTCCTCGACCGAGAGGCTCTGCGCCTCCGCGCGCGAGTTCGGCTGCGCGCACGTGGCGGTGGCCGACCCCGCCCGCGCGCACGACGGCGCCCTCGAGGGGCTGCCCGCCGGCTGCGTGCTCTCGTCCGGTCCCGCCGCCGCCACCGCGCTCGCCTCGCTTCCCGACGTCGACGTTGTGGTCAACGCCCTCGTAGGCTTCGCGGGCATCCACGCCGGCTACGCCGCGCTCGCCGCCGGCAAGGTTCTCGCCTACGCGAACAAGGAGTCCATCGTCGTGGGGGGCGACCTCCTCATGCCGTTCGCCCGACCGGGGAGGCTCCTGCCGGTCGACTCCGAGCACAGCGCCATCTTCCAGTGTCTGGTGGGGGAGAGCCCCCAGAACGTGAGCCGCATCTGGCTCACCTGCTCGGGAGGGCCGTTCTACGGGCGCGTCCGCGCTGAGCTCGCCGGCGTGAGCGTCGCCGAGGCCCTGGCGCACCCCACGTGGAGGATGGGCGCCAAGATTACGGTGGACTCGGCGACCCTCATGAACAAGGGGCTCGAGGTCATCGAGGCCCACCACCTCTTCCAGCAGCCCATCGACCGCATACGCGTCCTCGTGCACCAGCAGAGCAGAATCCACTCGATGGTGGAGTTCGTCGATGGGATCGTGAAGGCCCAGCTCGGCGGCTCGGACATGCGCGCCCCCATCCAGTACGCCCTCAGCTACCCGGATCGCTGGGAGGCCGCCTGCGAGCGCGTCGACTGGTGCGCGGCCGACCCCCTCACCTTCGGGGAGGCCGACGAGAAGACCTTCGGCTGCTTGGCCCTGGCTCGCGAGGCGGGACGCGCGGGCGGGACCCTGCCCTGCGCGTTGAACGCCGCCAACGAGGTGGCCAACGAAGCCTTTCGCCGGGGCCTGTGTGGTTTTCTCGACATCGAGCGGATCGTGTCGTCCGTCATGGACGCGAGCTCTGCCGAACGGGTAGAGAGCGTGGAACAGCTCGTCGAGGCCGACGAGCGCGCTCGCGCGCTCGCCTCGGCCGCCCTCTTGGAGGTTCGCCCTTGAGCACCGTCGCATCCGTCCTCTCAGCCGTCTTCTGGGGGCTCCTCGTCCTCTCCGTGCTTGTCTTCGTCCACGAGGGCGGCCACTACCTGGCGGCCCGCGCGTTCCACGTCCGGGTGACCGAGTTCTTTCTGGGGCTGCCCTGTCGCTGGCGTCTCTCGCGCAGGAGCGCGAAGGTGGGCACCGAGGTGGGGGTCACCCCCCTCCTCCTGGGTGGCTACACGCGCATCTGCGGTATGGAGGGCACCGCAGACGAGCTCCTCGCGGCCGCCCTCGCCTGTGTCATGCGCCGCGGGCGCGTGAGCGCGGCCGACCTCGCCGGAGAGCTGGGCTGCGACACTGAGCGCGCCTACGGCCTTCTGGCCACGCTCACGGACTGGGCGGCGGTGCGGCCCTTCTACGACGCCGAGCTGGGGGAGAGCCCCGCACAGCGCGACTACCCCGCCGCCTTTGAGACCCTCGCGCGCGACGCCAATCTCCTGACCGAATACGACCGCGGCCACGACTTCTCGCTTCTCGGCTCCACCGCGGCGGGCGAGCCTCACAGGACGGGACTCACCGACGGGGAGCTCCTCGCGCACGAGCGGGACCGCACCTACCAGGGCGTCGGCTTTCTCAAGCGCTGCCTCATGCTGCTCGCCGGCCCCGCCGTCAACATCGTCCTCGCCTTCGCGATCGTGACCTGTGCGCTCATGGTCCACGGCGTGGACTACGCGGCCAACGTGAGCACGCTCGGGGGCGTGGAGGCGTCCTCGGTTGCCGACGAGGTCGGCCTCGCGGCGGGGGACTCGATCACCGCCGTGGACGACACCTCGGTCGCGACCTGGGACGAGCTCGTGGACGCCCTCTCGCCGCATCTCGAGGCGGGGGAGGACTTCTCCCTCACCTACGCGCGCGACGGCGAGACCAAGACCGTGGAGGTGGACCTGCCGGACGGCGAGCCCACCGAGGCGCTCGGCATCTACTCGAGCGTGGCGACCTATCGCCCCACGCTCGCCGAGGCCGCCCAGGCCTCCGTCGCCTACGCGGGGGAGGTGGCGAGCTTCGCCGTGCGTCTCGTCATGCCCCAGCACACGATGGAGGTGCTCGGCCAGTCGAGCTCGATCGTGGGCATCGCGGTCATGGCCTCAGACGCCGCTTCGACCGGCCCCTCCAACCTCGCCCTGCTCGCGGCGGCGGTCTCCATGTCACTCGGCTTCATGAACCTGCTGCCCATCCCGCCGCTCGACGGCGGCAAGATCCTCATCGAGGTCGTGCAGCTCGCCCTGCGCAGGCCGTTGTCGACGCGCGTCCAGAATGCCGTGAGTCTCGTCGGGCTGGCCTTCTTCGCCCTCGTCTTCCTGGTCGTCGTCAGAAACGACGTCCTACGCTTCGTGATTGGCTAGGTGATCCACATGCTGCTGACGTCAGCGGGGGCCGCGAGGGCCCCGCGCGAGCT
The DNA here is from genome assembly GCF_015277515.1 of Thermophilibacter immobilis. Taxonomy (NCBI): domain Bacteria; kingdom Bacillati; phylum Actinomycetota; class Coriobacteriia; order Coriobacteriales; family Atopobiaceae; genus Thermophilibacter; species Thermophilibacter immobilis. The sequence goes on along the minus strand of NZ_CP063767.1, from coordinate 1,176,280 downwards.
CACCCGCCGGGTGAGCGTGGGGGGCGTGGAGGTGGGCGGCGGCGCCCCCGTGTGCGTGCAGTCCATGTGCACGACCAGGACCTCCGACGCCGAGGCCACCCTCGCCCAGATAGGATCGCTCGCCCAGGAGGGCTGCGAGATCGTGCGCGTGGCCGTCCCCCAGGCCACCGCGCTCGACGGCTTCGAGGAGATCTGCGCGCGCTCGAGCCTTCCCGTGGTGGCCGACATCCACTTCGACCACCGGCTCGCCCTCGAGGCCTGCCGGCGCGGGGCGCACGGCCTGCGCGTGAACCCCGGAAACATCGGCAGCTGGGAGCGCGTGGACGCCGTCATCGACGAGGCTGGGGCCGCCGGCGTGCCCATTCGCATCGGCGTGAACGCGGGCTCGCTCGACGAGCGCGTGGCCGAGAGGGACGACCTCACGCTCGTCGAGAAGCTCGTCGCGTCGTCCGTCTCGTTCGTGGAGCACTTTCGCGCGCGCGGCTTCGACGACCTCGTGGTCTCGGCCAAGGCCCACGGCGTCCCCACGACGGTGGCGACCTACCGGGCACTCTCGGCCGAGCTGCCGGACGTCCCCTTGCACGTGGGGGTGACCGAGGCGGGGACGCTGCGCCAGGGCACCGTCAAGAACTCCGCCGCCGTGGGGGCGCTGCTCATGGAGGGCATCGGCGACACGATGCGCCTCTCGCTCACCGCCGACCCCGTCGAGGAGGTTCGCGTGGCCTGGGACCTGCTCTCGGCCGTGGGCCTGCGCCGCCGGCGCCCCGAGCTCGTGAGCTGCCCCACCTGCGGCCGCTGCCAGGTCGAGCTTATACCCATCGCCGAGGAGGTCGAGCGGCGCCTGGCCGACGTGGTCGCCCCCATCTCCGTCGCCGTCATGGGCTGCGTCGTCAACGGCCCCGGCGAGGCGAGAGACGCTGACCTCGGCATCGCGTGCGGGAAGGGGCAGGCGCTGCTCTTCGCAGACGGCAGGCCGCTGCGCAAGGTGGCCGCCGAGCGCATCGTCGACGAGCTCTTCGCCGAGATAGGCCGTCGCTTCTCGTAGCGGCCCCGCACGCGGTCGTTTGTCATAGAATCGTCAGGGGGCGCGCGACTCGGCGCCCCTCGTTGCTGGACCGAGGGAAGGACCCCGCTTTGAAGCGCTACCAGAAGATGTCTCGACTCTACGCCCCCACGCTCAAGGAGGACCCCGCCGAGGCGGAGCTCGCGAGTCACCGCCTGCTCCTGCGGGCCGGCATGATACGCAAGCAGGCGGCGGGCCTCTACACCTACCTGCCGCTCGCCTGGCGCTCCCTCATGAAGATCGAGGCCATCGTGCGCGACGAGATGGACGCGCGCGGCGCGCAGGAGTGTCTCATGCCCATCATGGTCGACGCCGACATCTGGCGCGAGAGCGGCCGTTACGACGCGTACGGTCCCGAGCTCATGCGTCTCTCCGACCGCCACGAGCGCGAGTTCGTGCTCGGGCCCACGCACGAGGAGACGGTCACGGACCTGGTCAAGCACGAGCTGCGCAGCTACAAGCAGCTGCCGCTCAACCTCTACCACATCCAGGACAAGTTCCGCGACGAGATGCGTCCGCGCTTCGGCCTCATGCGCAGCCGCGAGTTCATCATGAAGGACGCCTACTCCTTCAACGCCACGCAGGAGAGCCTGCAGGAGAGCTACGACGGCATGAAGGAGGCCTACGCGAGCATCTGCGCCCGCTGCGGCCTCAAGGCCCTGCCCGTCGTCGCCGACTCGGGCCAGATCGGCGGGGACACCTCCGTCGAGTTCATGGCCCTGGCCGACGCGGGCGAGGCCTCGCTCGTCTACTGCGACGACTGCGGCTTCGCGGCCGACGACGAGGCGGCCGCCACGAGGGTGGCCGTCACCGAGGGCCCGGGCGACGGCGCGCTCGCCAAGGTCCGCACCCCGGGCCTGGGCACGATCGAGAAGGTCGCGGAGTTCTTCGGCTTTCCCGAGAGCGGCACGCGCAAGGCCCTGGCGCTCGTGGACGGCGAGGGGAGCCCCGTGGTGGCCATCGTGCCCGGCGACCACGAGATGAACGAGGTCAAGGCCGAGCACGCCTTCGGTGTCTACCATCTTATGAGCGAGGAGGAGCTCGAGGGGGCGGGGCTGCACAAGGGCTTCATCGGGCCCGTGGGCCTGCCCGCCGGCGTGCGCCTCGTCTGCGACGAGAGCCTGCGCGCGTCCACGAGCTGGACCTGCGGGGCCAACGAGGCCGACTACCACTACACGGGCGCGCGGCCTGGCCGCGACTTCGAGGCCGACGCGTGGGCCGACCTCGTGAGCGTGCGCGCGGGCGACCCCTGCCCTCGCTGCGGCAAGCCCCTGTCGGGCGCACGCGGCATCGAGGTCTCCCAGGTCTTCCAGCTCGGCACCAAGTACTCCGAGGCCATGGGGGCCACCTTTGCCGACGAGTCCGGGGTCGAGAGGCCCCTCCTCATGGGGTGCTACGGCGTGGGCATCTCGCGCACCCTCGCGGCCGTGGTCGAGCAGCACCATGACGAGCGCGGCATCTCGTGGCCCGTCTCGGTGGCCCCCTACGAGGTCGAGGTCGTCGCACTCACCGTCGGCGACGACGTCGTCGGCCCCTGCGCCCAGCGCCTGGCCGAGGAGCTCTCGGCCGCGAACGTCGAGGCCCTCCTGGACGAGCGGGGCGAGCGCGCCGGCGTCAAGTTCGCCGACGCCGACCTCATCGGCCTGCCGTACCAGGTCATCCTCGGCAAGCGCGGCGTTACCGCCGGCACCGCCGAGGTCAAGGTGCGCGCGACGGGCGAGCGCCTTGACGTGGCCCTGGACGAGGTCGCGGACTGGCTCGCCGAGCGCGTGGGCTCCGAGCGCGCGTAGAGATCTTCTGCGAGGGGCTGCGGGGGTGCGGGCTAAGGAGAGAGGTTTCTCATGACATATGCCGAGCTTGCGGCCGCCGCGCGCGGCAACATCGGGCCGTACTGCAAAGCCTGCCCCGTCTGCAACGGCAAGGCGTGCGGAAGCGCGATGCCCGGGCCGGGGGCCAAGGGCACAGGAACGGTCGCCGTCAAGAACTGGGAGGCGTGGCAGGCGCTCTCGGTCAACATGGACACCCTGCACGAGGCCTTCTCGGCCTCCACCGCCACGCGCGTCCTGGGTCGCGAGCTGTCCGTGCCCGTGATGGTGGGCCCCGTGGGCGACGTCCAGCGCCACTACGGCCAGAAGTACGACACGACCGGCTACAACCGCTGCGTCCTTTCGGCCGCCTCCGAGGAGGGCACGCTCGCCTTCACGGGAGACGGCATGGACGCGCGCATCATGTCCGAGGCGACGGCGGTCATCTCCGAGCTGGGCGGATGCGGCGTCCCCACGGTAAAGCCCTGGGACGCGGCCACGCTCGAGGTGCGTCTCGCCCAGGCGCTGGGGGCCCATCCGGTCGCCGTGGCCATGGACATCGACGCGGCGGGCCTGCCCTTCCTCAGGGGCCACGTCCCTCCCGCAGGCGCCAAGGGCGCCTGCCAGATCGCCGAGGTCGCGGACAGGTGTCACGCGGCGGGCACTCTCTTCTTGCTCAAGGGCGTGATGACCCCGTCTGCGGCGCAGCGCGCCGCCGATGCCGGCGTGGACGCGATCGTGGTCTCTAACCACGGCGGGCGCGTGCTCGACGGCGTCCCGGCCACGGCCGACGTGCTGCCGTCCGTCGCGCGCGCCGTGGGAGACGATGTCGCGGTCCTCGTGGACGGCGGCGTGCGCTCAGGCCTGGACGTCTTTCGCGCTCTCGCGCTGGGGGCGCGGGCCTGCCTCGTCTGCCGTCCGTTCGTGGTGGCCGCCTTTGGCGGGGGGGAGGCTGGCGTGCGCGACTACCTCGGAGAGCTCTCCGGCGAGCTCTCCGACGTCATGGAGATGTGCGGTGCGGCCACGGTCGACGACATCTGTGCGGACATGCTCTGGCAGGGGTAGCGCCTCCGCGGGCGTTTGCCACGCCACTCCCTCTCTGCGGGCTCCTTGCGTCGCTTTTCTCGTCTGAGACGCCGCAAGGAGCCCGCTCTGTGAGATCCGGCACTCTCGGTGGGGCGCTTCATGCGCTTTTAGAGCGCCAACAGCCGCATCTGCCCCGCCTGTCTTTTTTCGGCGTCTCAAGCGGGCGTTTCACGCGGTCGAGAAGCGCACGCATACGAAAACGGCCCGGACTCCAAGGGGAGTCTGGGCCGCTGCATGTGTGGTGGGCCCGGCAGGATTTGAACCTGCAACCCAGGGATTATGAGTCCCCTGCGCTAACCGTTGCGCCACGAGCCCCTATGAAAAAGGCGACGACCGGAGCCGCCGCCGAGATAACGTGGTGGAGAATAGGGGGTTCGAACCCCTGACCTCGTGACTGCCAGTCACGCGCTCTCCCAACTGAGCTAATTCCCCATGCGTTCGCGCAGAACACTATACCAGAGGAGCGCGGGCGGTCAACCGCCATTCTGAATTTCTCGCGAGACGAGCTCGGAGGGTACGAACGTGGTGAGCCTGCCGCCGTGCACAGAAAGACGCCGGAAAGGCGCCCGTCCGTGCGCGGTGGCAGGCTCGGCGAGAAAAACGCGCCGTGGAGCGCCCGCGCGCTCGCGCTCCCTACTCGCTGCCCAGAAAAGAGCCGCTCTGGCGGCCCCACAGGCGCGCGTACTCGCCGCCGGCGGCCACGAGCGCGGCGTGGGTGCCGTCCTCCACGATGCGCCCCTCCGAGAGCACAACAATGCGGTCCAGGCTCGCCACGGTCGACAGGCGATGCGCCACCACGATGGAGGTGCGGCCGCGCATGAGGTTCTCGAGGGCGTCCTGGATGAGCTTCTCGCTCTCGGAGTCCAGGGCGCTCGTGGCCTCGTCGAGCACGAGGATCGGCGCGTCCATGAGGATGGCGCGGGCGATCGCGACGCGCTGGCGCTGGCCGCCGGAGAGCTTGACGCCGCGCTCGCCGACCTGGGTCTCGAGGCCGTCCGGGAGCCTCTCGACGAACTCGAGGGCGTTGGCCTCGCGCGCCGCCCGCACGACCTCGTCCTCGGTGGCCTCGGGGCGGCTGTAGGAGATGTTCTCGCGGATGGAGCGGTGGAACAGCAGGGGCTCCTGGGGCACGTAGGCGATCTGGCGCCTGAGGCTCACCTGGTGGACGTGGGCGATGTCCTGCCCGTCTATGCAGATGCAGCCGCCCTGAAGGTCCTGGAGGCGCAAAAGGAGCGTCGTGAGCGTGGTCTTGCCCGAGCCCGAGCGGCCCACGAGCCCCACGCGCTGGCCGGCGGGGATTCTCAGCGTGAGGCCGTCGAAGACGCAGTCGCGCTCGCTCGCGTCGGCGTAGTGGAAGCGCACGTCGTCGAAGTCGATGGCGCCGCTCGTGACCGCGAGGTCGGGGGCGCCCTCGTCGTCGGCTACCAGGCGCGGCTCGTCCAGAATGACCGTGAGGTCATGGGCGTCTCCCAGGGCCTGGTTGATCTGCTGGAACATCGAGTTGAAGTAGTTGAAGCGGTTGGCGAGGTTGTTCGTGTAGGTGAAGATCATGACGAGCGTGCCCGCCGAGATGCCGAACCAGGCGTGGCCGCCCACGATGAAGACGGCCGTGAGCGCCATCATGAGTACGATGAGGGTGCTCGTGGTCGCCCCGGTCCGGATGGTGTGGCTCATGCGCGCCGCGCTCGTCGTGCGCACGTCCTCGTTGGCGCGCCTGAACAGCGCGCGCTCGTAGGACTCGCGTCCGGAGGTCTTGACGGCCATGATGTTGGTGATGGAGTCCGACAGCTCGCCGGAGAGGCGGTTCTGCGCCGCGGAGGCCTCGGCGTTGAGGGGCAAGATCTTGCGGTAGAGCTTGAACACCACGACCACGTAGACGACCAGGATCACGCTGAGCAGCGCCACGTAGACGGGAACGAGCGGCGCGAGCATGCCGATGGTGAAGACGATGCTGGCCGCGCTGGGGAGAAGCGTGTAGGTGAGCGTGCGGATGAGGCTTGAGTAGGCGGCGACGAACTTCGAGGTCGAGCTCACGAGCGTGCCGCCGTAGCGATTGGCGTGAAACGTCATGCTCTGGTTGGCGAGGGTGTCGAAGGCGAGGGCCCCGAGCTCGTAGCTGCCGGCGATGTCGAGCTTGGAGACGGTGTAGTCCTGGAGCTTGCTGCAGGCCTGGCCGGCCACGTTGGCGCCGACGAGGGCGAGGACGTAGGGGCCGAAGGTGGAGAGGACCTCGTCAGGGGCCACGCCGCCCGCGCCCACCGCGTCGACGATCTGGCCCACCACGAGCGGGTTCACGAAGGTGAGGAAGAACACGTAGCCCACCGTCACCAGGACGTCGGCCGCGAACAGGAGCCCCTGCGTGGCCGTGACCCGCCAGAAGTGCGCGAGCGTCCGCCTGGTGACTGAGGGGCCCCTCGTGCCCCGCGCGCCTCTCTTGTCTGCCTGTGCCATGCCCGTCCCTTCGTCGCCGTTTCCCCTAGCTTACGACAGGGGGCACGGCTGCGTCACCTGAGAGGCCGCGAGGGGGCCAAGCAAAGAGGGCCGTCGGCATCAAAGCCGGCGACCCTCGTCGTGTGTGGTGGAGAATAGGGGGTTCGAACCCCTGACCTCGTGACTGCCAGTCACGCGCTCTCCCAACTGAGCTAATTCCCCGATCTGGTGGGCGATGCTGGATTCGAACCAGCGACCCCTTCCGTGTGAAGGAAGTGCTCTACCCCTGAGCCAATCGCCCGCGTACGTGCTAGAGCATCATAGCAAAAGACGCGTCGCCGCGGCCGGGAAATTTCCCCTCTCCGCAAAGGTCCCCTCTCGCCTCCGCCGAGAACCACGGGCGGAGGCGAGAGGGGGGTGCGTCTAGCGACCCGTGATGGCGCGACGCAGCATCATGACATAGGCCTCAGCCCCCTCGGGGCGCAGGTGGGTGCCGTCGCCCCAGAACCACTCGTCGTGACCCTCGCTCTCGGCGTGCCAGTCGACGACCTCCACGTTGTCGTAGTCGGCGGCCACGTCCACGAGGGTCTGGTTGTTGAGGTCCTGCAGCGCGAGCGGCACGCGCACCGTGACGAGAAAGACCCGCTTGTCCGCCCCGCAGGCGTCGATGAGGGCCCTGACCTGCTCCTCGCGGGCCACGCCGTTGTCCGCGACCGACCACACCACGTTGTCGGCTCCGTGGCCGTCGGCCACGCACTGCTCGTAGACGGCGGGCGCGTCGTAGATCTGGCGGCCCACCTCGGCGTCGATCCAGCCGTTCGGAAAGACGCTCTGGAACTGGGAGGCGGCGCCCGCCGGGACCGAGTCCCCGATCAGGAGCACGCTCGCGTCGGTGGCGCCGGTCTGGGCGTCCACCGCGTAGTTGAGGTTGTTGATTGTGTCCACGGCCGCGGCGAAGGCGGTGCCGGCCAGGTAGGTGTCCGAGACGTCGTAGCTCGGGGCCTCGGCCTCCGACGCCGCCGTGAGGGGGCCCTTCTGGTCCGCGGGCACGCCCGTCGCCGTGGCGTCGAGGGGCACGACGGCCAAGACGAGCACGGCCAGCGCCCCCAGGGCCTCGAGGGCAAGGGCCGGCGCCGACTGGCCGGCGAGGCGGGCCCTGAGCGCTCCCCCCTCGCTCGGGCGCTCGAACAGGCGCCAGGACAGCTCGGAGACGGCGGCTATGAGCGCGAGCTCGAGGGCCCAGCCCCACCAGGGCAGCGCGGTCGTCCTCGTGGCGGGGTTCATCACGAGCAGGAGCGGGTAGTGCCACAGGTAGAGGGCGAAGCCGCGCCGGCCCGCCGCGACGAGGGGCGCCCAGCCGAGCGCGCGGGCGAGCAAACCCGGCGCGGGCCGCGCCACCACGCCCACGAAGAGGGCCGTGAGCAGCGACACGAGCAGGATGCCGCCGCGATAGGCGAAGTCGGAGTAGCCATTGAGCGTTACCATCATGAGGCCGATAAGGGCGAGTGAGGCTGCCCCGGCCACATCGTAGGCCCAGCCGGGAAGCGGGCGCGCCGCCTCGGAGCGCTCGGCCCCAAAGCGGGCGGGAAGGCTCAAGCGCCAGCCGCGACCGCGCGTCAGAAGGGCGCAGAGTGCGCCCACGAGCAGCTCCGCGGCGCGCGTGTCGGGCGCGTAGTAGATGCGGGTGGTGTCGCCGGTGGGGTCGTAGAGCAGCGCCATCTCCACGGCCGAGGCGCACGCGAGCGCCGCGACCACGACGCACGCGCCGCGCCGATGGCGCACGACGTGCGACAGGAGCTGGAGCGCGAGCGGCCACACGAGGTAGAACTGCATGGTGACGCCCAGAAACCAGAAGTGCGTGAGCGGGGAGGGGAGCCCCGCCGCGGCGAAGTACGAGACGTTGCGCACCAGGTAGGAGAGGTTGCCCACGAACAGCAGGCTGGGCAGGGCGTCGCTTTTCACCTTGGGCAGAAGGGGTGCCGCGAACAGGGCGCACAACAGCGCGCTCACCCCCACGACGGCGAGCATCGTGGGCAGAAGGCGCCCCACGCGCCTCATGAGGAAGCGGGGGTAGTCGAGACGGCCCGTGCGCGCGATCTCGCGCTCGACGGAGAGGGTGATCAGGTAGCCGGTCAGGACGAAGAAGACGCTCACGCCCAGGTAGCCACCGGGAAGCCAGGTGGGGTTGGCATGGTAGACAACGATGGCGGCGATGGCGAGGACCCTCAGGCCGTCGAGGGCCCCGATCTTGCGGGAGCTTGGCATACGCACTCACTTTCAAGGTGCCGCGCCCCAGGGGCGCATCGATTTCTCGCCTGCCATTCTATCGCCTCGCGCGCCCGGGTCGCCGCTCGCCTTCAAGAAGCCTGAAACTCGTCGAGCGGACCGCCCGGCCGCATGAGGCAGGGGCTTCTCGCGTAGTTTTTGGACAGCCCCGGCGCAACCCCTATACTGGTGAGCGTTTGGAACACGAGCAGAAACGAAACGCCTTGATAGCACTCGCAGACAAGATCACGAAGTCCTTCGGGGGCCGCGTCCTGTACGTGGCCGCCACGCTGCAGCTCAACGCCGGGGAGCGCTGGGCGCTCGTGGGGCCCAACGGCTCCGGGAAGACGACGCTGCTCAAGATTATCATGGGCCTCGAGTCCGCCGACGAGGGCAGCGTGAGCTTCGCGCGCGACGCCACCATCGGCTACCTCGAGCAGGAGGCCACGCTCGCCGGCTCCAAGTCCGCCCTCGCCGAGGTCGTCGACTCGGCCCACGAGGTCAAGGAGGTCGAGCGCCAGGTCACGGAGCTGGAGCGCAAGATCTCGAGCACGCCCCCCGGAGACGAGCTCGACGCCCTGCTCGAGCGCTACGGCCGCGCCCAGGACCGCTTCGAGCGGCTCGGCGGCTACGAGCTCGAGAGCCGCGCGCGCGCCATCCTCGCCGGGCTGGGCTTTCCCGTCGAGGACTTCGACAAGCCCGCGCGGGACTTCTCGGGAGGCTGGCAGATGCGCATTGCCCTCTCCAAGCTCCTCCTGCGCCATCCCGACCTGCTGCTCCTCGATGAGCCGACCAACCACCTCGACCTCGAGAGCGTCAAGTGGCTCGAGCAGTTCCTCGCCGGCTACGACGGCGCGGTCCTTCTCGTCTCGCACGACCGCGCCTTCATGGACGCCTGCGTCTCCCACGTGGCCGCCCTCGAGAACCGCAGCCTCAAGACCTACACGGGAAACTACGTGGGCTACCTGCGCCAGCGCGAGGACAACCTCGAGCAGCTGCGCGCCAAGCGCGCCGCCCAGGAGCGCGACATCGCCCACATGGAGACCTTCGTCGAGCGCTTCCGCTACAAGCCCACCAAGGCGCGCCAGGTCCAGGAGCGCGTGAAGAAGCTCGAGCGCGTCCGCGAGGAGCTCGTGGTCCTGCCCGAGAGCTCCAAACGCGTCCACTTCCGCTTTCCCGAGCCGCCCCGCACCGGCGACATGGTCATCCGCCTCGAGGGGGTCTCCAAGTCGTTCGGCGACAACCACGTCTACTCCGACGTCGACCTCACCCTCTATCGCGGAGACCACGTGGCGCTCGTGGGCCCCAACGGTGCGGGCAAGTCCACGCTCATGAAGCTCGTGAACGGCAAGCTCGCGCCTGACGACGGCACCGTCACCCTGGGCCAGAACGTGACGCAGGCCTACTACGCCCAGCATCAGCTCGAGGAGCTCAACGAGGCCAATACCGTCATGGCCGAGATGGACAGCGCGGCGCCCGGCTGGAGCACCTCCGAGGAGAGGCGCCTGCTCGGGGCGTTCCTGTTCCACGGCGACGACGTCGACAAGCGCGTGAGCGTGCTCTCGGGCGGCGAGCGGGCACGACTCGCACTGGCCAAGATGCTCGTCTCCCCGGATCCGCTGCTCATGCTCGACGAGCCGACCAACCACCTCGACATAGACTCGGTCGACGTGCTCGAGCGCGCCCTCGTGGACTTCCCGGGTACGATCGTGGTCATCTCGCACGACGAGCACCTCGTGCACGCCGTGGCCAACAAGGTCGTTGACGTCCGCGATCACCGGGTGAACGTCTACGAGGGCGACTACGACTACTACCTCTTCAAGCGCGCCGAGCTCGAGGCCGCGGGCGCGCGGCCGACCGACGCAGGTGCCCCGGCACCCGTCCCTGGTCCCCGCGCCGAGGCTACGACGGAACCCGCCGGCCGCAACGTCAAGACGCGCGAGCAGCGTCGCGCCGAGGCCGAGAGGCGCAACCGCAAGAACCGCGCGCTCAAGCGCGAGCGCAACCGTCTGAAGGAGGTCGAGTCCGCGCTCGAGCCGGCGAGGGGCCGCTACGACGAGCTCGTGTCCCTCATGGCCGACGAGGGCCTCTACAACGACGCCAAGCGCTTCGACGCCTGCCTGGCCGAGTACAACGCCCTGTCCAAGAAGATCCCCGCGCTCGAGCAGGAGTGGCTCGAGCTCTCCGAACAGCTGGAGGAGGCCGAGCGCGATGCGTAGCCCGTGGGCCTCGCACGCGCTGGGCGCCCTCGCCGTGATCTCTCGCGCGCTCTCCTGGGCGCTCGCGGCGCTCGTCGCGGCCGACGCGCTTCTCGCTGGCTGGTCGCGCGGCTGGCTCCTGGCGGTCAACGAGGTCGTCTCGCAGCTCATACCGGCCCTTGTCCGGGGGCTCTTCGTGTTCCCGACCTTTGTCGGCGGCGCCTTCCGGGGCGACTTCGCCCTGGTGGCCCTCGTCCTTATCGTGCTCGACTGGATCTTCTGCCGCATCGCTGCCTCGCTGCGCTGACGCCGCGAGAGGGGAGCCCCGCTTGTATTCCACAGACCGCCTCATATCGATCGTCCTCACCGTCGCGCTCGTCATGGTCTCCGCGATCATCCACGAGGTCGCCCACGGCTGGGTGGCCCTGCGCTGCGGGGACACCACGGCCAGAGACGCCGGTCGCCTCACGCTCGACCCCCGCGCCCACCTCGACGGATTCGGCTCGGTGGCGCTGCCGCTCATCATGGCGATCGTGGGCGGTCCCGTCTTCGCCTTCGCCAAGCCGGTCCCGTACAACCCCAATCGCCTCGCGCACCCCCGCCGCGACGAGCTCCTCGTGGCGCTCGCCGGTCCCGCGTCCAACCTCCTGCAGGCGCTCGCGGGCACGGCCCTCGTCGCGCTCGCGTGGGACTGGGGGGTCCCTGCCGTCTCCTCGGGCGCCATGGCGCCCGTCGCGTTCTCCTGGGTCCTCAGGATCCTCACGACGTACGTCTCGGTGAACCTCGTGCTCTGCTTCTTCAACCTGATTCCCCTGCCGCCGCTCGACGGCTCGAAGGCGGTGCTGTTCTTCCTCATGGGAGAGGCGAGAAGGAAGTACTACGAGCTGCAGCAGTACGCCATGGTCCTGCTCATCGTCGCCCTGTACGTGCTGCCCACCTTCCTGGGGGTGGACCCGCTCGGCGCCTACCTCGACGCTACGGCCGGATCGCTCTTTGGCCTTCTGATGGGCCTGGTGGGATAGTCCATGTCCTACCGCGTGCGCACACAGAGCTGGTCGGGGCCCTTTGACCTCCTGCTCCAGCTCGTGACCAGGCAGAAGGTCACCATCGGGTCCATCTCGGTCTCCGAGGTCGCTAACCAGTACCTTGAGGAGGTCGAGCGCATGGCCGACCTCGACCTCGACGTGGCGAGCGACTTCGTCCTCGTCGCCTCGACGCTGCTCGAGATCAAGGCCGCCTCCCTCGTCCCCGACGAGCCGTCCCAGGCCGCGCGCGACCTCGACGACGAGGACGACGACCTCGAGGGGCTCTCCGCCGACGAGGCACGCGAGGTCCTCATCGCCCGGCTCGTTGCCTACAAGCAGTTCAGGGGGGCGGGCGCGGCCCTGGGGGCGCGCCTTACAGCCGAGGGGCGCATGACGGCGCGCACCGTGGGCCCCGACCCGGAGTTTCTGGGCCTCATGCCCGACTACCTCGAGGGGATCACCCTGCGCAGCCTCGCCGTCATCTGCGCCGACCTCGACGCCCGGCGCGAGACGGTCCTGCTCGAGGCCGAGCACATCGCCCCACGGCGCCTTCCGGTGGCGCTCACCATCGCCTCGGTGGATCGCCTCGTGCGCACCCGCGGCACCGCCACCTTCTCGGAGCTCCTCGACGGACAAGACGCGCCCGAGCTCGTGGTCGCCCACTTCCTGGCCGTCCTCGAGCTCTTCAAGCGCGGCCTGGTGAGCGTGAGGCAGGACGAGGCGTTCGGCGAGATGGAGCTCACGCACGTGGCGGGCGCGCCCGCCTACGAGCTTGACGAGTCCGTCCTCGCCGAGCTCGACGAGGACTACGAAGAGGGGGGAGACGCTCGTGCATGACCTCGAACGCATCGAATCGGGCTCGCTCAGGGGGCTGCTCGAGGCGCTTCTGCTCGTCTCCGACGACGCGGTGGCGGCCACGGACCTGGCGCGGGCCACGGGAGCGGCCCCCGGCGAGGTGGCCGGGGCCCTGGCCGAGCTCGCGGCCGAGTACTCCGACGCCAACCGCGGCTTCCAGCTGCGCGAGGTGGCCGGCGGGTGGCGCCTCTTCACGCACCCCGCCTACCATGACCAGGTGGCCGACTACGTTGTGTCCTGGGACACGCGACGGCTCTCGCAGGCCGCCCTCGAGACGCTCGCCGTCATCGCCTACCACCAGCCGGTCACGCGCGAGGGGGTCCGCGCGATCCGCGGCGTAAACTCGGACGGGGTTATCGGCTCGCTCAGGGAGAAGGGGCTCGTGCGCGAGGCGGGCCGCGACGCCGAGCGCGGCCAGGCGGTCCTCTACGGCACCACGCGGCAGTTCCTCGAGCGCTTCGGCCTCAAGGGCCTCTCCGAGCTGCCGCCCCTGGAGGACTTCGCCCCCGACGAGGAGTCGCGACGCTTCATCCGCGAGCGCCTGTCCGGCCGCTCGCTCTCCTCGACCCTCGAGGAGGCGGCCGCCGACATGGACGACGAGCGCGAGCTCATGGGCGAGGACTTCGAGGGCGACGACGTCGCTGGCGCCCCCGCGCAGGACGGCCCGTCTGCGGAGGGGCAGCGATGAGCGATCCCGTGCGCCCGGACGGTCGGTACCCCATGCGCCTGCAGCGCTACCTCGCCCGCGCGGGCGTGGCGAGCCGGCGCGGGTCCGAGCGGCTCATGAGCGAGGGGCGCGTGCGGGTGAACGGGGAGGTCGTGAGCGAGCTCGGCAGCAAGGTCGACCCCGCGCGCGACCTGGTCACGGTCGACGGGCGCGCCTGCACGATCGAGGAGCGGCCCTGCTACCTCATGCTCTACAAGCCGGCGGGCTACCTCACCACGATGAGCGACCCCCAGGGACGGCCCTGCGTGGCCGAGCTCGTGCCCACGCGCGCGCACCCGGGGCTGTTCCCGGTGGGCCGGCTTGACCTGGACACGACGGGGCTCCTGCTCTTCACGACCAACGGGGACGTGGGGCAGGAGCTCCTGCATCCCTCGCGTCACGTGAGCAAGCACTACGTCGCGCTCGTCTCGGGCACGCCCGACGAGCGCGGCCTCGAACGTCTCAGGGCAGGCGTCACGCTCGAGGACGGCCCCGCCGCCCCCGCCGAGGCCGAGCTCCTCGACGCGTCCGACCCGCTCTTCTCGCTCGTGGCGCCCCGCGGCCCCGGGCGCACGGGCGCCGGCGAGCCCAACGCCGTCGTGGGGCTCACGATTCACGAGGGCCGCAAGCACCAGGTCAAGAAGATGCTCATGGCGGTGGGCCATAGGGTGCTGCGCCTGCACCGAGACTCCTTCGGCCCCCTCGCGCTGTCCGACGTGGCCGAGGGGAACTATCGAACGCTTAACGACAACGAGGTCAGGGCCCTCGAGGGGCTCTGCGCAAGAGGGGAGAGGCAATGAGCGGCATGCCAGGAGACCAGGTGAGGCAGCGGGTGCTCTTCATGAGGCACCCCGAGACGGTCTCCAACACGGAGCACTTCTTCTCGGGCCGGCTCGAGGTGCCCCTGACCCCCCACGGGGAGCGGCAGCGCGAGCGCGGCGTCGATGCGCTCGTGGCCTTCTCGCCCGCGCGCATCTACTGCTCGCCGCTCTCCCGGGCGCGCGTCCTCGCCGAGAGGGCCGCCGACAGGCTCGAGGTGGAGTGCACGCCCCTGGACGACCTCCTCGAGCTCGACTTCGGCCCCCTCGAGGGCAAGAAGGTGCGGACCGCCCAAGACGAGGGCCTGCGCTTTCCCTGGCCCGTCGACGCGTCCGGCCGCTCGCAGCCTCCCGCGGGCGCCGAGTCCTTCGAGCACCTGCGCGAGCGCGCGCGGCGCGTCCTCGACCTGCTGCGCCCCCTGGAGGGCAGGACCGCCTGCGTCACGCACGGCGGCTACCTGCGCATGCTCATGGCGACGGCCTACGCCATCCCGACCTCGCGCTTCTGGGACATGCACATCCTGAACGTCTCCTCGCTCTACTTCACCTGCGACGGGTCCACCTTCGCCCTGGGCGGCTTCAACCTGTCGCCCGAGGAGGTCGTCGCCCACGCCACTCAGCCCAACGAATACGACACCCGCGACATATGGGGCGCGGGAAGAGGGGAGCTCTCATGATCGTCGCCCTGGACGGTCCCTCCGGATCGGGCAAGTCTTCCGTCGCGCGCGCCGTGGCCCGGCGCTGCGGCCTCACCTACCTCGACACCGGGGCGATGTATCGCAGCGTCGCCCTGGTCTGCCTCGAGCGCGGCGTGGACCCTGCCGACGAGGCGGCGGTCGCCGAGGCCGCGCGCGCCATAGACATAGAGTTCGGCGACGCCGCCGACGGCTCGCAGACCGTGCGCGCCAACGGGGCCGACGTCACGGCCGCCATCCGCACGCCCGAGGTGGAGCGCGCCGTCTCCCGGGTCTCGGCTGTGCCGGAGGTGCGCGAGGTCATGGTTGCCCTGCAGCGCCGGGCCGGCGCGCACGGCGACGTGGTGGCTGAGGGTCGCGACATCGGGACCGTGGTGTTTCCCGCCGCCGACGTCAAGGTCTTCCTCACGGCGAGCCCCGAGGCGCGCGCCAGGAGGCGCGCCGTGCAGCGCACGGGCAGAAACCTCGCCGAGGACGCCGGTGCCGTCGCCGACGCCGAGGAGGAGAGGAGGGTCCTCGCCGACCTCGTGCGGCGCGACGCCTACGACTCCACGCGCGAGGCCTCGCCCCTGCGCCCGGCCGACGACGCCTGCCGCATCGACTCCTCGGACCTCACCTTCGAGGAGGTCGTCGACAAGATCGTGGCGCTCTCGCCCGAGCTGGCGGTCCGCGCCGCCGAGGAGCGCTCATGAGCGCGCCCGCTGCCCCGTCGAAACCCCTGCGCGCCTTTGCGGGAAACACCTACGACGACTACTACGACTCCGCGATGGCCGACTTCCCGCTGCCGGGACGGCTACTCGCCGGCTTCGTGGTCTGGCTGCTCTGGGGCCTCACCAAGCTCCTGTGGCCCTGGAGGGTCGAGGAGGCCGAGCTCCTGTTCGACGACGCGCGCGGACGCGTGGTCATCATGAACCACGAGTCCATGCTCGACCCGGTGATCGCCGTCACGACGATGCTCCGAGCCGGCGTGAGCGTGCGGACCGTCTACAAGGGGGACTTTGACAGGATTCGTCCCGCGACCTGGGTCTTCTCGCGTCTGGGCGGCTTTCCCGTCTCGCGCGGCTCGGCGGACATGAAGGCCGTCCGCAGGGCGCGTGCGTCCCTCATGCGCGGTGAGTGCGTTCTCATCTACCCCGAGGGGACGCGCGTGCGCGACGACGCCGAGGCCGAGGTCCACGGCGGCTACGCCCTCATGGCGCAGCTCGCAAAGGCCCCCGTCCAGCCCGTCGCCCTCATCGGGGCGCGTCACCTGCACTTCAGGAAGCGCGTCTTCGCGCGCGTCGGGGAGCCGATCGAGTGGTCCGAGCTCTCCTCGTCCAAGCGCAGGGAGCAGGCCG
This sequence comes from Thermophilibacter immobilis, assembly GCF_015277515.1. Taxonomy (NCBI): domain Bacteria; kingdom Bacillati; phylum Actinomycetota; class Coriobacteriia; order Coriobacteriales; family Atopobiaceae; genus Thermophilibacter; species Thermophilibacter immobilis. The sequence continues at coordinate 1,159,997 of NZ_CP063767.1, read as the reverse complement.
ACGAGATGGAGGAGCGTGGCATGCGACGCGTCTACGAGCTGCGCGACGAGCTGCGCGCGGCGCACCCCGGGACGGAGTGAGTCGATGGCGCCCCGGATTCTCATAGCCCGCGAGGCGGGCGCCTGCTACGGCGTGGAGCGTGCCCTGGAGATGGTCGATGGCGCCGCCGAGGGGCTCGGTCGCGTCCACACGCTGGGCCCACTCATCCACAACCCGCGTGTGGTCGCCGACCTCGCCGCCAGGGGGGTCTCGGTCGTCTCGAGCCCCGAGGGGGCAAGGGGCGACACCCTCCTTCTGCGCACGCACGGCACCTCCCCCGACGAGGAGGCCCGAGCCCGCGCGCTGTGCGCGCGCGTCCTGGACGCCACGTGCCCCTTCGTCAAGAAGGCGCACGTGGCCGCCGCGCGCCTCGCCTCCGAGGGCTACCAGGTCGTCGTCGTGGGGGAGGCGGGCCACCCGGAGGTCGAGGCCACGCTGGCCCACGCCCCCGGCGCCGTGGTGGTGGGTTCGGCCGACGAGGCCCGCGCCCTGCCGGAGCTGCGCCGGGTCGGCGTGGTCGTGCAGACCACTGCACGCCAGGCCCTTCTGGCCGAGGTCGTGGGGGCGCTCGTCGGGCGCGCCGAGGAGGTGCGCGTGATCAACACGATCTGCGAGGCGACCTCGGGGCACCAGGAGGCGACCGACGAGCTCGCGCGCGAGGCCGACGTCATGGTGGTGATCGGCGGGCGCATCTCGGCCAACACGACGCGCCTCGCCGAGATATCCGCCGCGCGCTGCCCCAGGACCCATCACGTCGAGGGTGCCGACGAGCTCGAGGCCTCCTGGTTCGAGGGCGCCCAGACCATCGGCATCACCGCCGGCGCGAGCACGCCCGCCTCCCAGATCGAGGCCGTGCGCGAGCGCGTCGAGGAGCTCGTGGGGGCCTGAGCTTCGTGTTTTTCTCGTCCGGCGACTACGGTCCGCCCAGGGCGGCCATGGGCTCCCTACAGGGGAGAACGGGGGTCGCAGGCGAGGTGTGGGCCGTGGGTTGCCTGGGTCTCTCGCCCCTCTCGCCTCGGGTGCGCGTGCTAGACTTTTCACACCAATGGAATAGCGAGGAGTATTCATGCCCAAGCCCGTAGTCGCCGTGGTCGGCCGACCCAACGTCGGAAAGTCCACGCTTGTCAACCGAATCGCGGTCACGCGCGAGGCCATCGTCCATGAGTCTCGCGGCGTCACGCGCGACCGCTCCTACCACGACGCGGACTGGAACGGCCGCGACTTCGCCCTCATCGACACCGGCGGCATCGAGTCCGTCAAGTCTACCGACATCTTTGCCCCGCACATCCGCGAGCAGGCCCTCATCGCCTGCGAGGAGGCCGACGTCATCGTCTTCGTGGTGGACGGCTCGACCGGCGTCACCGACGAGGACGAGGAGGTCGCCCGCATCGTCCGCCGCCAGGATAAGCCCGTCTTCCTGGTCGTCAACAAGAGGGACGACCCCTCGACCGAGACCGACGGCCTGTGGGACTTCTACGCCCTGGGCGTGGGCGAGCCCCGCCCCCTGTCCGCGACCCACGGCCACGGCACGGGAGACCTCCTCGACGAGATCGTGGCCGCGCTGCCCGAGTCCGCCGACGAGCCGGACGACGACACGCTCTCCGTGGCCATCGTCGGCCGGCCCAACGTGGGCAAGAGCTCTTTGGCTAACCGCCTCGCCAACAAGAAGCGCTCGATCGTCTCGGACGTCGCGGGCACCACGCGCGACTCCATCGACTCGCTCATCGAGTGGAAGGGCCGCCCCATCCGCCTCGTGGACACGGCGGGCATGCGCAAGAAGTCCCAGGTGCACGAGGACGTCGAGTACTACAGCCTCGTGAGGGGCCTTCAGGCCATCGACCGCTCGGACGTGTGCCTGCTCGTCGTCGACGCCACGGTGGGCGTGACCGAGCAGGACCAGAAGGTCGCCGGCATGGCCATCGACCGGGGCTGCGCCGTCGTCTTGGTCCTCAACAAGTGGGACCTCGTCGAGACCGATCAGGGCCGCGACGAGGTCGTGAGCTCGATCGCCCAGCGCCTCTCCTTCGCCTCCTGGATTCCCACCGTCAACGTCTCCGCTCTCACCGGGCGGGCCACCGACAAGGTCCTCGGCCTCGCCGTGACGGCCGCCGAGGCGCGCGCCTCCCAGCTCAAGACCTCCCAGCTCAACGACCTTCTCGCCCAGATCCGCGAGAGCGGCTACACCAAGAGCGAGAAGGGCCGTCGCCTCAAGATGATGTACGCCACGCAGACCGGCTCCAAGCCGCCCCAGATATCGGTGTGGTGCAACGCCCCCGACCTCGTGGACGACAACTTCGAGCGCTTCGTCGAGAACCGGCTGCGCGGGCGCTTCGACCTCACGGGCACGCCGGTGCGCCTGAGGTTTCGCAAGAAGGCGGAGGGGGGGGAGCGATGAGCGCACTCGGGCTCTGGACGGCCGTCTTCACCTTCGTCTCCTACTTCGTGTGCGGCATACCGTTTGGCCTCATCATCGCGCACGCCACGGGCCACGTCGACGTGAGGCGCACGGGGTCGGGCAACATCGGGACCACCAACGTGGCGCGCTCGGTGGGCAAGGGGGCCGCCGCCCTGACCCTTCTGTGCGACGTGTCCAAGGGCCTGGTCTGCATGCTCGTGGCGCGCCACGCCATAGCGGCCTTCGCCCTGGCCGGCGACGTGTCCGCCCTCGACCATCGGACGCTGTTCGGCTGCAGCATGTCCGTGGTCTTCCTCGGCTGCGTGCTCGGACACGTCTTCTCGCCCTACCTGCACTTTCATGGCGGGAAGGGCATCGCGGTGGGCTTCGGGGCCGCGCTCGGGCTCTGGTGGCCCGTCGCGGTGGGGCTGCTCGCGGTCTTCATCGTCTTTGTGGTGCCCACGCGCTACGTCTCGCTCGGCTCTCTCGCCGCGGCGGTCTCGCTGCCCGTCTGGTGCGCGGTCCTTGGCTTTCCCGCCCCCTCGCTCGTGCCCGTCGTGACCGTGGCCGCAGCCGTGGTCTGGGCGCACCGTGAGAACGTGGGCAAGCTGGCTCGGGGCGAGGAGCACCGCTTCTCGTTTCACAGGTCCGGCGAGGGAGCCGGGAAGGGCGAGGGGGGTCGTCGATGAGCGCGCAGGTTGCCAGGCGCGTGGCCGTCATAGGGTCCGGCTCATGGGGCACCGCCCTGTCGGGGCTGCTCGCGGAGCAGGTCGGGGAGGTGCGCCTGTGGTGCCGCAGCGCGCGGGTGGCCGAGGCCATAGGAGCCACGCGGAGAAACCCGCGCCACCTCACGGACTACGAGCTGCCGAGCGGCGTCCATGCCACTGCGGACGCCGCAGAGGCCCTCGAGGGCGCCGAGGCCGTCATCTTGGCTCTGCCGTCGTCCTACCTGCGCGACGCCTGCCGCATGATCTCCCCCCTCGTGGACGCGAAGGCTCCCGTGCTCGTGCTCACCAAGGGCGTCGAGCGCGGCACCAACGAACTCATGGCCGACGTCGCCGCCACCGAGCTGGGCGGAGCGTGGCGCGTGGCCGTGCTGTCGGGGCCCAACCACGCCGAGGAGGTCTGCCTCGGCAAGCTCGCGGCGGCCGTGCTCGCCGCGCGCGACGCCGACGTGGCCGAGCGCCTGCGTGCGCTTCTCGTCAGCCCGTCCTTTCGGGTCTACGTGAGCGAGGACGTCGTGGGCGTCGAGGTCTGCGGCGCGGTCAAGAACGTCATCGCCATCGCCTGCGGCGTGGCGGCGGGCCTGGGCGCCGGGGACAACACGCTCGCCGTCCTCATGACGCGCGGCCTGGCCGAGATAGGCCGCGTCGCGGCGGCCCTGGGCAGCGACCCGCTCACCCCGATGGGCCTCGCGGGCATGGGCGACCTCGTGGCCACCTGCACCTCGGAGCACTCGCGTAACCGCACCTTTGGCGAGGCCCTCGTGGCCGGTGAGACCCTCGCCGCCTACGAGGAGCGCACCGGCATGGTCGTCGAGGGCGCGCGCGCCGCCCAGAGCGTGCTCGCCCTCGCCCGCGGCCTGCGCGTCGCGGCCCCCATCACCGAGGCGGTCAACGCCGTCCTGCACGAGGGGCTGCCCGTCGCCGACGCCATCGACGGCCTCTTGGGCCGTCGCCCGGGCGAGGAGTTCTACGGAATGGCATTCCAAGACAAGGAGAACCACTGATGCTAGAAGATGTCAAGATTGCGCCCTCGGTGCTCTCCGCCGACTTCATGCACCTCGCTGACGAGCTCGCCGACATACGCGACGCCGACTACGTCCACTTCGATGTCATGGACGGGCACTTCGTGCCCAACCTGACCTTTGGCCCGGACGTCCTGCGCGCCGTCAAGGGTGCCTGCGAGCTGCCCGTCGACGCCCATCTCATGATCTCCAACCCCGACGAGATGCTCCCCAGCTACCTCGACGCCGGGGCGGACCTCGTCTCCTTCCAGTACGAGGCCACCGCCCATGCCAACCGGCTCGTCGCCCTCATCCACGACCACGGGGCCAGGGCCTCGATCGCCCTGAACCCCGCGACGCCCGTGGGCATGCTCGAGTCGATCATCGACGAGCTCGACATGGTCCTCGTCATGACCGTGAACCCGGGCTTCGGCGGCCAGAGCTACCTCCCCTCGTCGACCAAGAAGCTCCGCCAGCTGCGCCGCCTGTGCGACGAGCACGGTGTGCGCCCGCTCATCGAGGTCGATGGCGGCATCTCCGCCCGAAACGCCGCCGAGGTCACGTGCGCCGGCGCCAACGTCTTGGTGGCGGGCAGCGCCGTCTTTGGCGTCCAGGACCGCCCGGCCGCCATCGCGGCCATCAGGAAGGCGGGCCTCACGGGCACCGCCAAGAAGGCCTAGGCGAGCCGGGTGCCACACAAGATCGTCTATCTGGACTACGCGGCCTCCGCCCCCGCCCGACCCGAGTCGCTCGCGGCCGAGCGCTCCTACGAGGAGGGGCCTCTGGCCGGTGCCAACCCGAACTCCCTGCACACCCTGGGCCGCGAGGCGGCGCGCGCCCTCGACGGCGCGCGCGCCGAGCTCGCCCGCTGCCTCGGCGGGGGCTTTCGCCCCGCTGACGTGACCTTCACCTCGGGCGGAACCGAGTCGAACAACCTCGCCGTGATCGGGCTGGCCGAGGGCGCGCGCGCCCGCGCTGCCCGCAGGAGGACGGTCGTGCTCTCGGCCATCGAGCATGACTCGGTCCTCGACCTCGTGGGGCCCCTGCGCGAGCGCGGCTTCGAGGTCGCGCTCGCCCGTCCCGGCTCCGACGGCGTCGTGCGCGCCGAGACCGTCCGCGCCCTGGTCGACGAGGACTGCGCGCTCGTCTCGGTCATGGCCGCCAACAACGAGACCGGCGTCCTGCAGAGCGTAGACGAGCTCGCCCGCGTTGCGCACGACGCCGGGGCGCTCTTCCACACCGACGCCGTCCAGGCCTTCTGTCGCGTGCCCCTCGACCTCTCCCGCGCCGACGCCGTGAGCGTGGCCGCCCACAAGCTCGGCGGCCCCGTCGGCGTGGGCGCACTCGCCGTGCGCGGGCGATTCCCCCTGCGCCCGCTCAGCTTTGGCGGCGGGCAGGAGCTGGGCCGTCGCGCGGGCACCCAGGACGTGCGCGGCGCGCTCGCCTTCGCGGCCGTTGTGCGCTCCACGAGCGCCACGCTCGACCAGACCCGCGCCACCGTCGCCGGACGGGCGCAGGCCCTCTACGAGCGCCTTTGCGCCACGGGAAGCGGCATCGCGCCCACGACCACGGTCGTCGTCGACGCGGGGAGGCTGCCCGGCATCGTGAGCGTCGTCGTGGACGGCCTGGACTCCGAGACCCTGATCCTCGAGCTCGACCAGGCCGGCTTCGAGGTCTCCGCCGGATCGGCCTGCTCGTCGGGCTCGCTCGACGCGAGCCACGTGCTGCGCGCGATGGGCATGGCCCGCGGGCGCGCCCTGGGCTCCCTGCGCATCTCGTTCGACGAGCGCGTGGATCCCCGTGACCTCGAGCTCTTTGCCGACGCCCTTCTCGCCATCGTTTCACGCCACCGCAGCGCGCGCAGGACCGGGCGCGCCCGAAAGACCCAAGGAGAACACTGAATGAGCGAAGCAGAAGCCCTCATGAACCTCCAGGACCTCGATCTGAGGCTCCTCAGGAGCGCCTCGACGCTCGCCTCGATGCCCCAGCAGAAGAGGCTCAAGACGATCGCGCTTGCGCGCAAGAAGGTCACGAGCGAGCTCACCAGGATCGTCGGGCAGCGCAAGGACGCCCAGATCGACATCGACGACGCCGAGGCCGCCCTCGCGCACTACCGCGAGAGGACCGCCGAGGTCCAGCTCGCCGCTGAGGCCGAGGCCCTCACCCATCGCGAGCTCGCGGGCTTCGAGCAGCAGCTCACCTCGCTCGCCAAGCGCGTCGAGAAGTGCGCCTTCTCGCTTCCCTCCCTGCGCGAGCGCCTCGGGCGCCTCGAGCGCGCCGAGGAGAACGCCCGCCTCACCCTGGAGAAGCTCGACGCCCAGGCGGCCGTCACCCAGGAGGCGCTCGACGAGGGATCAGCGGGGCTCAGGGCCCAGATCGTGACGCTCTCCCGCGAGCGCGCCGCCGAGGCAGCGCTCCTCTCGTCGGAGCACTTGGCCTCCTACGAGGTCGCGCGCAAGCGCTTCGGGGGCCTCGCGGTCGAGCGGCTCCACGGCAACGTGCCCACGGTCTGCCGCGTCAAGCTCCAGCCGAGCCAGTTCCACGACCTCATGGTCGGCGACGAGATTACGACGTGCCCCTACTGCCATCGCATGCTCGTCACCTCCGAGGGGGTCGAGGGCGCATGAGCGAGCGAGCCCCAGAGCCCGAGCGCGGGCGCGTCCTTCTGGCCGTCTGCGGCGGCATCGCGGCGTATAAGGCCTGCGAGGTGCTGCGCGGCCTCCAGAAGGCCGGCTGCGAGGTGCGGGTCACGATGAGCGCGGACGCCGAGCGCTTCGTGGGGCCGGTCACCTTCGAGGCGCTCTCGGGGGCCCCCGTGGCCGACGACCTCTACGCCTACCCGGGCTCACCGATCCCGCACATCGAGCTCGCCGAGTGGGCCGAGCTCGCGCTCGTCGTCCCCGCCACGGCCAACGTCATGGCCAAGATGGCGGCGGGCGTGGCCGACGACTGCCTCACCACGACCCTTTTGGCCGCCGCGTGCCCCGTCCTGGTGGCGCCGGCCATGAACGTGCACATGTGGGAGAACCCGGCGACCCAGGCCAGCGTCGCCACCCTCGCCGCGCGCGGCGTGTCCCTGGTGACGCCCGTCTCGGGGCGCCTGGCCTGCGGCGACGTGGGCTCGGGCAAGCTCGCCGACGTCGATGACATCGTCGCGGCGGCGCTCGCGTCCCTCGGGCGCGCGGGCATGCGTGACCTCGCGGGCGCGCGCCTCGTCATCACCGCCGGGCCCACCCACGAGGCGATCGACCCCGTCCGCTATCTCGCCAACGCCTCGACCGGCAAGATGGGCTACGCGATCGCGGCCGTCGCTGCCGCGCGCGGGGCTCAGGTGACGCTCGTCTCGGGGCCCACCTCTCTTTGCGCCCCCGCCGGCGTCAGGCGCACGGACGTGGTCTCGGCCGCCCAGATGCACGCCGCCGCCCATGCCGCGTTCGAGGACGCCGACGCCGCCGTGTGCTGCGCCGCCGTGGCCGACTACACGCCGGCAGCCCCCGCCGACCACAAGCTCAAGAAGTCCGCGGAGCCGCTCCACGCCCTCGAGCTCGTCCAGACCGCCGACATCCTCGCCGACCTCTGCGCCCGCAAGGGGGACCGAGTGGTGGTGGGCTTTGCCGCCGAGACGGACGACCTCCTGGCCCACGCGTCCCAGAAGCTGCGCTCCAAGGGCGCCGACCTCATCGTGGCCAACGACGTCTCGCGCGCCGACTCCACCTTTGGCTCCGACACGAGCCGCGTGGCCCTGGTCTCGGCCTCGGGTGTTGAGCAGCACGAGACCCTGCCGCTCGCGCAGGTGGCCGACCTCGTCTGCGACCGCGTGCGCGACCTCCTGGGGGCGCGCGCATGAGCGACGCGACCCTCACGACCCCTATGGTGCCCACGCTCGGCTGCCACCTCTCCGTGGCGCGCGGCTACGCGGCCATGGGGGCCGACGCGGTCTCCATCGGTGCCACCACCTTCGCCTTCTTCACGAGAAACCCGCGCGGGGGCAACGCGCGCGCCCTGGACCCCGCAGACGTGGACGGGCTTCGGGCCCTCATGTCCGAGCACGGCTTCGGCCGGCTCGTCGCGCACGCGCCCTACACGATGAACCTCTGCTCCCAGAAGCCCGAGACCATCGACTTCGCGCGACGCGCGATGGCGGGCGACCTCGAGCGCCTGGAGTCCCTGCCGGGAAACTACTACAACTTCCACCCCGGCAGTCACGTTGGCCAGGGGGCCGAGGAGGGCATCCGCCTCATCTGCCAGGGCCTGAACGAGGTCCTGGACCCCGGCCAGGCTACGACCGTCCTGCTTGAGACCATGGCGGGCAAGGGCACCGAGGTCGGGCGCAGCTTCGAGGAGCTCGCGCGCATCATCGACGGCACGGACCACGACGAGCTTCTCGGCGTGTGCCTGGACACCTGCCACGTCTCTGACGCGGGCTACGACATAGCCTCCGACCTCGACGGCGTGCTCGACGAGTTCGACCGCGTGATCGGCCTCGGGCGCCTTCGCGCCCTGCACCTGAACGACTCCAAGAACCCCATGGGCGCCCACAAGGACCGCCACGAGAAGATTGGCCTGGGCACGCTTGGCACCCCGACCTTCGCGGCCGTCATGACCAGCCCGCGGCTGGCCGGCCTGCCCATGATCCTGGAGACCCCCAACGACCTCGCGGGCTATGCGGCCGAGATCGCCCTTCTGCGCCGCATGGCGGCAGGGGAGGCGGTCTAGTGGGCATCCTCATCGGGCTCGAGCGCGTGAGCCACGAGTGGCCCGGCAAGCCCGTCCTGGTTGACCAGTCCATGGGCATCGACGAGGGCGACCGCATCGGCGTGGTGGGCAGAAACGGCGACGGCAAGTCGACGCTGCTGCGCATCGCGGGGCACCTCCTCGAGCCGGACGCGGGCTCGGTCACCTGGCGCGGCAACCTCACCGTGGGCTGTCTCGGCCAGGGCGACTCCCTCGACGACGACTCGACCGTGGGCCGTGCCGTGGTGGGTGACGTGCCCGACTACGTCTGGGCCTCCGACGCGCGCATCCGCCGCATCGTGGACGAGCTCATCGGCGACCTCGACTGGGACGCGCCGGTGGGCGAGCTCTCCGGCGGTCAGCGCCGCCGCTGCGACCTGGCACGCCTGCTCGCGGGCGACTACGACGTCCTGCTCATGGACGAGCCCACCAACCACCTCGACCTGCGCGCGATCGAGTGGCTCGCCGACCATCTGCGCACCCGCTGGCCCGAGGGCCAGGGCGCCCTCATCGTGGTCACCCATGACCGCTGGTTTCTGGACGAGGTCTGCGAGCGCATGTGGGAGGTCCACGACCGTCGGATCGAGCCGTTCGAGGGCGGCTACTCCGCCTACGTGCAGCAGCGCGTCGAGCGTGACTGTCAGGCGGCCGCCACCGAGGAGCGCCGCCAGAACACCCTACGCAAGGAGCTCAACTGGCTCTCCCACGGCGCCCAGGCCCGCTCGAGCAAGCCGAAGTTCCGTATCGACGCCGCCCGTGCCCTCATCGCGAACGACCCGCCGCTGAGAAACCCGCTCGAGCTCAGGCGCCTCGCCGTGAGCCGGCTGGGCAAGCAGGTCATCGAGATGGACCGCGTGACGTTCGCCTACCCGGACGCCACGCCGATCGTGGAGGGCCTCGACTGGCTCATCGGGCCCGGGGACCGCTACGGCATCCTCGGCGCCAACGGGGCCGGAAAGTCCACGCTGCTGCGCCTCATGACGGGACGCCTGGCTCCCACCGCGGGCACGGTCAAGATCGGGGCCTCGGTGCGCTTCGGGTGGATGTCGCAGCATCTCGACGCCCTCTCCCAGAAGGAGGACTGGCGCGTCCTGGAGGTTCTCGCGCGCTACAGGCGCAGCTACGTCGTGGGCGGCAAGGAGCAGAGCCCTACGCAGCTCGCAGAGGGCCTCGGCTTCGAGCAGCGCGAGCTCCAGAGCTTCGTGCGCGACCTGTCCGGTGGCCAGCGCCGCCGCCTGGCCCTGCTCTGCGTGATCCTCGACGAGCCCAACGTGCTCGTCCTCGACGAGCCGGGAAACGACCTGGACACGGACATGCTCGCCGTCATGGAGGACCTGCTCGACGGCTGGCCCGGGACGCTGCTGCTGGTGAGCCACGACCGCTACCTCATGGAGCGCGTGACCGACGACCAGTTCGCCCTCGTGGACGGCCGGGTGCGCCACGTGCCCGGCGGCGTGGACGAGTACCTGCGGCTGCTCGAGGAGTATGCGGAGGGCGCCGACGAGAGGCCCGTCTCCGCACCACACGCGGGCGCGACCCCGAAGCCGTCCGGCCTCACCAACGTCGAGCGCCGCGAGCTCAAGAAGCGCTTCGACGCCGTGGGCCGCAGGCTCGAGAAGGTCCAGGGAGCGCCCGACGAGCTGCGCGCGAGGATGGCGGAGGTTTCCGCGACGGACTACGCGGCCCTCATGGACGCCCAGGCCGAGCTCGACCGCGCCCTGTCCGAGATAGACGACCTCGAGTCCGAGTGGCTCGAGCTCTCCGACGAGCTCGGCATCGAGTAGGAGGGGGGCGCGATGCACGCGGCAGGGGCTTCCTCACGCCTCCCAGGCGCAGCGATCCATGTCCACTCGTCCGTTCGGCAGAAAGCTCACGCCCTCGCCCTCGAGCAGGCGGCGCTGCTCGTCCGGCCCGCCGAAGGCGAAGCCGGGCGCGAGCGAGCCATCCTTGAAGACCACGCGGTGGCAGGGGACGCCCCCGGCCATGCCGGGGCTCGCGTGCAGGGCGAAGCCCACGAAGCGCGCCTTTCTTGGCTCGCCGAGCATGCGGGCCACCTGCCCGTAGGACGCGACCCGTCCCTCGGGGACCTGCCTGACCACCTCGTAGGTGCGCTCGAAAAGGGAATCCACGGCTACGGCCTCGCTCTCGTCTTGGGTGCGTGCCCACTCAGGCTACCATGGAACCACATCAAGCGAGGAGGAAGCCATGCAGCTGGACAGGGACGTCTGCGCCCTTCTGGTCATCGATGCGATCGAGGCCGTCGACGACGATAGGGTCTACGACCCGGACACGGCCACGAGGGCCTATCGCGCCCAGGTCGCGCGCACCGTGGCAGCCTGCCACCGGGCGGGCGTTCCCGTCATCTTCTGCAACGACGAGCATGTCAGGGGGCTTGACCACGAGCTCGATCTCTGGGGCGAGCACGGCATCGCGGGCCGCACGCGCATCTTCGGCGAGATCGAGGTGGGGCAGGGCGACCTCGTGATCCCCAAGCGTCGCTACTCGGGCTTCTTCCAGACCGACCTCGACCTTACCCTGCGAGAGCTGGGCACAAGGACCGTCATCGCCGTGGGCGCCGACACCAACATCTGCGTCCTGCACACCCTGGCCGATGCCTTCTTCAACAACTACGCCTCCGTCGTGGTCTCCGACGCCACGATGACCTTCCTCTGCGGCACGCAGGACTTCGCGCTCGAGCACTGCGAGAGGTGCTACGGCTCCGCGATCTGCACGGTGGCCGAGCTCGAGGGCGCCCTGGCGTAGGCTTTCCTCTTCGGCTTGCCCTCAGAGGTCCTTCCCGTCGTGGACCCCGTTGCGGATCCCCTCGCCGATTGGGGCACTTTTTTGATGCTCATGGCCTTCTCGCCAGCGCCCAACAGGCCTTTTGTCAGACGAGAAGGCCGCGAATCTCGCCTTGAGCCTGTATCACATCAAGAAGTAGCCCCAATCGGCAAGAGCCGAGAAGCGAGGGTCGAGAAACGCGACGAAGCGAAAGCCGCCCCTACTCGTGGCGGGTGACGAACCGCTCGACGGTCTCGTTGTAGAGGTCGGGGAACTCGACGTTGCACAGGTGCGTACCGTCCTCGATGAGCAGCCACTCCTCGGCGTTGGGCAGGCGGTCGTAGAACTCCTTGGCGATGAGCGGGGTGCACTCGTCGAACTCGCCGGAGATGACCAGGGCTGGCTGGGTGACGTCCTTCAGCTGGTCCTCGACGTCGTAGGTCCTGAGGTTGCCGGTGAACACGAACTCGCTCGCGCCCTGCATCTCCTGGTAAGCGGGGCCCGTCTGCGAGAAGCTCCTCTTGACGCTTTCGGGCCAGTCCTTGGGGTCCAGCGAGCAGACGTGGCGGCGATAGAACTCGTCACCGGCGGCCTGGGCTGCGGAGGAGTCGTAGTCGCCGGTCCGGTCGGCCTCGTCGAGGGCCGCGCGCATCTCGGGCGGAAGCAGGCCCTTGAGCTTGCCGGCCTCCCTGATCCAGAGCTTGGCGCTCGGAAGCCCGGAGGAGACGACGATGGAGGCGACGCCCACGGGCTTCTCTTGCAGCAGGTAGAGGAGCATCAGGACGGTGCCCCACGACTGTCCGAGGATGTGGAGACGCTCGAGGCCCAGGGTCTCGCGAACGACCTTGAGCTCCTCCACGAACAGCTGCGCGTCGTAGCGCAGGGCGCCCTCGGGCACCGTGGACCTGCCGCAGCCGATCTGGTCGTAGTAGATGACCTGCCTGCCGCCCTCGGCCAGCGGGTCCAGGCTCTCCATGTAGTCGTGCGGCATGCCGGGCCCGCCGTTGAGGACGAGCAGAGGCAGCCTGCCGGGGTCATTCTCGCCGACGATGCAGTAGTGGGTCTGATAGCCCCTGAACGCGACGCTGCCCTCTGTGATCTTGGCCATGATGCTCCTTACCTGGAAGCCGGAAGTTGCCCCAGTATACCAGCGAGCTTGCGCGCGATCGGCGATTGAGCTCCACGTCAGGATTGGGGAGCATCTTTGACATTGTTGCCGAGAAAGTCAAGTTCTTGTCAGCGTTTTCCCAGTTGGCGAGAAGGACAGGCTCCTCTGGTGGCCGCGTGAGGTCGTTTTACATCAAAAACTGCCCCAATTCTCGCGAGGGCCCAATCCTCACGAAGAATCCCAGCAGGGGACAACAAGGAGGCGCGACGGGGGACCGTAGCGTGACCACCGCGGCGCAAAAAAAGGTCGTCGGCACACTGCCGACGACCCCTCATATCTGGTCGGGTGGACTGGATTCGAACCAGCGACCCCTTGACCCCCAGGGCGCAATCCTTGATGAATGTCAATAGACACCAGAGGACACCACTTCCACAAATTGTGCTGTTTAACTGGGCATTTGCTGACCTTGGCGAACATGAGGCGACCACAGCCCCCGTCATGTAAAGTCGTCCGCAGTACGCAAATAGTACGCCACGTACTATCCACGTACTGCACGTACTGCGACGCGCGCGGGCAGGCGCATCAAAGGTTCAAACGTTGATGGGGGCACGATGCCGAGGAATCTGAGCAACGGGTTCGTCTTCAAGGACGAGAGGTCCGGCCACTGGAGGGCCGCAATCAGCTGGCAGGACGACGACGGCAGGCAGAGGAGGATGACGCGCAACACCCCCGTCGCCTGCTATCCCGACAGAGTGAGCAGGAAGACCGGGAAGGTCACCAGGGACAACCGCGGGAAGGGCGCCGCCGAGGACTTCCTCAGGGAGTGGCGCGACGAGGAGGTCCGAAAGGACGAGGAGCTCTCCGGCACCGTCTCCTGCGAGACGCCGGTATACCGCTACGTCCTCGACTACATAGACATGAAGGAGTCCACCGGCAACATCCTCGCCTCCACGGCGGACGGCTACCGCTGGTACGCGAAGCACCTCCTGGGCACCGAGCTCGGCAAGACCCCCGTGGGGCAGGTCACCGCGAGGCAGATCCAGGAGTTCGAACGCGACATGGTGCAGGACGGCTACGGCGGCAACACCGTCTCCCACACCCACGTGCTGCTCAAGACCGCATTCATCAGGGCGCGCAGGCTGGGCGACATCCCTTCGAACCCCTTCGACCTCGTCGATGCTCCGAAGAGGCCCACGAAGCCGATAAACTCCCTCGACGCCACGAGCGTCCGGCAGCTCAACCAGACGCTCGGGAGCGTCGCCGACCCGTTCTCCACGGCCGTGCTCCTCGCGCTCATGACGGGGATGAGGCAGGGCGAGATATGCGCCCTCAGGTGGCAGGATGTCGACCGCGTGTCGCGCAAGATCCGGGTCTCGCACGCGCTCACGAGGGCGAACGGCACCTTCGCGCTCTCCACGCCGAAGACCAGGAGCTCGTCCAGGACCATCCCCTACGGCGACGAGCTCGCACGCGTACTTGAGGCGAGGGCGCGCGCCATGCACGGCGAGCGCGAGGCGATGGGCCTCGACTGGGACGAGGGGCTCTTCGTCGTGGGCAGCGCCGTCACCGGCGCCTGGAAGAGCCCGATGGCGCTGGGGCAGGAGTGGCGGGCGTTCGTGCGGGTGGCGAGGCTCGTGGGCTCCCAGGGCGAGCCGCCGAGGTTCCACGACCTCAGGCACACCTTCGCGACGATGGCGATCGGCTCCGGCGTGGACGTGAAGACCGTGAGCGCCATCCTCGGCCACTCCAACGCCGCGATGACCTTGAACGTCTACGCCGACGCGCTCGCAGACAGCAAGAAGGCCGGCATGGACCTCATGGGCAGGATCATGTCCGCGGGGCTCTCGTAGGAACGGGGTGCAGACGGCACCCATCGAAGCATCTGAAGCGGATTCGGGGCGGAAGAGAGTCCGGTTGCCGCAGCGCGTGCGGACGCACACTCTGGGGCGAACGGAACGCCGATGGCGACTTTGGAGGATTGCATTATGGAGCGTTCGATTGAGGATGTGTCAAATGTAGAGTGTCTTCGCTATACTATTGCCATGGCTAAGATAGATGACATATACGGGGCGGCCGACGACTACGGCCTCGTGACGTCCGCGGACGCGAGGGCGCTCGGCGCCTCCGACGCGGAGGTGGTGCAGTACGCGGCGCGCGGCAGGCTCGAGCGCGTGGCCAGGGGCGTCTACCGAGTGCCCGTGTGGCCCTACCAGGAGCAGGCCCCCTACGCGATCGCCGTGAGGGCCGCGGGCGAGGGCGCCTACCTCTACGGCGAGTCCGTGGTGGCGCTCCTCGGGCTCTGCCCCACCGACCCGCGCGCAATCCGGGTGGCGACGCCCAGGAGGACCAGGCGCAGCCTCGGCGAGGGCGTGAGGCTCGTCTGGCGGAGGCACCCGGACAGGGTCACGCTGTACGAGGGCATAGCCTGCCAGAAGGCTGCCGACGCGATCCGCGAGGCGACGAGGACCCTGGGACCCCTCCGCGCCGTCGACGCGGCGCGCGAGGCGGAGCGGAGGGGCTACGTCACGCCGGCCGAGCTTGCGGAGATCGAGGGGGAGGTGGGCGCCCATGCCTAGGCGCCCGAACAGCATGAGGCACCTGGACGACGCCATCCGGAGGGCCTCCGGCGGCACCGCCGACGGCTACGTGCGCATGCGCACCCTCGTGGCGAACGCGATAGTGGCACAGATGCTGCCCGACGGCGTGGTGAAGGGCGGAAGCGCCGTCAGGATGCGCTTCGGGTCCGGGGCCACGCGCTACACGACCGACCTCGACACCGCCACGGCGAGCGACCCGGACGAGTACGCTGCGAGGCTGTCCGAGGCGCTCGCCGCCGGATGGGAGGGCTTCACCGGCCGCGTCGTGCGACGCGAGCCCGCCGCGCCACCGGGCATCCCCGGCGAGTACGTGATGCGTCCCTTCGACGTGAAGCTCTCCTACCTGGGAAAGCCCTGGTGCACGGTGCCCCTAGAGGTGGGGTTCGACGAGATTGGTGACGCCGAGCGGGCCGACGCGACCAGCCAGGTCGAGGCGTCGGACGCCCTCGAGAGGCTCGGGTTCCCCGCCGTCGGGGACGTGGCCCTCATGGACCTCTGCTACCAGGTGGCCCAGAAGCTACACGGGCTCACGAGCGGCGGCGACCGCGTGCGCGACCTCGTTGACCTCCAGCTCATCATGGGCAACGCCGACGTGGACCTGGCGCGCACGAGGCGGGTCTGCGTGAGGCTCTTCGCCTACCGGAAGGCCCAGCAATGGCCGCCCAGGGTCGTCTCCGGAGAGGGCTGGGACGAGCTCTACGCCGCCCAGGCGGAGGGGCTCGGCGTGCTGCAGGACCTCGCGGAAGCCATCGCGTGGGCCAACGGACTCGTCGCCCGCATCGATGCCGCACGGTAGCGGGAAGTCGCGATGCCGCTCCCCGTCCTTCAATACCAGTCGCAGGACTCAGAATGCGACCACACGCTGCCCCCGTTAGCACGGCGACGTCCAGACCACGAACCCGATTGACCGCCAATCCCGGTTGGCTAGAATGGACGCAGATCGCAAAACCCGAGAGGGTTTTATGTGGCGGGGACGCACGAGCGCCTCCGCCTAATTTTTGCTCGAAGGCATCACTGGCATAGCTACCAAAACACATGGACACGAGACATGGAGTCGGGACGATGAAGTGGATCTACGATGCCGACGGCAACGCGGACCTCGAAGAGGTCGCGTTCGCGGAGAAGGGCATCTCGACAATCCTGGAGAACGTCGACCTCTCTTCGGCGCCAAGTGACGCTGCGGACGCCGCGATGTGCTTCCTGGGGCGTTTGGTAAGGGAGCTCGCCGAGGCGACCGAGGCGCACTCCCATGCGGGAGGCGGCTTCCCTGCGCGGTAGGGTCATCCTCACCGTGCGGACTAGGCGCTACCGAGCATGATAGCAGCGCGGCAGCAGATGGCACACCACGGCTCAGCGACTACGCGCAGCGCGTGATTGGTGAGCTGGACCTAGCACCGCACCCCGAGGGCGGGTGGTATCGCCGCACGTGGCAGTCGGCGTTGGCGACAGACGCTAGTGGGAATCGCCCACTTGCATCGTGCATCTATTTTCTGCTGCCGGCGGGTGACGCCAGCGCGTGGCATGTTGTCGACGCAGACGAGCTGTGGCTCTGGCACGGGCCCGGTGCGGTGACGCTCGAGCTGGGCGGCAACGGCGAGCAGCCTGACGAGCGCGGAGCGCGGCGCGTGACGCTGCGCGTAGACAATCACGGCGCCTGTGGCGAGCTGATTGTCCCCGCGGGGGTCTGGCAACGCACGCTTCCCGCCAGCGAAGATGCGCTGGTCTCCTGCGTGGTAAGCCCGGGCTTTACCTTCGACGGCTTCAAGCTGGCGTCTCAGGACTAGGCATGCACGTGGCCCACGACGACAACATACCCTGCCAGCAGTGCGAGGACTGCGGCTTCAAAGCGGCAAACGGCACCTGCGTGAACAGGATTCGCCTGTTCGCGGGCCTGCCCGACAACGCGAAGCACGATCTTCTCGCCCGCTCGGTTCGTTCCACCCACCGGCGCGGGGACATCCTGGTGCACGAGGGCGACCCCATCGACTCAGTCCTTATCGTACGGTCTGGGCGAATCAAAACCTTCCGCATCGACCCCGACGGCGTGGAGTACGTACTCGACGTGCTGCACGATGGACAGGCAATCTGGCACGGAATGTTCCTCGAGGACAACGTCTACCACTACTCCGTAGGCTGCCTTACCCGCGTTGAGCTGTGCTCCATTCACCGTACGGACTTCGAGGCCATGCTCTCGGAGCACCCCGACGCCGCCATGGGACTCATCCGCATGGTGTGCACCGAGCTGGATGACGCGGAAGAAAAGGCCATGATGCTGGGCATTCGCGACCCGCGGCGACGCGTGGCGCAGTACCTGCTGCTTCGTGACGAGCGCTGCATGGGCACCGAAATCCACCTTGGGCTGGAAGACATTGCGGCCTCGGTGGGCTTGCGGCCCGAGACCGTCTCTCGTGCGATATCCTCGCTGAGCAAGGAGGGGCTGGTCGAGCGCGTGGGCCGCGGGCGGCTGCGCATCATCGACCGCGACGGCATGCGCGGGGTGTAGCGCACGGATAGCACTGTCATCTGACAGCCGTGACGCATAAAAACCGCCTATCGAACAGAATTTGGGATCAGCGTGCACAAATTCTGTTCGATAAAGCGTTTTTATGCGGCGCCGATAGCATTACCAGATCAATGTCCCTCGCATAAGGCTTCCAATCTAGGGTGTCGCATATGGTGTGCACCATTTATCACCGCCGCTCCCGCAGTATTGCTCTGAAATTTCCCATTACTTGATTTCAATCAAGGAAACATCTAGGTCCTCACCCTACATTTGAGCGCGCAGTGTGGGTTTGGACTAGCTCGGGGGCGGAGGCAAACCATGCAGGGACGTGTTCACTCGACCGAGTCATTTGGCTCGGCGGACGGCCCGGGCGTACGCTTCATTGTCTTCCTCCAGGGATGTCCCATGCGCTGCCGCTACTGCCACAATCCCGATACCTGGGCCCTCGACCGCGGCACCCTCATGGAGCCGGCCGAGCTGCTCGACCAGGCAGAACGTTATCGAAGCTACTGGGGGCGTGAGGGCGGCATCACCGTCTCGGGTGGTGAGGCACTGCTCCAGCCGGAGTTTGTGGCGGAGCTCTTCGAAGCCGCCCACGCCCGCGGCATCAACACGTGCCTGGACACCTCGCTCGCGCCCTTCACCCGCCAGCAGCCATTCTACCAGGCATGGGAACGCATCATGGCCGCCTGTGACCTGGTTCTCGCAGACATCAAGCACATCGACCCCGTCGAGCACCGTGCCCTCACCGGCCACTCTAACGAGAACATCCTCGACGCCCTGCGCTGGCTCTCCAACGCAGGAGTACCCGTGTGGATCCGCCACGTGCTGGTCCCCGGCATCACCGACAACGACGAGTACCTCCGTCGCACCGCGGACTTCATCAAGACGCTCTCGAACGTCCGCCGCGTCGACGTGCTCCCCTACCACAGCCTGGGCGTCTACAAGTGGGACGAGCTCGGCATACCTTACACGCTGCGCGACACCCAGCCGCCCAGCAAGGAACGTGTGGAAAACGCGGAACGAATCCTCGGCGCGGCCGTGTCGGGGCTTCCGCAGGCATAGCAACTACAGGAGGAACGCATGGCACTACGTGAAGAATGGCAGGGCTTCTCGGCAGGTCACTGGACGGACGACGTGAACGTCCGCGACTTCATCCAGCGCAACTACACCCAGTACGACGGCGACGAGTCGTTCCTCGCCGGCCCCACCGAGGCCACCGACAAGCTCTGGGGCAAGGTCCAGGAGCTCCAGAAGCAGGAGCGCTCCAACGGCGGCGTGCTCGACTGCGAGACCGAGGTCGTCTCGGGCCTCACCGCATACGGCCCCGGCTACATCGACCCCGAGCTCAAGGACCTCGAGAAGGTCGTTGGCCTTCAGACCGACAAGCCCCTGAAGCGCGCCTTCATGCCCTACGGCGGCATCAAGATGGCCCAGCAGGCGGCAGAGAGCTACGGCTACAAGATCAACTCCAAGTACGACCAGATCTTCAGTGAGTACCACAAGACCCACAACCAGGCCGTCTTTGACGCCTACACCCCCGAGATGCGCGCCGCCCGCCACAGCCACGTAATTACTGGCCTGCCCGACACCTATGGCCGCGGCCGCATCGTGGGCGACTACCGTCGCGTGGCGCTCTACGGCATCGACTTCCTTATCGCCAAGAAGCAGGAGGACCTGCTCAACTGCGGCGACGGCACCATGACCGACGACGTCATCCGCCTGCGCGAGGAGATCTCCGAGCAGATCCGCGCGCTCAGGGGCATCAAGGCTATGGCCAAGATCTACGGCTACGACATCTCCCAGCCTGCGCGCGACGCGCACGAGGCGGTGCAGTGGCTCTACTTTGGCTACCTGGCTGCCATCAAGACCCAGAACGGCGCCGCCATGTCCGTGGGCCGCATCTCCACGTTCCTTGACATCTACATCCAGCGCGACCTCGTGGCGGGCAAGATCGACGAGGCCCAGGCGCAGGAGCTCATCGACCACCTGGTCCTCAAGTTCCGCATGGTCAAGTTCGCGCGCATCCCCAGCTACAACGAGCTGTTCTCCGGCGACCCCGTGTGGGCCACGCTCGAGATGGCCGGCCTTGGCCAGGACGGCCGCCACATGGTGACCAAGAACGATTTCCGCTTCCTGCACACGCTCGAGAACATGGGCCCCGCGCCCGAGCCCAACCTCACGGTGCTCTACTCTAAGCGCCTGCCCGAGGCCTTCCGTCGCTACGCGGCCAAGATCTCCATCACCACCAGCTCGATCCAGTACGAGAACGACGACGTCATGCGCCCGGTGTGGGGTGACGATTACAGCATCTGCTGCTGCGTCTCGGCGACCCAGACCGGCAAGGAGATGCAGTTCTTTGGCGCCCGCGCGAACCTCGCCAAGTGCCTGAACTACGCCATCAACGGCGGCAAGGACCTCAAGTACACCGACAAGCAGGGCAACCACATGCAGGTTGGCCCCGAGCTTGCCCCCATCACGAGCGAGTACCTCGACTACGATGAGGTCATGCACAAGTTCGGCATCATGATGGACTGGCTGGCCGGCCTGTACGTGAACATCCTCGACCTCATCCAGTACATGCACGACAAGTACTACTACGAGGCCGCTGAGATGGCCCTCATCGACACCGACGTGCGCCGCACCTTCGCCACCGGCATCGCGGGCTTCAGCCACGTGGTGGACTCGCTCTCGGCCATCAAGTACGCCCGCGTGCGCACCGTGCGCGACGAGTCCGGCCTGGTCGTCGACTACGTGCCCGAGGGCGACTTCCCGCGCTACGGCAACGACGACGACCGCGCCGACGACATCGCCGTGTGGCTGCTCAAGACCTTCATGGCCAAGATCAAGAAGCACCACACCTACCGCAACTCCGAGCCCACGACGTCCATCCTCACCATCACGTCCAACGTGGTGTACGGCAAGGCCACCGGCGCGCTGCCCGACGGCCGCCCTGCCTACACGCCCTTCTCGCCCGGTGCCAACCCCAGCTACGGCGCCGAGAAGAACGGCCTGCTCGCAAGCCTCAACTCCGTGGCGAAGCTGCCCTACGAGTACGCACTCGACGGCATCTCCAACACGCAGACCATCAACCCCGGCGCGCTTGGCACCGACGAGCAGCAGCGCATCGGTAACCTGGTGAACGTGCTTGACGGCTACTTTGCCAACGGCGCGCACCACCTCAACGTCAACGTCTTTGGCGTCGAGAAGCTCAAGGACGCTATGGAGCACCCCGAGAAGCCCGAGTACGCCAACTTCACGATCCGCGTCTCCGGCTATGCGGTGAAGTTCATCGACCTCACGCGCGAGCAGCAGCTCGACGTGATCGCGCGCACCTGCCACGACCACATGTAGGACGTCTGCGAGATAGACGCACGTACGGGGGATGGCCGTCTTGCGGCCGTCCCCCGTTCTTATGCCGAACGGCGCGTCTCCACCCCCCCCGGCGCTGTTGGGAACTTTCCGTACGTTTTGACCGCCGCGTGAGAGCAATTCTGTCCAATTTATTCCTCAGCAGCACCTGGTGGCCAGATCGTGTCGCGAAAGTTGGTGTAAGCACGTTCCCCTCAGGCCTGAAGGCCTGAGGGGAACGGCCATCGCCCTAGAATCCCGAACAGCGACGTATCGGGACTAGGAGAGGCGATGACCGCTATGGCAATCATAGGCGATGGGCAGGACGGTGTGACACCGGGGCTGCCCCGGTTCGACGACGGGATGGTGAACGTGGGCGAGCTGGCGAGGGTGCTCGCCGAGTCCGTCGTCAACGAGGTGATGAGCGTCGAGGCCGACCTCGAGTGCGAGGGCGGCAACCAGAGGAACGGCTACCGGGAGCGCTCGCTGCTCACGAGCGTCGGCACGATCACCCTCCGCATACCCAAGCTCAGGCGCGGGTCCTTCTTCCCCGAGGACCTGGTGGAGCGATACTCCAGGACCGACCGCGCGATCGTGGCGGCCGTGGCCGAGATGGTCACCTGTGGGGTCTCGACGAGGAAGGTCGAGCGCGTGGCCCACACGCTCGGTGCCGACAGGCTCGGCAAGGATGCCGTCTCCCGGATGTGCGCCACGCTCGACGAGACGGTCGCAGACCTGCAGGGGCGCGTCTTCCGCGACCTGCGTTTCCCCTACCTGTGGCTCGACGCCACCTACATCAAGGCCCGGGAGGGCGGGCACGTCGGCTCCGTGGCCGTGGTGACGGCGATAGCGGCCGCCGATGACGGCCACCGCTACCTCGTCGGCGTCGACGCGGTCGACACGGAGTCCTACGCGTCCTGGCTCGGGTTCCTGAGGGGCCTGCGCGACCGTGGCGTGGCGGACGTCATCTGCGTCGTCTCCGACGCCCACGAGGGGCTGAGGCGTGCCATCGAGGAGACCTTCCCGGGCGCCGCCTGGCAGCGCTGCATCGTCCACCTCGAGAGGAACTGCTGCTCGCTCGCCAGGACAAGGCGCCAGCGCGCCCTCGTGGGGCAGGTGCTCTCGGCCGTGTTCGCGGAGCGTGACCCGGACCTCGTCAGGGAGCTCTACCACCTGGCGATCGACGAGGTTGGCGCCATCTGCCCCGCGGCGGGCGAGCTCCTGGAGGAGACCGAGGCTGACGCGCTCGCCTACCTCGACTTCCCCTACGAGCACCACATCAGGCTCAGGACCAACAACATCCAGGAGCGCACCAACCGGGAGATCAAGCGCAGGAGCCGCGTCGTGCAGGTCTTCCCCTCGAGGAGGAGCCTCCTCAGGTACGTCGGTGCCGCTCTCTCGGAGATGGACGAGGCCTGGCAGTCGAGACGCTGGTTCTCCGCAGGGTCCATCCAGGAGGCCTACGAGGAGGACTCCCAGCGTACGCCAGCGCCGGCACCGACGTACGAGGGAACCGCGGCCGAGCATGCCGCCGCCATCATCCGGCTGGTGAAGGCGGACGGCGTTGACTCGAGGAGGAGGGCGGCATAGGATGCGTTAGGAGGAAGCGGGTTCACGGGCGAAGGCACCGCTTACACCAACTTTTGAGACACTACCGTGGCCAGGTAGTGAGAACTGTTTAGCATGTTGCTCGCCCACTCGGGGTGAGCTCGCAGGGTCAATCAGGACTTAGCAAACCGCAGAGCAGTCAACGAGAATGCGGCTGCAACGGCAGCAACGATTGCCAGTACGACAAAGGCGGCTTGTCCACCTAGCACCATTCCTGTCGTAATGTCAGCACTAGAAGATTGAGCAGCGGCCACAACCGCTGTAACAGTGCTCACCCCTACCGAGCCACCTAGTTGTTGAAGAGAGTTACAAACTGAAGTCCCATCAACCCGCAGACTATCGTCAAGAGAAGAAAGACCGTAGGTCATCGAGGGGCTAGCCAACAGGCCTTGGCCCATTCCCGATAGCAGGTAACACACCACCAATCCCCAGGCGGTATCTAATCTGTAGATGCACATCAGAATAGCACCCAACACCATCAGCGTCGCACCTGCGACAATGGGAGTGCATGGTCCTTTTCTGTCAAGAAGTCGACCAGCAACCGGGGAGAGTAGCATTGCCGCTACACACCCAGGAACCACTACAAGGCCAGAAACTTTTGCCCCCGTACCAAGAGCTACCTGGATGAAGTTGGGAATCAACCATGCATATCCGAGGCATACGAATGACGCGCTCGCAATTGCAGCTACTGAAGTCATAAATCGAGTTGAGGAAAACACTTCAGGAGACACTAAGGGATATTTTACATGTCTTACGTGTTTTACAAATTGAACAAGAAGAATGAGGCCGGCAACTAGAAGAGCTGCAACAAAAGCGGTGAGCCCATCGTTAGAGAGCCGATTCACCCCCACCACAATCAGAAGAAAACCAGAGGCTACAAGAAGGAACCCCGTCGCGTCAAATGGGCGTATAGCCAGTTCCGTTGTCTGTCGTAAACAGACCATTCCTGCAGCGAATGCCACGGCAAGGAGGGGGACAGCAAACAAGAACATCGTATGCCACCCAAACGCTTCTAGCACAACTCCACCATAAGCAGGCCCAATTGCCGGTGCCAACGAAATTATCAGCGACGCAACGCCCATCATCATGCCCATGTGCTCAAAGGGTACTTGATCTATCACAACGTTGAACATAAGCGGCATCGCAACACCAGTCCCCAGCCCCTGAATAATTCTGCCCAACAGGAGCTGGGGGAATGTAGTCGCTGTACAGCAAAGCAGCGTTCCTGCTGTAAAGGAAAGCGTTGAAGCGGCAAAAAGGCGACGCAAGGAATAGCGTGACTTGAGTACAGGGAATACGGGAATCGTCACCGACAAAACGAGTAGGTATGCGGATGTAATCCACTGTATTGTCGCCGTATCAACCCCTAGCTCCAACATCATGACCGGAATAGCAACGTTTGTTGAAGTCTCAAACACAATCGCACAGAAGGCGAGACTACCCGAAGCGATTATTGATACAACCGTTCTCGCATCGAGTACACGAGAGGCGGAGCTCTCGGAGTACGCACTACTATCTCTCACGTCAATCGGTAGCCTTTCTAGAAGCGACCAGCAATAAACTTGAAGGCGCTCGGCTCTGCCTTTTCGGGAGAATACTCCTCAAGAACCTTGCCATACCTAGCGCGGTAATCATTGTCAACTTCTGCCTGGGGGAAGACCAAGCATCCTTCATCATAGAATTCGCGGGATCCCCGGCCTAGCTCACGGCCGCGACGCGTATGCTTGTCGAGCGCGATATCGGGAACCTCGGGCACCTGTCCCATTGCAGCGGTTTTAATAATTATGTTCTTCAGAAAATCACTCGAACGGTCCTTTTCGCTTCGGCATAGGATACGAATCGCGTGAACGAAAAACATCGGCTGGTCAGGATCATCATAGGGATAGTTCTTGCGCATCTCGTTAAGCGTATGCACATAAACCGCTGCATTGAGATTTCCGAATCCAATGTCCTCCACAGAGATAGACTCTAGACGGCTCCAGACCTTTTCAAGCAGAGCTGGGCTTGTCGTGTACAATTCGTATGCAAATCGAGCCGCATCTTCTTCGCGGGCTCGTCGGATGCACTTTTGCAATGCGGAGACTGCCTCATCGACTTCTATACCATGGTTTGTATATGCGTGTTCCCATATCGAATAATTCTCTTCCATTTGTACCTCCGAATAGTAAGAGCACCTTGCAGAGCAACGCCCGCAAGGTGCCAGAGACTAATAGGTTAGTGGAGCTCAGGCCAATAGCCCTCGTTTGCAACAATGAGCTCATCAAGAATTTTCTTCGCCACATTTGCGGAAGGGACGGTCTTTGAGAGTGTCATTGCCTGCAGCATCTTGAGGTAGCTATGCTGTTCGTAAGCGTCAGCAACAAGTTTCTCGACACAAACCTGCTCGTACATGAGACCTTTCTGAAATGTTGGAATTTTTCCAATGGAAAGCGGCTCGTAGCCGTCCTTACCGACCACACAAGGAATCTCAACCATCGCCTCGGGGTCGAAGTTCTCAATTGCACCATTGTTCGGGACAATCAGCAGCATTCTTTCATGAGTATTAAAAGCAAGTGCCGT
This sequence comes from Thermophilibacter immobilis, assembly GCF_015277515.1. Classification (NCBI taxonomy): domain Bacteria; kingdom Bacillati; phylum Actinomycetota; class Coriobacteriia; order Coriobacteriales; family Atopobiaceae; genus Thermophilibacter; species Thermophilibacter immobilis. The sequence continues at coordinate 1,134,596 of NZ_CP063767.1, read as the reverse complement.
CGCAAGATCAACTATGAACTCCGCATGAATGCCAATTTTGAGAGTCGTTCCGGCTGCAGTGCCCGCCTCTGCAATACGGGCACATTCGCCAAAGACGCGCTTCTCGCGACCATCCATCACCATGTTTGCTCGCGTGTAATGGGGATCCGAATGGGCAACCATGTCATCTGGAAAGAGGTAATACTGCAGATACGAGTTAGGGGCCATCGAGGGATCTAGAGAAACAATATCCTTAACCTTCAAAGCGGTGTCGTACCAGGTATGGTCTGTATAGTCATCCATGCTTTCACCGGGCATGGTGTTTCCATACTTGAGCTCATGTCCCACAAGCTTCGGAAGAAGTTCATTACCCTCAGGATCTTTTACCGATGTATACCAGCCGAAGTGGTTTAGCCCAAAGTAACGATAGTCAAGCTGCTTACGGGACTGGAAGCCCAATATGCGTGCAAAGGAGTCCTCGAGTCCAATCGGCATATCACAAATATTAATTACACGCGAATTTGGTCGAAGCCTTCTGCATGCTTCTGCAACAATTGCTGCCGGATTTGAATAATTGAGCATCCAGCAATTCGGAGAATACTTCTCCATGTAGTCAATATTTTCAATCACGCCCGGAATCGAACGTAGGCCATACGCAAGCCCACCTGGTCCACAAGTCTCTTGGCCTACAACTCCATACTTGAGTGGAATCTTCTCATCAAGTTCACGCATGGGGAGTTTTCCAACACGAATGTGAGCCAGGCAGAAGTCGACGTCTGTATAGGCAATCTCTGGATCCGTGGTAGCAACAAACTCAATCGAGGGGTCACGCTCTTCGATGAGTATTTTTACCGCAGGAGCAAGCAGCCCCTGACGTTCACCGTCATTATCGTAAAGCTTGATGCAACACAGCGGAAGCCTGTCGAGATTTGCGAGGAGCATTAAAATAATTTCTGGGGTATAGGTGCTCCCGCCTCCCGCGATGACGACCGAGAAACTCTTCTTCCCTGCGTCCTTCATGTACTACCTCCTAATTTATCGACTCTTAAACCGTAGCTTCGTCCGCCACCACTTCTTGCTGCTCCTCACGTGCAAGAGCCTCGCGCTCCATCGCCTTGAAAAATGGGTAGTAAAACGCAGCCATAATTCCGAGAAGCACGAATACAAGCACGACCGCTTTCCAGTCGTAGGTCATGAGGAATGCTCCGACACCGGGAGGCATGAAGCCGGGAGGTACTGCAACTGGCATTCCCACCAGTCCGCTCTTAAAGGCAAACCAAGCGATGGTAGTAGGAATAAGTGGACCGATAACGAACGGTACAAACATGAATGGGTTGAGCATGATAGGAAGTCCAAAAATAACCGGCTCGTTAATCCCAAACAGAGAGGGTACAATGGCCGCGCGTCCAACAGCCTTGTAGGTGTCGCACTTCGAGAGCATCATGAAAATGACGAGCCCCAAAGTAAGACCAGAGCCTGTTACCTGCAGGATGTTGTAGTAAAAGCCATAAGTGAACACGTGAGTAGCTGCTTCTCCGGCAGCGTATGCCGCAACGTTTTCAGTCGCGTATGCAATTGCAAATGGCGCCCAAACCGCCTGGGTAATCGAAGGCCCATGCAACCCAAAGAACCAAAGAAGCTGTGTAAGGAATATTACTATGAGGAGAGCAGGAAGCGTATCCATTGATGTAACTGCAGGCGCAAGTATCGTCTGAAGCAGCGCAGGAAATACCTCTCCCGCACCAGCTTGAGAAATAACCGTAATGAGCGATGCAATTCCACAAGTCGCGGCAACAGGAATCAATGCGCTAAAACTATCGGCCACCATTTCGGGAACACTCTCGGGGAGTTTGATAACCCAGCCTCGTTTAATAAAGAGCTGAGTAATATCAACTGTGAGAAGTCCAGAGATGATGCTGACGAACAGACCCTGAGAACCAAAGTATGTCGTTGCAACAGCACCGTCAACTCCATCAAGGGCAAAACCCGTGAGAATCAACTGAACAACGACGGCGTTAATGCCGATGATGGGACCATCAATCTCATCTCGCTTTGCAAGCGACCGCGCAATAAGATATGCAGCATATAGGCCTACATAATCGTTTGTAAATCCTGCAATTTTAGTAAAAAAAGGATTTATGACACTTAAAAAATCATACACCGATCCAGAACCGATTAGATTCATAAGTGCCATTGGAATGAGGCACATCGACCCCACGATGATAAAGGCAGTCGCCCCAATCATTCCATCCTTGACTGCCTGGAGGTGTTTGCGCTTCTCCACCCAAGTGGTGACGGGCATTAGCACCTTCATGAGCCTATCCTGTGCATTGGCCATGTCGTTTCCTTACGTGTGTAGTTGTTAGTAGCATTGCCGGCTTTGGGTTACTTACCAGAAAGCATTCCTTCGATCTGCTGGAAAATTGCCTGGCAGTTTCCGATTGCGTAGTCAGCGGGCGCAATTACGCCAACTGGCTTCGATTTGCCCGCTACGCCGGAGATCTCATCAAGTCTGTAGGATATTTGCGGCCCAAGCAGAACTACATCATATGCATCGACAACATCACGGAAGTTCCCGACACCAGTCGCCTTGACTTCAAAGTCGTTAATTCCGTTCGTTTTTGCATAGTCCCGCATCTTCTTCATTACGATGCTCGTAGACATTCCACCCGCACAAACCAGTAGAACTTTCATATATCCCTCCAATCCCCGTTTATCTAAAACGCGCCAATACACGAATAAAGAATCAAATGTCCTCCTCCCTCCTATCAGCCTTTGTCTCGTGAAGAATAATCAGCTCTTCAATAAGTTCTTGTGCAAGCATTGAGGTCATAAGGTGATCTTGCGCATGCACAAGCAATACGTCGATTTCGATGTGCTCCCCAGACGCTTCACGGGTAAGTAAATGCGTTTGACATTCATGGGCCTTCAGAGCAGCCCGTTTTGACTCTTCCAGTAGGGCATGCGCCTCATCGATATGCCCACCGCGTGCCTTGGCGAGTGCCTGAAAAGCTAGGCTGCGAGCTTGACCTGAAGAGGCAATAATTCCCAGCGAGATATTCTGCATCTCGTTATCCATAGCCTTGCGCTCCTCATCGCTCATTTCTGGCTCCCATTCCCAAATTCCTTGAGCAGGCACTCAAAGGTCTGCTCATCGATAAGATTTGAAATAGACCTCTCATCTGTGAACAAATCCGCAAGCAACGAGAAAACCTCATCGCCATCTCGAGCTCCATGGGCATATGAGACCAGGAAGACAGCCTGAACGTAATGCCCCCATTCATCCCAGGACATCGGATTATCGAGCAGCGCAACCGCAACACGAGTCTCATTGCTCATGGGTTCCATGGGGTGTGGCATGGCAACGTTGTTTCCGAAACAAGTCGCCGCAGCATCCTCGCGGAGTTCTACGGAATCGCGAAGCTGAGACTGAGCGACTCCCGCTTTTGCCATTTCAGAGCACATCATATCCAGCAGCGAGCTCTTATCCTTTGCTTTCACGTGAGGAAAGAACAGTTCACGGGAAAACATGGATGCAGCATCTCTCGCATCCGCCCTCTCCAAGATGCGACGTATGTAGTCCCCAGCATCTCTGTCAAAGAAATAACTAATCTGGCAAACTGGCACTGGGAGATTAGGCAGCGGGACCGTAGAGAAGACGTAATCGACATCGGAAAAATCTTTTCCTACTACGCTCGCAGCATCGCATGTATCGCACCGCTCAAGCAGTTCGCCAAACTCCGAGATAAACCGCTGCCGAAGCAAACGCGCACTTCCCATGCCAGAGGCACACACCACTAGTACCCGCATCTTGCGAGCCGGCGTTCGCCGGCGTTCTAGCGAAAGAGCAAATGACAGGGCGAGAAAGCCAGTCTCATCCTCATTGGGCATGGCACCATAGTGGCGCTCAAGCACTTTCCCCGCCTCGAGCGCCATTGTCCATGCAAGCGGATAGCGCAGCTTTGTCTCTTCGAGTAATGGGTTCTTTGCAGGCATTCCATATCGAAGCCGCACTGAGAGTGGCACGATGTGACGAGCAAGGTTCATTCGCAGCTCAAGATCGCTTCTAAGGTCTATCCACATAGCAAGACGAGCAGCATCAAGGATTTCGCCAACGATATCCCAGACGCTACCGCTGATTACGGTCCCATCTGTATCGACCTCTTGGGAAAGGGCATCGATAGAATGCTTCCCCGCAAGGTGAATAGTAATGAAAGCAACCTCCGAGCTTGGGAGGTAAATCCCAAGATCATTCCCGATGGCCTGCGCAAGTTGTTGGGCAGTAATGCTTTCCGGCAGTGCCATCAGGCGTTCCCTCTGCTCGACATCCATGGGAACATAGCAACCCTGCTCTATTCGCTCGGCTGCAACCACGAGGTGCACCACAAGATTCTGAAATGCAATAGAGCTAATAGAAAAGTTATTCTCACCGAGTACCCGCTCGACTGTCTTCCCTATTGTCTTGGCACGATTGGATAGCGCCTCAGTATTTCCGGTGCCACCAACGAGAGAGGCTGAGATTACCGAAGCAAGACATGTGCGTCTGTTGATTTCTGGTCCCTCGACACGAATCCCGTACCACGGACGCTTTACAAGCGAAAGCTCAAACTTAGAGAGTTCAGCTTCAACCTCATGCAAGTCCACAGAGATGCTTTGGGACGAAACGAAGAGGCGATCGGCCAAATCGGGAACTCGCACCCAGCCATCGGTAAGTAGAAGGTAATTGAGGATACGGGGCACGCGTCTGACCGAACCAGCCTGCTCCTGTTCGACTTTATTGCCCCGATCAAGCCAAGTTTGAAATGCATCTTTATTAAGGACCTCGAGTTCATATACATTGTTTTTTCTCGAGAACTGAATGAGAGCGATATCTTCAAGCATTTGGTTTGCCGCATGGACATGCGAGCGCACTGTACGGGTACTCACTTTGAAACGTTCCATGAGCGTCTCAAGGGAATCACCCTCGTCATCAAGCAGTGTTTGTATGAGCTCGATGGTTCGCATCTTTCCTCCTTGGTTTTGCATAGTAAAAAGTCGACAAGAAGCATTCCATCACGTCGCCTGCCACTTTCGTGGCAGGCGACGTGATGGAACTGCGCGTTTATATCCACCTGCAACATAGCCGCAGCACAAGCGAAACGAGTTATGGCTCCCGAAACAATCGCTGAGTCAATAGTCCTGGGCCGAGAGTTCTTATCGTGCTTTCCGACCGGTGTTGCTGAGAACTAATTCGACGTTTTGAGCCGAGCGGAGGCACCATTCTGGCGAATTTCTTCTCAACAGCGCCAGGCAGGCAGGAGGTCAAACGGCATCGCTACTCCACCGCATGCCGTCGTCGCCTCACCGCCACCAGCGTGGGAACAACCGCAAGCGACACCAGCGCGCCGGCTAAGAAGATGAGCGACGACGGCGTAAACCCATCCCCAACCACGCCAAATCCGCCAATAGCTCCAGACCCAGAGCTCACCGCCGACCCAATCCACGGTCCCACAAGCATGGGTACCAGCACCACCATAAACATGCGCACGCCCTGGAGAACCCCCGCGCGGTCGGCCGGCGTGTTGTTGCGCACCTCGGCGGCAAAGCAGGCCACGGCTCCCAGGTACCCGCACAGCATGAGAACCGAGCCCACAAAGACGCCCGCCACGCTCGTGAGCAGCGTGAGTGCCAGGCACCCCGCCACAAACAGCACCAGCGGCAGGCGCACGGCGCGCTCAAAGCCAAGCTTGTCCAGGCGCCGGCCGTAGAAGATGGTGAAGACGGCCGCAATCACAATGCCCGGAGCCATCACAAACACGTAGTCCTCGCCAAGCACATAGGGAAGCCGCAGGTAGAGCACGTAGTATGGCATAAAGACTTGAAGCGCTGTCGAGAAGATGCAGTAGCCGAGAAGCACCAGGTAGAGCACCGGGTTTTCACGCATCGCCACAGGCGAGAAGTTCCGCGCCACCCCGCGCAGCCAGCCCTGCTCGACCGAAGACGCCGGGTGGGAGTCCCGCATGAGGATACCGGCCACAACCGCGGCCGCCCCCACCAGCACGCCGACCGTCACAAAGAGCGCCGGGTAGTCGTACGTCACGGTCCCGTCATCGCCCACGTGCATGAGGGCCATCGCGCCACCAAAGACGGCCAGCATCGCGATGAGCGGCATCGCGGAGTTCACTCCCTCCACACGGCCGCGGTTTGTCTCGTCCGTCACGTCGGTGAGCCAAGCGTTGAACGCCGCGTCGTTGGAGAGGCTCCCAAAGAAGGTCATCACGCAGTCAAAGACGATCGTGAGAGTGACGCCCATGCGCGCCGCCTGGGTGGCATCCGGCGAAAGCGTGTCCGAGATTCCCTGAATGGACGCAAAGCCAATGATCGAGACGCCCCACAGAGCTGCGCCCGCCACCACAAAGACCTTGCGACGGCGCACGCGGTCCGACCACGCGCCCACAAACAGCGTGGTCAGCGTGGCAGTAAGCGCCGAAGCAGAGACCATGAGCGCTACGTCCTGCAGCGAGGCGCCAAAGGAGTCCTGGACAAACAGGTTGAGAAAGTTATTCTCGACCGCCCAGGCAACCTGCCCCACAAAGGCGAGAAGCACGATGACCAACCAAGTAGTCCGAGATACTGTGGGGTTGGTGGCACGCGATGCGGTACGCCTTGTCTTGTCTGCCATGGTTACCTCTCCCCTCTCGGAAGCGCCCGCGACGCACGCAGGACACGCCGTGGTCGTCTACGACAGCAGCTTGTTCACACGACGGTCAAAGCTGAGAAGGCCGTTGGTCTCCTCCTCCACGTCCGAGAGCTGCGTGTACACGTAGCCGGAAAGACCCTTGGCCTCGAGCGCGCGTGCCTCATCGAGAAGCGCCCGCACCGCACGGCGCCATTCCTCCAGGCTGGGAAACCCCGCGTAGCCATAGGGTTCCGAGAAGGAGCTGTGACCCTTTACGTACCAGGTAAGCCCACCAAACTCAGAAATCACAAAGGCGCGAGAGGAGCCTCGAGGAAGGTGCACGCGAAGCTTCCGGAAGTAGTTGTGCTCACTCACAAAGTCACCGCAGCCCTGGTCAAACCATCCGCTGGTAGCGTCGATGGGCCGCGTGGGGTCAATCGCGCGCACGCGGCGCACCGCATCGCGCGCATCGAACTGCCCCCAGCCCTCGTTGAAGAGGACCCACGTCACAATGCAGGGGTGATTGTGCAGGTAGCGAACCGTGCCCTCGCAGTCGCGCGTCCACTCCTCCTGGAAGGCGGGGTCTGCCGAGGAGAGACGGGCCTGGTGGACAGCGGTGTCGTCGCGAAAGTGACCACACGCAAAGCGGGAGATTGTGGGCTTCTGGTTGACCTGCCACATGTCGTAGGGAACCGGGCCTATTTGCCATCCATGCCGAGCCAGCAGGACATCCTGCTGTCCCTGCCGAGCGTCCTCATGAGCTCCGTCCTGTCGATGCGCCATTGGTTGCCGACTTTGACGGCGGGAATCTTGCGGTCTATGCAGAGCCGCCTGACCGTCCTGGCGGAGACCCGCAGGATCCTCGCCGCCTCGTCCGCCGATATCATGTCCAGGTTGCTTCCGATTTCCCGACGAATCATCCGAACCCCCTTGCCCCTACTAGGCAGCGAGGATACGAGGTGACGGCACTCCTCTTCAGGACGGGCCCGCGGCCAACCTTCCATAAGCTTCCACAACGGCGGCCTGCGCACAAAACGCACGACGCCGCTTCCAAAGGCGGCGTCATTGGTCCAGCATCCCGACCAGCTGGGCGATCTTCCTCGGCGAGTAGTACCAGTTGTGGCCGAACTTCTTCGCTGGGATCTGCCCGTTATGGACCATGCGCAGGACCTGGCGCTCGCACAGCCCGAGGTACCGCGAGACCTCCTGCGTGCTGAGCGGTCGGTTCATCTGGGAGAGGTCTGGTGTCTGCTCTTCCTGCATGCGTGTCGCCTTCCCTCATCTGGTGTCACCTCCCATCCTCCGATGGAGCGTGACGCCCTTGGGTTACCTGATGATTCGCATGCTATCCGCTGGTGTCGGCACCTCTGGCTGTATTGTCTGGCCTGTCCCCACTGTCCGTATCGGCCGCAATGGCCCGGAGTTCCCCCAGGGCGCCACGATTCCTACACATGCGCCCAACTCCGAGGATACCCAAGGCCGGCTGAAAGTTCGTATGCCGCGAGCATAGTCGCGGACATTTGTCGCCAGGCGAGCACTCTTGCGGAACCGAGGGGCCGAAGGACGGGCGGATTACACGCGTGCAGGCCAGCGGAAGAGGTTTCTAGGGCAGACGAATCGGCACATTACTGATGCGATGATCTTGCACGAAGACGCGTACCGCGACCGTTCACCGAACAGTTTCTCACGGCGGGAGAAAAGACAAAAATGGACTTCAAAAGAATCGAGGGACACGGTTTGCAGTACGTAAATAGTACGTCAAATAGTACGTATAAGAAAAAAGGTCAGAGGCTTAAGCCTCTGACCTGCGGTTTCGTGGTCGGGTGGACTGGATTCGAACCAGCGACCCCTTGACCCCCAGTCAAGTGCGCTACCAAACTGCGCCACCACCCGTTGTGCGCCAACCGCGCGCGACTAGATAATCTACCAGCCTTGGGGCCCCGGCGCAAGCGAGAATTTCGCGCGCGGCGAATATGCCGCTCTTCTCGCCCCGTCATTTCCAAACGAAAAACAGGTTGACGCCCCGCAAGGCGGGCTGGTAGGCTACAGGCGTCCTGAGCTTTGGGCATCGAGCCTACGAAAGAGGGGTGGAGCGCGTGATCTGCAGCGGCGTCGCAGTCGAAGGTCGTTTCGCGACCCGCAGGCCCCCTCTGTGTTATGGCCGTTTCTGTATGATGCGAATGCTCTGCTCCCGGGCGTGCCGTCTGGCATAGGTTGGACCATCTCGCCGGTTCGGCGTGCGCGGGAGAAGAGCTCACGATTGACGTCGCCCGCAGGCGGCCACCTCACACATCACACAGCGACGGGAACTACCCATGTTCGACTTTTCCTATTTCCTCTCCTGCTTGCCCAAGATTGCCCTGCGCCTTGACGTAACGCTCGAGCTAACCATTATATCCACGGTCTTTGCGCTGTTCATCGGCGTGCTCGTGGCCATGGTCTCCCTGTACAGGGTGAAGGTCCTCTACCCGATCTCGCGCGTGTACGTCTCGTTCATGCGCGGCACCCCGGTCGTGGCCCAGCTCTACTTCTTCTACTTCGGCATGGCGGTGTACAGTACGGCGATTCGCGACATGACGCCGCTCATCGCCGTGTCCGTCGTGCTCAGCCTGAGCGTGGGCGCGTTCATGTCCGAGAGCATCCGCGCCGCCATCCTGTCGGTGGACGAGGGGCAGAGGGAGGCCGCGGCCGCCTTCGGCCTCACGAACGGGCAGACCTTCTGGCACGTCATCATCCCCCAGGCCGTGCGCGTTGCCGTGCCGCCCCTCTTCAACGACGTGATCAACCTCATCAAGCTGTCGTCGCTCTCGTTCATGATCGGCGTGCCCGACATCATGGGCGCCGCCAAGATGGAGGGCTCAGCGACCTTCAGGTACTTCGAGATCTACGCCGCGGTGATGCTCGTCTACTGGGCCGTCATCTCCCTGTTCAGCCTGGTGAGCAGATACGTCCAGCGCCGCTGCGAGCGAGCGTTCTAGCCTCGTCCGCCGACCGATACCCAACGTGAAAGGAACCTTCATGAACAACCAGATCTCTCGTCGCACCTTCCTCCGCTCCGCCCTGGCGAGCGGTGCCGTGGCCGCAGGAGCCGTCTTGGCGGGCTGCTCGGGCTCGTCCGACACGAGCGAGGGCACGGGCTCCTCCGACGCCATCACCAAGGTGACCCTCGTGTCAAGCGGAAACGGCCTGCCCTACTCGCTCCTTGGCTCCGACGGCTCCTGGACCGGCATCGACGCCGACATCTGGGAGCAGATCAAGAGCGACACGGGCATAGAGCTCACGGTCAAGCAGGCCGAGTTCTCCGCCATGTTCGGCGAGCTCGACGCCGGAAGGGCCAACCTCGTCGCCAACTGCCTGGCCGTCAAGCCGGAGCGCACTGAGAAGTACCTGGCATCCAACCCGTACTACGGTGACGCCCAGGGCGTCGCGGTGGCCCCGGACAACACGACCATCAACACCTTCGACGACCTCGCGGGCAAGACCTGCGGCGTGACGAGCGGGCAGGCCTCCGAGACCATCGCCCGTCAGATGGCCGAGGACCTCGGCTTTACGATCACGACCTACGAGGAGTCCAACGCCGGCATGAGCGACCTTCTTCTCGGCCGCATCGACGCCATGTTCACGACCGACACGGTGGTCTACCAGTTCAACGATGCCAACAGCGTCACCTGCCGCATCCTCGACGAGCGCACCGCCTCCAACAACGTGGCCTACTTCTTCCCCAAGACCGACGAGGGGCAGCGCTACTGCGACTTCGTGAACGCCGAGATAGACAAGATGCTCGATGACGGGCGCATGTCCCAGATCATCACGGAGTGGATGCACAGCGACATGACCACCCTGATCAACCACGACGAGGACTAGGCGGCCGTCATGGGCGAACCCCTCGTGCGCATCGAGCACCTCTACAAGAGCTACGAACAGACCGAGGTCCTGAGGGACGTCAGCCTGACGGTGGACCAGAACGAGACCGTCTCGATCATCGGCCCCTCGGGGACCGGCAAGTCAACGCTGCTGCGGTGCCTCAACTACCTGGTCGAGCCGACGCGCGGAACCATAAGCATCGCTGACGTCACGGTCGACGCTGAGAGCCACACGGCAGATGACATCCGCAACCTGCGGAGCCACTCAACGATGGTCTTCCAGAACTATAACCTCTTCAAGAACTACACCGCCCTGAGAAACGTGTCCGAGCCGCTCGTGCTCGCCAAGAAGATGGGCAAGGTCGAGGCGGAGGAGCATGCGAGAAGGTACCTGGACCTCGTGGGAATGGGCGACCGGGCCGACTTCTACCCGTCCAAGCTCTCCGGCGGCCAGCAGCAGCGTATCGGCATCGCCCGTGCGCTCGCGATGGAGCCCAGCGTGTTGCTCCTGGACGAGCCGACCTCCGCGCTCGACCCGCAGCTCGTGGGCGAGGTGCTGAACACCATCAAGAAGCTCGCCGAGATGGGCATGACGATGGTCCTGGTCACACACGAGATCCACTTCGCCCACGAGGTCTCCGACCGCATCGTCTTCATGGACGAGGGCCAGGTCGCAGCCGAGGGGACGCCCGAGGTCATCCTCGGCGCGCAGGCGGGGCCGCGCCTGCGCGAGTTCCTGAACTACATAGAGCGCTAGGACAGCTTCTCGCGTCCCCGCCTCGCTCCCGCGCGCTATCCTCTAGGTGGGGGCGGGGACGCCCACGTCGGGGGAAGGCGGTGTGCATGGGCAACGACTACACGGAGCTCTACCGGAGGCATCTGGCGGGGGAGAGCTTCAACGTGAGCTTTGTTCCGAGCGAAGTCCCCGAGACGGCCTACGTCCGACGCTTCCAGTCCCCTGCGCGCCTCATCGTCTTGGGCGGCGGCTACGTGGGACAGTCCGTGTGTCGCTTTGCCTCGGCGCTCGAGTTCCAGGTCGTCGTCGTGGACGACCGGCCGGCCTTCGCCAACCGCACCGTCTTTCCCGACGCCGCCCACGTCATCTGCGACGGCTTCGCCGCAGCCCTCGCGCGCCTGCGGGTGGCGCCCCAGGACTTCGTGGTCATCGTCACGCGCGGGCACAAGCACGACGCCGAGTGCCTGCGCGTCATCCTCGCCCAGGAGATGCCGCGCTACGTGGGGCTCATCGGGTCCAGACGGCGCGTGCGCGGCCTCTTTGACCTTTTGGCCAAGGAGGGCTTCGACCAAGCGCGCATGGACCTCATCCACACCCCCATCGGGGTGGCTATCGGTGCCGTCACCCCCGACGAGATCGGCATCTCCATCCTGGCCGAGCTCATCGCGTCTCGCAGCAGCCGAGGGGAGAGGGGCGACGGCCTGCTCGAGCAGACCAACTGCGACCCCGTGCTGCTGGCGTACCTGGCCCAGGGCGAGGCCTGCGCCCTCGCCCTGGTGGTGGGCCGACACGGCTCGACCCCGGTCAAGACCGGTGCCCTCATGGCCGTCGATTCCCAGGGCCAGACCTTCGGCACCATCGGGGGAGGCTGCGGCGAGCACGAGGTCGTCATGGCGGCCCGTCGCGTTCTGCGCCGGGGCGCAGACGAGCTCGTCTGCGTGGACATGACCAACGACGTGAGCGAGGACGAGGGCATGGTCTGCGGTGGCACCATGGACGTCCTCATCAAGGTCGTGGAGGCCGCGCCCCTCGGGGCGAGCGCGACGGCGGGGGAGCTCTCGGGATGAGGGTCTATGCCGACAACGCGGCCACGACCCCCCTGAGCGCCCGTGCCCTCGAGGTCATGGACCGCTGTCTGCGCGAGGTCTACGGAAACCCCTCCAGCCTGCACGCCGTGGGGCAGCGCGCCGCCGACGCCCTGCTCGAGGCGCGCCGGGTCGTGGCGCGCTGTCTGGGCTGCGTGCCCGCCGAGGTCGTCTTCACCTCCGGGGGGACCGAGGCCAACAACCAGGCGCTCGTCTCGGCTGCCCTTGGGGCAAGACGCGCGGGCAAGACGCACCTCGTGGCCACGGCCTTCGAGCACCACGCGGTGCTCAACACGCTGAGGAGGCTCGAGGGGCAGGGCTTCGAGGTGACCCTCGTGCCCGTGGGGGCAGACGGGGTCCTCGAGGTCGAGAGCGTCGAGCGCGCCCTACGGCCGGACACGGCCCTGGTCAGCGTCATGTACGCCAACAACGAGGTGGGCACCGTCCAGCCCCTGGCGCAAATAGGCACCCTCTGTCGCGCCCACGACGTGCTCTTCCACACCGACGCGGTCCAGGCGGCCGGGCACCTTCCCATCGACCTGCACGCGCAGGGCGTGGACCTGCTGTCCCTCTCGGGTCACAAGTTCGGCGGGCCCAAGGGGGCGGGCGCCCTGTGCGCGCGGCGCGGCGTGGTGCTCACGAGCCTCCTTGTGGGGGGGCCGCAGGAGCGCGGGCGACGCGCGGGCACGGAGAACCTGCCCGCCATCGCCGCGATGGCCGCGGCCCTCGAGGAGTCCTGCGCGCACATGGACGAGGACGCCCGCTACGTGAGCGCCCTGCGCGACCGCCTCGTCCGCGCGCTCGGCGCGGTCCCGCACTCCCGCCTCAACGGAGACCCCGTGCGCCGGCTCCCGGGCAACGTGAGCTTCACCTTCGAGGGGGTGGACTCGGAGCGGCTCATCATGGCGCTCGACGCGCGCGGCGTCTGTGCCTCGGCCGGATCCGCCTGCGGCGCCGGCTCTCCCGAGGCAAGCCACGTCCTGCTCGCCATGGGCCTGCCCCAGGAGCTGGCCTACAGCACCGTGCGCCTGTCCCTCTCGCCGAACAACACCGCCGAGGAGGTCGACTACCTGTGCGCGATCGTCCCTCAGGTGGTGTCCGAGCTGAGGCGCGACTCCCCCGCGTGGCGCGAGGTGTCCGCCGGCGCGCGCGATCCACTCATTCCCTAGGGCGTGCGCTCCCGCTCGAGACGCACATGTGCTAGAACTTAGACGAGGTTAACTTTCTGCCCCCGATGTCGGTCCCGCATCCTTCCTCGTCGCCTGGAGGCACGCCCATGTTCAACAAGAGGCTTTTGAGTCTCGTGCCCGACGCCACGCGCTCGGCCCTGCTCTGCGTCGTCTTCACGTGGCTCGCGCTCGTCGCGCGCATCTTCTTGCTCCTGGGCGTGGCGAACGCGCTCGCGGGGCTCTTCCTCGGCGCGAGGCCTGCGACCTCAGCATACGGCGTCGCGGCGGCGCAGCTCGCCGCCCTGTGCGCCCTGCAGGCGCTCGCCTGCTGGCACGCGCGCCGCGCGGGCCAGCAGGCTGCGGCCAGCATGAGCAGGGAGGTGTTCGACAAGCTCGTCCGCCTGGGACCCTCGTTCGAGAGCAGGGTGGAGGCCGGCGAGGCCTCTCAGCTCATGGGGGAGGGCGCCGAGCGCCTGCGCCCCTACTTCTCCGAGTACCTGCCCCAGTTCATCTACGCCCTCGCCGCCCCCCTCACCGTGTTCGTCGTGATCTGGCCTCTGAGCTGGCCCGCGGCCCTTGTCATGCTGCTCTGCGTGCCCCTCGTTCCGGGCTCGATCATGATGTTCATGAAGCGCGCCAAGCGCTTCATGGGGGAGTACTGGGGGACCTACGTCGACCTCTCGGGGGCGTTTCTCGACGCGATCCGCGGCCTCGTGACGCTCAAGTCGTATCGCGCCGACGCCACGTGGCACGAGCGGCTCAACCACCAGGCCGAGGAGTTTCGCCAGGTGACCATGAGCCTGCTCAGGGTGCAGATGGGAAACGTCTGGCTCATGGACCTCTTCACCTACGCGGGCATAGCGGCGGGCGTCGTGGTGGGCCTGACCCAGCTCGCCGCCGGCAGCCTGGACCTCACGGGTTGCCTCGTGATCGTGCTGCTCGCGGCCGACTTCTTCGTGCCGATGCGCCGCTTCGGCTCGCTGTTCCACACGGGCATGAACGCCAATGCCGTCGCTGAGCGCATCCTCGCCCTGCTCGACCTCCCCGAGCCCGCCCATGGCGAGAGGGACTGCGACCTCGCGCGTCCCGAGATAGCGGCCGAGCACCTCACGTTCTCCTACGACGGCTTGACGCGGGCGCTCGACGACGTCGCGCTTGAGGTTGGCGTCAACGCGCTCGTGGGGGTGACGGGCGAGAGCGGGTCGGGCAAGTCCACCCTCGCCCGCGTGCTCACCGGAGGCGCCTTCGACTACGAGGGGAGCGTCACCGTCTGCGGGTGCGAGCTCAGGGAGCTCTCGCGCGAAGCGCTCGGGCGGTCCGTGACCGTGGTCTCCCAGCGCAGCCACGTGTTCAAGGGGACCTTCCGCTCGAATCTCGCGCTCGGTCGGGAGGGCGCGACCGACGAGAATCTCTGGGGCGCGCTCAGAAACGCCCAGCTCGACGACTTCGTGCTCGCGGCGGGAGGCCTCGACGCCGAGGTGCGCGAGGGCGGCTCCAACCTGTCGGGCGGCCAGCGCCAGCGGCTCTGCTTCGCGCGCGCCCTCCTGCGTGACACGCCGATCTACGTCTTCGACGAGATAGCGTCGAACGTCGACGCCGAGAGCGAGCGCAAGCTCCTCGAGGGCATCCAGCTCCTCTCCGTGACGCGCACGGTCCTGGTGGTCTCGCACCGGCTCTCCACGCTGGCCTGGGCGGACCGCACCTACGTCATGGACGCGGGCCGCATCGTGGAGAGTGGGGACCACCAGAGCCTCATGCGCCGAGGGGGGACCTACCGCCGGCTCTGGGACCAGCTCCAGGAGCTCGAGGACTTTGCCCGCGCGAACGAGGTCGCCTATGACGACGACGCGTACGTGCCCACCGAGGCCGAGCTCCGCGTCCAGGAGGTGACCCGCCTGCACCCCGAGATCCCACTCATGGGGGCCCAGACCATGCAGGCGGCCCTCGACGTGCTCGACTACGCGCGCTACCGGCAGGCCCCGGCGGTGAGCCTTCCCGCGGGGCACCCCTCCTGGATCCCTCTGCCCGACTACGAGGCAGAGGCGGGGTCGAGTCCGGTCACCCCCTCCTTGGACGAGGCCGCCGGGAAGGCCCCGTCGGACCCCGACTCCGCCGGTGCCGAGGACCCGGGTCCCACGCCCGCCCCCACGAGAGGGTCCGCGCCGCGGATCGTGGCAGGGATGGTGCGCCTCACCGGCCGCATGGCGCCGGAGCTTGTGGTCGCGGGCGTCCTGGGGGCCACGGGCAACCTCTGCGCGGCCGGCCAGCTTGTGGCGGCGGGCGCCTGCGTGGCCGCCCTGGCCTCTGCGGGCTCGCGGGCGCTGCCGGTCGCGGGGCTCGCCGCCGTGGTCCTTCTGGGCCTCGCGCGCGGCGTCGTGCACTACCTCGAGCGCCTCCTCACGCACGACCAGACCTTCCGCACCCTCCAGCTCGTGCGCGACCGGGTCTTCGGGGCCCTGCGCAGCCTCGCCCCCGCCAAGCTGCAGGGGCGTGGCGCAGGCGACCTCGCGGCGCTTCTGAGCTCGGACGTCGAGACGCTCGAAGGCCTCTACTCGCGGATTCTCGCGCCCACGCTCGCCACCCTGCTCAGCTCGGTGGCGCTCACGGCCTTCGTCTGGGAGCGCTCGGCTGAGCTCGGGGCCCTGACGCTCGTCGCGCTCGTAGTCGTGGGGGTCGTCATGCCCCTGGCGGGCTCCCGCCTCACGCGGGAGCGCGGCACGCGGGTCACAGACTACTCCGCCCTCATGGGTGCGTTCGTGCTCGACAGCCTCGAGGGCATGGGCGACCTCCTGCAGTACGGGCGCGCCTCCGCCTTCTCCCAGGAGCTGGGCGCGCACGCGGGCTCGCTCTCGGACGGCTCGCGCGGCTATGACGCGAGGACCTCGACCCTCGGCGCGCTCCCGCCCGCGCTCGGCCTCGCCTTCGTGGCCGCCGCAGTGGCGCTCTCGGCCGGTCTCGTCGCATCGGGCGCGCTCGCGGCCCCGGACGCGCTCGCCTGCGTCCTGGCGCTGATCGCAGCCCTTGACCCCGTCGAGGAGGTCGCGCACCTGGGCTTCTCGCTCCAGCGGACGCTCTCCTGCGCCCGTCGGATCCTCGACGTGCTCGGTGAGGAGCCGGCCGTGCGCGACGTGGAGCCGGGGGAGCGACCGGGTTCCCGGGCGAGCGTGGAGGTCGCGCACGTCTCGTTTGCCTACGAGGCCGGCGCGGACGTGCTGAGCGACGTCTGCCTGACGGTCCGCCCGGGCGAGGTGCTGCGCGTCGTGGGAAGAAGCGGCGTCGGGAAGTCCACGCTCCTGGGGCTGATCATGCGCTTCTGGGACGTGGACGACGGGGCCGTCGAGGTGGCCGGCCGCGACGTCCGACGCCTGGGCACGGGTGCGCTGCGCTCCCTCGAGGCATACATGACGCAGGACACCTACCTCCTCGACGCGACGCTGCGCGAGAACCTCATGCTCGCGCGCCCCGACGCGAGCGAGGGCGAGCTCGAACGCGCCCTTGCGGCTGCGGCGCTCGCCTCGACGGTGGCACGGCTTCCCCGGGGGCTCGACACCCCCGTCGGCGCGGGCGCGAGCCCCCTGTCCGACGGCGAACGGCAGCGTGTGGGCCTCTGCCGCGCGCTTCTCTCGCAAGCCCCCATCCTCCTGCTCGACGAGCCCACGAGTAACCTGGACAGCCTCAACGAGGCGGCCGTGCTCAGGGCGCTCGACGAGGCGCGCGCGGGCCGCGCCGTCATTCTCGTAAGCCATCGCAAGGTGGCGGCCGCGCTCGCCACGCGGACCCTCGTCCTCACGGGCCGCGCCTCGTAGGACTTCCCATGGCGGCGCGAGGCTGGCTCGCGCCGCCATGGGAATCCTAGCCAAAACGGACGCCCCGGCCCCAAAGGGGCTAACCCGCCGCCGACCGTCGCGAATCGACTCTTCAGGGCGTATAAAGGAACGAGCAAGTATCCCATGGCTTACTTTCAAGCCCTCTGGCTCTGACCCCAACCCAAGGAGCGTCGCTTGGAGATCTTCGTCGCTAACTTCCTCATCGCCCTGCGCGAGGGCGTCGAGGCGGCCCTCGTGGTCGGCATCCTGGTCGCGTACATCTACAAGGTCGGCCGCGAGGACATCATGCCTAAGCTCTGGCTGGGCGTGGTCATCGCCGCGATCGTGCCGCTGGGGCTCGGCGTCTACTGGACCTGGGGCCCCATGACCATCACTTTCCAGACCCAGGAGATTCTGGGGGGCTCTTTGTCCCTCGTGGCGATGGGGTTCGTGACGTGGATGATCTTCTGGATGGGCAAGAACTCCCGCAGGCTCGCCCGGGGCGTCGAGGAGCAGGCCAAGGAGGCGCTCGACGCGGGCAACGTCAGCGGTCTCGTATGGCTCGCCATCGTCTCGGTGGGCCGCGAGGGCGCCGAGACGGCCGTCTTCGTGTGGGCCACCGTGCGCTCATCGGGGGAGCAGGGGGTCGCGGGCCCCGCCGCCGGCGTGCTGCTCGGTCTGGTGGGGGCCGTCATCGTGGGATACCTCGTCTACAGGGGCTCCACCCTCATCGACATCCACAAGTTCTTCGCGGTGACGGGCTACCTGCTCATCTTCGTGGCCGCGGGCATCGTCATGTACGGGATCAAGGACCTGCAGGAGGCCTCGGTCATCCCGGGATACGCCGTCTACCTCTACGATCACTCCGCCATGATCGCGGCCGTCGCGGGAACCTGGTGGTTCACCCTTCTGCGCGCCTTCTTCAACCTCGACATCCTCTTCTCGCCCACCTGGCTGCAGCTCGCCGCATGGGCCACGTACCTCGTCGTCGTGCTCGTCCTGTTCACGCTTCAGCTCAAGGGCAAGATCTTCGTCGACACACCCAACGCGTCACCGGAGGCCTCGTAGCCCCGGCGCGCGCACTCGCTCGCCACGTTCGTGGAATGCCGAAAGGCGTACGCATCTGGATAGGAAAGGAAGTTCCATGCTCAATCTGAACACGGGTACCTGGGTGAGGAAGGCCGCGACCGCGGCCATAGCGGGCGTCCTGGTGGCCGTCCCTCTCGCGGGCTGCCAGTCCAACGCCACCACCCAGTCCGGCTCGGACGCCTCCCAGGCGACGACCGCCTCCGACCAGTCCTCGCAGGAGATCACCGTCACCATCGACGACTCGTCCTGCAAGCTGAGCGCCAACGCCACCAAGTCCGGTACCGTGACCTTTCACGTGACCAACAACGGGACGTCCGTCAACGAGTTCGAGATCCTGGCCGAGGACAAGCTCCAGATCAAGACCGAGCGCGAGAACATCACGCCGGGCACAACCGTCGACGTGACGGCCGCCCTCGAGCCGGGCACCTACTACACCGCCTCCAAGACGAACATGGTCGGCCCGCTCGTCGACGCCACCGAGTTCACCGTCGAGGACTCCGGCGAGGAGGTCGCCGTCTCCGACGACGAGCAGGAGCTCCGCAACCAGGCCGTCACCGCCTACACCGCCTACATCAAGGACCAGTCGGGCCAGCTCCTGGATGCCACCACTGAGTTCGCCGAGCACTACAAGGCCGGTGACACCGCGTGGTGCAAGGAGAACTATGCCCTCGTGAGGATGCACTACGAGCGCATCGAGCCCACGGCCGAGGCGTTCGGCGACATCGACCCCTACCTGGACGAGCGTCGCGCCGACGCGGGCGACGACGGCTACAGCACCGACCATGTAGACTTCGAGGCCGGCGACGATCTGCACGAGAACGGCTACTGGACCGGCTGGCACGCCATCGAGCTCGACCTTTGGAGTCCCGACGAGGCCGGCTACTCCGACGACTACCGCGCCGCCCTGGCCGACACGCTCGTGAGCGACACGCAAGACCTCTACGACCTCGTCTACGCGAGCAGCTTCGAGGTCTCGCTCGACGACATCTCCAACGGCGCCATCTCGCTCCTCGAGGAAGTCGCGACCACCAAGATCACCGGCGAGGAGGAGGCCTTCTCCCACACCGACCTGTACGACTTCCAGGCTAATGTCGAGGGGGCCAAGGTCGCCTACGGCGCCGTGCGCGACCTCGTCGAGACGAAGGACCCCGACACCGCCACCGAGATCGACAAGGCCTTCGTGACGATGAACGACGAGCTCTCCCAGTACAACACGGGCGACGCCGAGAACCCGGTCTACCCCTCCTACGCCGAGCTCGATGCCAACGCCGGCGAGGGTCAGGACGAGGACAGCCTCTCCGACGCCGCGCGCAAGCTCTCCAACGAGGTCAACGCGCTGCGCGAGTCCGTCGCCCAGCTGACCGCCATCGTCTTGGAGTAGGAGGCGCCCCTTCGTCCATGAAGACGCATCCGCAGGTATAGGCGTCAGCAGACCGACGGTCCCAAGACCGTCGGTCTGTCGGTGTTTTTGCAACAGAGAGGAACCCCTGATGTCCGACAAGAAAACAGCACCCGCCGAAAAGAGGCCGATGAGAGCCGGCGTCACGCGTCGCGACGCCCTCAGGGGCCTGGGCACCCTCGCCGCCGGGACCATCGCAGCCGTGGTGCTCCCCGGCTGCGACGACGCGAAGGCGTCCTCCGCCCCGGCCGCCGCGTCGAGCGAGACGGTCTCCAACCAGGCCGAGACCGGCGTGGCCGTGGCCACGGACGACTGGACCGAGGACGGCTCGATGGTCAGAAACGTCCAGCGCATCGAGGTCCCCATGCGCAGCGTCGAGCACCAGCCCGGCGTGACCGGCTCCCAGCAGAACCTGCAAGCGGTCGCGTTCGACATGAGCGACGCGGCCACCCGCGACGACCTCGTCGCCCTGCTCAAGACCTGGACAAAGTACTCGGAGAACCTCTGCGACGGCTTTCCCGTGGACGAGCCCAGATCCGACAAGAACGCGCCGCCCCTGGACTCCGGCGAGACGTACGACCTGGGCGCGGCAGGCCTCACCGTCTCGCTCGGCTTCGGGGCGACGCTGTTCCAGGCCTCCGACGGCACGGACCGCTACGGCCTCGCGGCGGTCAGGCCCGAGCGCCTCGACTACACGATGCCGCACTTCTCCGGCGACCAGCTCGCAGACGACGAATGCGGGGGCGACCTCTTCCTGCTCATAGCCGCCGAGGACCCCAAGGTGGCCTTCCACGCCGCGCGCAACCTGATCCGCGCGGCGTACGGCACGGCGACTATCCGCTGGAACAAGGTCGGCTACTACCACACGCTCTCGCCCGAGGGCTACGCGCATGCCGACCGCGACCTGTTCGGCTTCCGCGACGGCACGACCGCCCCGTCCCCCGAGGACGAGGACTACATGGAGAAGTGCGTCTGGATACAGCCCGACGACGATCCCCACGGCGAACTCTACGCAGGCGGCACGTATATGATGTGGCGCTCGTTCGACATGAAGATCGAGGCCTGGGACCAGCAGACGCTGGCCGAGCAGGAGCGCGTCATCGGGCGTACGAAGCTCGAGGGCATCCCCCTGTCCGGTGGCGAGGACGAGACGGCCGAGCCCGACCCCGAGGCGCTCGACGAGAACGGCGACCCCCTCATCGACCCCGCCTCCCACGTGGGCCTGTTCTCCTCGCTGCGCCACTCCTCCGGTCACACGATGTTTCGCTGGGGCTGGAACTTCTCCAACGGCTTCAACGCCGTGGGTCAGCTCAGGGCCGGCATGCACACCGGCGGCATGGCGCGTGACCCCGAGAACGACTTCTACCAGTTCATGCGCCTGTGGCGTGACTGCGACCTCACGGAGTACCTGTCCTTCACCGGCTCGGCCTCCTGGCTCATGCTCCCCGGCCTGCAGAAGACCCAGGAGTACTTGGGTCAGAACATCCTCGAGGCCACGGCCACCAGCTAGGGCGGGCCTCGCATGGTCCCGCCGACGAGAAAGGGGTGAGAGGTGACCCGCATACCGAGGAACCTCCTCGTGCGCTCCCTGTGCGTAGGGGCCGTTGCCGCCTCGCTCGCAGGCGCCAATGCCTTTCTGAGCGTCTCGTCCGCGCAGGCCGCGCAGGCGGCCCAGGAAGGGCGCACCTCCGGCGAGCGAGGACCGCTCATGAAGGACGGCACCTTCGAGGGCACGGCCCGCTCGTTCGGCGGCCCCCTCTCTGTCTCGGTGAGCGTGGAGAACGGCTACCTCACCGACATCTCCGTCACGAGGACGGGTGACACCGACTCCTACCTCAGCCTCGCGTCCGAAAAGCTCATACCCGAGATCGAGGAATCCCAGAGCTGGGACCTCGACACGGTGAGCAGCGCCACCTACTCCAGCCACGGCATCATGAACGCCGTCAACAACGCGCTGGTGAACGGTGGTGCCGCCGAGGGCAGCACTGCGCGGACCAGCATGACGACCAGCTCGTCCGCGGCCCACTCCACCTCCGAGCTCAAGCGGATCGCGCAGACGAGAGCCGACGAGGACAGCGCCGCATGGTACGAGCTCACCGTGGGCGACCTCCTCGGGCAGAACGCATCGACCGAAGAGCAGAACGCCATCACCTACGGCTACACCCTGCGCCAGCAGTCTGACAGGACCCACTAGGTGAGCGCGATGTCCAAAAGTGCCAAGAAAGTGTGTGGTGCCTCGGCGGCCGCCTCTCACGCGGTCCCCCGCAAGAGTCGCCGCGACTTTGTGCGCTGGTCTCGTCTCGCCCTGCAGGTGGCCTTCTTCGTGCTGGCGCCCCAGGCCTTCTCGATGGCGTTTTCCGGTGCGCGCTCCCTCATGGTGGCGCTCGGCAGGGGAGAGGCCGCTGACGTCACGAGCTTCGTGCTCACGCTCGTCTTGCTGCTCGCGCACGCGGTCGTCTTCGGGCGCTTCTTCTGCGGCTACGCCTGCTCGTTCGGCACGCTCGGTGACGTCCTCTACCAGCTGGGAAAGCCGCTTCGCAGGGCGCTGCACGCTCATGGGCATCGCCTGTCCGCCCGCACGGAGGACGCGCTGCGCCTGATCAAGTACGTCGTGCTCGCCGTCGTGCTCGTGGCCTCGTTCGCGGGCGCCGGAGCCGTGGTGAGCGCCGTCTCACCGTGGACCGCCTTCGGCCAGCTCGTGAACGTGAGCCCGGCGAGCGTGGGGGTGGTCGGGGGCATCGTCCTCCTCGCTCTCTGCGCCCTCATGGTGGCCAAGGAGCGCTCGTTCTGCGAGTACCTCTGCCCCCTCGGCGCGCTCTTCTCGCTCATGCCGATACTGCCGCGCTCCAACCGGCACGTCGACCCGGGCCGTCCCGGGCAGGCGGAGGCGTGCAGGCGCCGCTGCCCCGTGCGCATCGCGCCTCCGGGCGAGGGGCCGCAGATGGGGGAGTGCGTCCAGTGCGACCGCTGCGAGACCGTCGCGCAGGCGGGCTGCGTCAACTTTGGCCCCGCCCTCAGGCGCGCGGAAGAGGCGCTGGACCAGCAGGGCTTCGCCGTCGACAGGGCCACGGGGCGGCCGACCTCCTACGAGCCCGCGAGGGATCGTCGCACGCGCCGCGTCGCTGCTCATTGCGCTGTGGCTCGGCGGTGCCGTGAGCTTTTTGCCGGCCCCTCCCTGGGCATGACGGCCGGCGCGGGCACCTCGCGCCCTTGTGCCTCTCGGCCTCCCCTCATCATGGGGGCCGGGGAGTTCTTCGACACGCTCGTGCGTATCAGGGCCGACTGCTCGCAGGAGCTGATGGACGTCTGCCTCGCCCGCTGCGCGCGCTTCCACGCCGCCCTCAACCGCTTCGACCCCACAAGCGACGTAGGGAGGCTCAATGCGGCGGGAGGGCGTCCCGTCGAGGTGGACCAGGACACCGCGGACGCCCTCCGGGAGTCTGTGCGCCTGGCGGAGGAGACCTGCGGCGCCTTCGACGCGAGCGTGGGGGCCGCGAGCGCGCTGTGGGACTTCAAGCGGGGGACGGTTCCCTCCGAGGCCCTCCTGCGCGCGGCCGTGGGGCACATCGGCTGGCGCCACCTTCACGTCTGCGGAAGGCGGACCTGGCTCGACGACCCGGCCGCCCGCATCGACCTGGGCGGCATGGCCAAGGGCTTCGTCACGGACGACCTCGTAAGCCTCCTTAGGAATGCGGGCTGCGTGCGCGCCGTGCTCGACCTGGGCGGGAACGTCCACTGCTTGGGCACGCGACCCGACGGGCGGCCCTGGCGCGTCGGCGTGGCCGACCCCGACGACACGTTCGGAAGGCCCCTGGCGGCCTGCGAGCTGGGGGACCAGAGCCTCGTGACGAGCAGCGTGCGCACCCGCGCGTTCGAGAGGGGCGGCGTACGCTACGCTCACATCCTCGACCCCCGGACGGGCGCGCCGCTCAAGACGAACCTGGCGAGTGCGAGCGTGCTGTGTGCGAGGTCAACGGAGGGCGAGGGCCTTGGAAAGCTGCTCCTCTCCCTGGGATGCCAGGGGGCCCTGGACTACGTGAACGGACACGACGGCATCGAGTGCCTCCTCGTGCGCGCGAACGGCGAAGTCACGCAGTCTGCGGGCGGCGCGTTCTCTATCCGAGGGAGCTCTCGATCCCCGTCCAGGAACCGTCCCTGAGGGCGTCGTCGATCACGCTGCGCACGACCACCGCATGCGCGTCCGAGTCGTCGAGGCAGGGGACCCACACGAAGCGCCCCCTGGGCCCGATGGCGCCGCCTTTGAGGCAGCGCGCCGGGCTCGGCGGCTCCACCTCGTCGCCCTCGAGCGCGCTCAGGAGCTCCTGGGGGACGTCGTAGAGCGTCTCCAGGCACTCGACCGCGAAGCCGGGGCAGCAGAAGAAGACCCTGAACTTCTGGTCGCGCCAGCCGCGCAGCACGTCAAGGGAGAGGGGCCGCGCCCAGGCGCTAGGGTCCGGCCCGAAGACGCTCTGGTAGGACACGGTGACGGAGGCGGGGTCGACGCCGAGCCGCTCCGCCACGGCGTCCGCCGTCTGTCGGGCCTGCTGGCGGTAGGTGTCCCCGGCGCGCTCGTCCTTGAGCGGAGCCGAGTGAAACGAGAGTACGAGGCGGTCGTCGGGACGCTGACCGAAGCCGCGCCCCTCGATGGAGGAGGCGACGGCCTCGAGGTAGAAGGCGTTCTGGGCATAGCCCTCGACGACCCTTCGCGGGGGGGTCCCACCCGAGCTCCGCGAGCGTCCGCTCGAAGGAGTCCGCGACCGAGCCGGTGATGCAGGAGGCCGTCTGCGGGTAGAGGGGCAGGCAGAGCACCCGCTCGGAGCCATCCTCCCGAAGGCTCGCGAGAGCATCTGCCATGCTCGGATCCCCGTAGCTCATGGCCGAGCGGACCGAGACGCCGCCGGTGGCCGAGGGGAGCAGCCCCTCGCGGTTGCACATCCACTGGACCTTGGCGCGCAGGCGCTCCTGGTGCGCGACGAGGGGGGCACCCCCCTCCTCCCACACGAAGCGGTACCGCTCGCTCGAGGAGAACCTGCGCTTGGGCAGGATGGCCTTCCTAAGCAGAATGTTCCACGCGATCTTGGGAAGCTGGCGGATGTGGGGGTCCATGAGGTAGGAGGAGAGGTAGGTCTCGACCGCGTCGGGAGTGGGGGCCGAGGGGGAGCCCGTGTTGGCTATGACGATTCCGGTGTCCAAAGGTCACTCCTTGGGGAGAGAATGTAAGCCATGAGTTACTTTAAGCGTTCTCCAGTCTATACTATGGTCTCGCGCATGAGCCCTGCCGGGGAGCGCGTGCGTCCAAAAGGGCCCGGGGGCAACGACGCCCCCTCGTTTGGCACGGATCCAATAGGGGTGAGCCATGTCGCAAGAGCGTCACATACCTGTCTTTGAGGGTGTCACCACTCGCATCGTCCGCCTGCGGCCCTCTGACGGCCCGGTCTCCATGGCGCGCGACCTGCCTGGTGGATCACTTCTCGTGGGTGGGTGCTGGCGAGGTATGTGCACCCTGCGCCATGGAGCCCTGCGCCTTCTCGTGGCTCCAGGAGACCTCTGCCTCCTGGTTGCGCGCCCGAGCCTGGGGGAGGAGCTCGTCGCCCTTGACGACTTCGAAGGCCTGTTTGTCTCGCTAAGTGCCGAGGGCCTCTCGGAGCAGACGCACGCGGTTCTCGTGGCCTTCGACGTGAGCCCGCAGGACCTGCTCGCGCGCATCCCCGCGGGCACTGGCTTCTCTTGGCTCACCGAGTGCCCCCGGGTTGCGCATGCGATGTGTGAGATGGACATTCGTTCGATGGGGAGGATGGGGGCGGGGGCCTATCGCCTCAAGACGATCGAGCTTCTGCACGCGATCTGCCAGGCGTCCCCTGGTGAGCGATGCGACTGCTGTGCCTCGACGCTCGCGGCGCACGAGGACATCGCGTGCCGCGCCCAGCGGGCCATGACCCAGAACCTGCGTCTCCCCAAGACCATAGACGGCCTCGCCGGGGAGTGCCATACCTCGCCAACGGTGCTCAAGCAGTCCTTTCGTGAGGTGTTCGGCGTGTCCGTCTACCAGTGGTACCGCTCCTATCGCATCCGTCGCGCGGCTGAGATGCTGTCTGCGGACAGCCGCCTCACGGTGTCCGAGGCCGCTGCCGCCGTGGGCTACTCGAGCCACTCCAAGTTCTCGCGCGCGTTTGGCGCCGTTATAGGCGAGACGCCGAGCGCCTGGCGCGCCCGCGTCGCGGTGGGGGAGCGGTAGAGCTCGACTTCTGCGTCGAGCATCAATCGTCGAGCCTGCCGCGGCGCACGCAACAACCCTCAGAAGGCTGCGTTCTGTGCAGATGGGCAGGCTCGGTGCGGCACCCGGGGCCTTGCCCCTGTTTTGAAAGGCTCTGTTAACCCGCCAATGACATTAGTGTCCGACCTGGAGAGTATTGTTCTCCCCAGGGTGGTAAGACGGTTTGGGGGAGGACGCATGGGGGACGGGATGAGGGCAATCGTTCGTAACATGAGCGCCAGGGAGCGCGATGAGATGTTGGGGCTGCTGCTCGAGGCGACGGCCGACGAGACGTCTGACGATTCCGAGGACTTCGAGGCACGGAGGTGTCCGAGATGCGGGTGCGCGCATGTCGTGCGCAAGGGTCGTGATCTGGCCGGACGCCAGCGCTGGCTCTGCCGCGGGTGCTCTCGCACGTTCGGGGGAGCCACGGGCAAGGTGCTCGGGACCACGAAGCTGCCGGCTGTCACGTGGGCCGAGTACGCCCGCTGCGTCGTCGACGGCCTCACGCTGCGCGATGCGGCAGAGAGGTGCGGGGTATCGCTCAAGACGAGCTTCTTCATGCGTCACAGGGCCATCGAGGTGATGGAGGGGATGCTCTCTCCGTTCGAGGCCGGTCCGGATTGTCCGGTCCAGGCCGACGAGACCCTCGTTCCGGACTCCCTGTCGGGCAACCACGCCCGCCGCCTGGGTTTTCCATGCCCCGTCCGGCCAGGCACCGCGGCCGCGACGGGGTCAGACGCGGCGTGAGCGGGGACAAGGTGAGCATCATGACATGCGTGAACGCGAGGGGGGATGTGTTCCTCCAGGAGGTGTGCCTCGGCAAGGCGGGCGTCGGCGCGTGCAGGGCCGGGCTCGCCGGATGCGCCCTCAGGGGCGCAATCGTCTCCACCGACAGGCTTGCGGGATACGTGAGGCCACTTGCGGAGATGGGCGTGGCCGTACACGGGAGGTTCTCCTCCGGTGGCAGTCATACACCCCTTAACAGGGTGAACGCCCTTCACTCGACCCTCTCGCTCTTTCTCTCGCCATTTCGCGGGGTGTCGACGAGGAGACTCCACGGCTATCTCATGTGGTTCAAGTGGACGCTCGAAGCCCGGCGCTCACGAGGACGTACGGACCTCCTGCTCGAGCAGCTCGATGCGGGGTCGTACGCAAGGACGTGGCGTGGCTACGCCGAGACTCCTTATCCATTCCATCCGGAGCTCAATCAACAGATGTCATCGGTGGTTTAACAGAGCCTTTTGAAAAAAGGTCCCAACCTTCCGCGCGCCTCCTCCGGCGCGCATATACTAACTCGCGAGTTAGGTAGCGCTGACAATCTAAGGGGTGGGAAGAGACGGCGAGCCATTCGAACCCCGACAAGATGGGCGCGCGCGACGCGGTGATGGTGGGTGCTCTGGGGGCGGTCATAATCGTCATACGGTTTGCCCTCATGATCGTGGGAGGCCTCGGACCCTACGTCTGGTTTTCCTCGCACTTCGTTGACGCGCTGCTCATCGGCCCCGTGTTCATGCATAGCCAAGCTCGATGACTCCGTAGCATTTGACTTCGACGATTTCCCCTGGGGCTGTGAGTACTATCT
The DNA here is from genome assembly GCF_015277515.1 of Thermophilibacter immobilis. Taxonomy (NCBI): domain Bacteria; kingdom Bacillati; phylum Actinomycetota; class Coriobacteriia; order Coriobacteriales; family Atopobiaceae; genus Thermophilibacter; species Thermophilibacter immobilis. Next base: position 1,106,974 of record NZ_CP063767.1, on the reverse strand, counting down.
GAGAACCGGCAAGATGATGGCGGACGACGGCATAGAGCAGTTGCGCGCTTTTGATGCGATTTACCGGGGCGCCGTTGGCGCCCCGAGCGTCCCCGATCATATTTCGCTGTGGGGGCTGCTGCTCAAGATTAGAAAGGAGTTCGACGAGTATGTGAACGTGCGCCCGGTCAAGCTCCTCGAGGGGGCACATGGTGTGATTACCCCGCTTAAGAACGTGGGGCGGGGAGACATCGACATGACGGTCATACGCGAGAACAGCGAGGGAGAGTACGCGGGGGCGGGAGCCTGGCTTTACAAGGGCAAACCTCACGAGACCGTTCTGCAGACGGGGGTGTTCTCTCGGGTGGGGACCGAACGCATCATCCGCTACGCGTACGATCTGGCCCGTGCGCAGGGCAAGACGCTCACGAGCGTCAGCAAGGGCAACGCACTGAACTATTCGATGGTCTTCTGGGACGGGGTCTTCGAGGAGGTGGGCAGGGAGTACCCAGACGTGGAGACCCACTCGCTGCTGGTGGACGCGGCGGCCATGAACTTCGTCATGCACCCCGCCCGCTTCCAGGTGGTCGTGACCTCAAACCTGTTCGGGGACATCCTGACCGACCTGGGCGCTGCAATTGTCGGCGGCATGGGGCTAGCCGCCGGTGCTAACCTCAACCCCGAGAAGAAATACCCCTCGATGTTCGAGCCCATCCACGGGTCCGCCCCCGACATTGCCGGACGGGGAATTGCCAACCCCCTGGCGTCTATCTGGTCAGTCTCCCAGATGCTGGACTTTCTCGGCCTGCCCGCATGGGGAGCCGCCGTCATACAGGCGATCGAGACGGTGGTGCGGGGCCCCGTCCTTACCGTGGACATGGGGGGAACGGCCTCCACGTCAGAGGTCGGCGACGAGTTGGCACGCGTTCTTGTCGCCCCGAACGACTAGTCGCGCTACGCATGAAAGCAGAACAGCCTCTAAGAAAGGGATGCACCATGAACAAGACCGGATTTGCGGTGCTCGTCGACCCCCTGCTCAACAAGGGCACGGCCTTCACGGCGGAGGAGCGAGCGCAGCTGGGCCTCCAGGGCCTTCTGCCCGCCGGGGTCCAGACCATCGAGCAGCAGGAGAGGGAGGTCTACGAGCGCTTCCTGGCCGAGCCCACGGACCTCGCCAAGCGCATCTACCTCATGGGCGTGCGCGACTCGAACGCCCGCCTTTTCTTCTACAGCATGGAGCGCCACCTGACGGAGTACATGCCCATCGTCTACGCCCCCACGGTCGCGCAGTCCATCGAGAACTACGACGAGCACTACTTTGGCAGCAAGGTCGCCTACGTCTCAGTCGACCATCCCGAGCTGGTCGAGGAGTCGCTCCGTGCCTTCGCGGGGGAGGGTGCCGACATCCGCCTCGTGGTGGCGACCGACTCCGAGGGCATCCTGGGCATCGGCGACTGGGGCACCAACGGCGCCGAGATCCTCACCGGCAAGCTCGCCGTCTACACGGCGGCGGCCTCCATCGACCCGGCCAAGATCCTACCCGTCATGGTGGACGCGGGCACCAACCGCAAGGAGCTTCTCGACGATCCGCGCTACCTGGGCAACCGCTTCGAGCGCGTCCGCGGCCAGCGCTACGATGACCTCATCCAGGCGCTCGTGGACGCCTCGCTCAAGCTCTATCCGAGCGCCCTCCTTCACTGGGAGGACTTCGGGCGTCCCTGCGCCGCCCCCATCCTCGAGCGCTACCGTGACACCGTCCTCACCCTGAACGACGACATCCAGGGCACGGGCGTGACGGTCCTGGGCGCCCTCATGGCCGCCACCAAGGTCGCGGATGCCCCGCTCAGCGACTCGCGCATCCTCACCTTTGGCGCCGGCACGGCTGGCATCGGCATCGCCGACCAGATCGTCGACGGCCTCGAGAAGCTCGGTGGGCTCACGTCTGCGGAGGCGCGCTCACGGGTCTACCTCGTTGACCGTGACGGGCTCATCCTCAAGGGAATGCCCGACCTGACCGAGGGCCAGGTCCGCTATGCCCACGACGCCTCCGAGTTTGCCGCCGACCTTAAGACCACCTCGCTCGCGGCCGTCGTCGACGCCGTCCGCCCGACGGCCCTTATCGGTACCTCGACCGTTCACGGAGCCTTCACCGAGGATGTCGTGCGCGCCATGGCCTCGCACGTCGAGCACCCCTTCATAGCGCCCATCTCCAATCCCACGAAGCTCGCCGAGGCCACGGCCGCAGACGTCATTCGCTGGTCGGAGGGGCGTGCCTCGGTGGTCACCGGGACGCCGTCCGCCCCGGTCGACTACGACGGGGTGACCTACCACATCGGTCAGGGCAACAACGCCCTCATGTACCCGGGCATCTGCCTGGGGGCGCTCATTCCCAGCGCCCGCATCGTGAGCCGCGGCATGCTGCTCGCCGGCGCCCAGGCCCTCGCGGATATGATCGACACCTCCCAGCCCGGTGCCCCGGTCCTGCCGCCCATGAGCGACCTCACCCAGATCACGCGCAACGTGGCCACGGCGGTCGCCGAGAGGGCGCTCGAGGAGGGGCTGAACCGGGTCGAGGTCGCGGACGTGGGCGCGGCGATCGATGCCGCGGCGTGGCACCCGGAGTACTAGCTCCGCGCGCTCGCATCCTCCCACAGACGGAAGGTCGTCAGGTAGACAGCCATGGCCGCCATCAGGAACATTCACGATCTTGAGGTCTTCGAGCGGGTGGTGAGCACGGCAGCTTCACGAAGGCCGCCCGTGCTCTTGGCATGTCGCAGCCCGCGGTGTCGCTGGCCGTCAAGCGCCTCGAGCGCCAGCTGGGCACCGAGCTCTTCTTGCGCCAGCAGTTCGACTCGAGCGACGTCTCGCTGACCGACGCCGGCAAGATTCTCGTGGCCCATGCGGGCGCGGCGCTGTGCGAGATCGACGCGGCCGCGCGAAAGATCGAGAGCCTGGAGTGCCGCCGCGCGATTCGCCTCAGCCTGCCCCCCATCATCCTGGACCGCTACTTCAAGGATAACATGGGCGCGCTCGCCACGGCGTTCCAGGGCCATCGGGTCGTGGTCTCGTCTTGGGGCTCGCAGCGCACCCTCGAGGAGATCCGCCACCATAACCTGGACGTGGGGGTGGTGGCCTCCGCGGCCGACGAGCTCGACATCCCCCACGTCAGGAGCCGCAGGGTGGGCACCTTCCCCTTCTGCCTTGCCCTGCCGGCGGGACAGGCGGCCCCGTGTCCGGGGGCCTCGATCAGCTTCGAGGAGTTCTGCGCCCTCCCGAGCCTGCCGTTCGTCTCGTTCACGAGCGACTACATACAGCGCGACATCCTGCAGGGGCTCTCAGAGCGCTGCGGGAGGAGCACCCAGATAGCCGCCGAGACGGACCAGATATCCGAGCTCAAAGGACTCATCGAGGCGGGAGTGGGCGTGGGTTTCGTGACCAGCCTCGTCATGGACGGGGACGCCCTCACCCTCGTCCCCCTCACGGGCCCGGGGACGCCGACGTTCAACATCTTCGTCTTCGAGGACCTCTCGCGGCCCTTCCACGCGGACGACTCCTGCATCCAGGACATCCTGCGCGTCCTGCGCGAGACGATCGCCACGCCGCACCCCGCAGACCCGGTCTGACGCCGACCTGCGCGCCGCGGCGGGGGCGGTAGGGCCCTGAGTGAGCGTCGAGTCTGCCCACCTGCACGGAATGCAGCTCTCTAAGGGGCGTTGTGTGCGCCGCGGCAGGCTCGACGCCGCGCGCGCAACCTTGTCCCTGTTTTGAAAAGGTCCCAACCTTCCGCGCTCCTCCTTCGGCGCGCATACACTATGCTAACTTGCGAGTTAGGTAGCACTGACAATCTAAGGGGTGCGAAGAGATGGCGAGTCAGTCAAGTTCCGACAAGATGACCGCGCGCGACGCAGTGATGGTGGGTGCCCTGGGGGCGGTCATAATCGTCATACGGTTCGCCCTCATGATCGCGGGAGGCCTCGGACCCTACGTCTGGTTCTCCTCGCACTTCGTCGACGCGCTGCTCATCGGCCCCGTGTTCATGCTCGTCATGTCCAAGGTCAGAAAGCCCGGGGCCTTTCTCATCATCAGCGTGGTCACCGGCCTCGTGTTCGTGGAGGCGACGTGGATGATCCTCGTCACCGGAATCGTGGGCGGCCTGCTCTGCGAGCTCTTCGCCAAGAGGGCCGACTATCGCCCCGGGGCCCTGGCGACGGCCGCGTTCTGCTTCTTCAACCTGGGCTTCATAGGCGACTTTCTCCCGCTCTACCTCACCAAGGAGCAGTACTTCGCCACGGCGATGACGCAGATGCCTCAGGCCTACGTCGACCAGCTGTACGCGCTCATCAGCGCGCCCGTCCTCGCCCTGATCGTGGCCAGCGTCATCGTAGGCTCCATCCTGGGCGCGCTGTTCGGGGCGAGGATGATGCGGAGGCACTTCGCCCGCGTCGCCCCCGCGAAGTAGGCCCCGTGAGCATGAGACGCAGCCGGCTCGCGCTCGACCCCCGCACGAAGCTCTTCCTCATCGCGGTGACGAGCGTCGTGGTGTTCGTCGCCCCCTACACGGCGTACACGATGGCCCTCATGGGGCTGTACTGCCTGCTCTTCGCCCTGGGGGGCAGGCTCTCCTCGGCGCTCAGGCTCATGGCCTGCTACCTCGCCATCGCGGCGCTCAGGGCCTTCGTCGTGCCCGTGGTCCCCGCGCAGGTGGGCGTCATGCTCTCCGTTATCGGCTACGTGGGCATCGTGTTTCCCTGCGCCATGGCGGCGGCGTTTCTGGTGGACACCACCTCCGTGGGGGAGCTTGCGGCGGCCCTGCGCGCCCTGCGCTCGCCCGAGACGCTGACGGTCGCCCTGGTGGCGACGCTGCGCTTCTTCCCCGCGATAGGCCGGGAGGCGGCTCACGTCCGCGACGCCATGCGCCTGCGCTCCGTCAGGGGCTGGGGACGCAAGCTCGAGTGCCTCTACGTCCCCCTGCTTCTGAGCATAGCCTCCACCGCCACCGACCTGGGGTCCTCCGTCGCGGTGCGCGGCATCGAGAACCCCGGGCCCAGGAGCTCGTGGCACGAGATAGGCATGGGCTCCGCGGACGCCCTCGCGATGGCGGCCTTCTCCGTCGTGCTCGTCCTCGCCGTCGCGTCGAGGGTGGCGGTCGCATGAGCATGATAGAGCTCCGGGAGGTCACCTTCACCTATGCGGGCTCGGGTCACCCGGCACTGCGCGACTGCTCGCTTCGCGTGGAGGAGGGGGAGACGGTGCTGCTCGCCGGCATGAGCGGCTGCGGGAAGTCGACGGTGCTCAACCTGGTCAATGGCCTCTTGTTCCACGGTGGCGAGAACCGCGTGGGAGGTGAGGTTACGGTCGACGGGGCTCCCGTGCGCGCACGGGAGCCGTGGGAGATGGCCTCCCACGTGGGGTCGGTCTTCCAGAACCCCAAGTCGCAGCTCTTCAACCTCGACGTGGCCGACGAGATCGTCTTCGGTCTCGAGAACCTGGGGGCGTCACACGATGCGATGGAGGAGGCGCTCGCGCGCGCCTCCGCGGCATGCGGCGTCGAGGAGCTGCTCGGACGCAGCATCTTCGATCTCTCGGGGGGCGAGAAGCAGCGCGTCGCCTGCGCGAGCGCCTACGCCCTCGACCCCTCGGTCATCGTACTGGACGAGCCGTCGGCGAACCTGGACGAGGCCGGCATCCTCGGCCTGAGGAAGATCCTGAGGACGTGGAGGCTCGCGGGCAAGACGGTGCTCGTCGCGGAGCATCGCCTGTGGTACGCCCTCGACGTGGCCAATCGCGTGCTCTACCTGCGCGGAGGACGCGTCGAGGGGGAGTACGCCCCCGACGCGCTCCTCGCGCTCACGGACGAGGAGCGCGAGGAGCTGGGCCTGCGCCAGGCCTCGCGTCCCGCGCCCCTCGTCGTTTCCGCAGACGAGCCGGCCACGGGCGATGGCCTCTGCGCGCGCGACCTCGCCGCCTCCCACCGGGGGCGCACCGTGTGGTCGGGAGTCACGTTCAAGGCTCCCCGCGGGAGCCTGTGCGCGATAACGGGACCTAATGGCACGGGCAAGTCGACCCTGGCTCGCGCCCTATGCGGCCTGGTGCGCCGCGACGCGGGAACGGTGAGCCTCGACGCCGTCGCGCTCACCCGCCGCCGTCAGCGCGCGTCCTGCTCCCTGGTCATGCAGGACGTGAACGCCCAGCTCTTCGGCGAGAGCGTCCTGGACGAGGTGACGCTGGGCGACGCCTCCCTGGAGGCCCGGGCGCTCTTCGTGCTCGGGGAGCTCGACCTGGGCGACTACCTCGACCGGCATCCCATGAGCCTCTCCGGCGGCCAGCGCCAGCGCCTCGCCGTCGCGGACTGCCTGGCGAGCGACAAGGACGTCCTCGTGCTCGACGAGCCCACGAGCGGCCTGGATATGTTCCACATGCGCGAGATGGGACACCTGCTCAGACGCCTCGCCGATGCGGGGACCTGCGTCATCGTCATTACGCATGACGTGGAGTTCGTCCGCGAGACGCAGGCCGTCGTGCTCCCCTGGGCATGCGACGCCCGATAGCGTGGCGAACGTGGAACCCCCTGAGAGTCCATCCCCCGTTGCAGTAAGTGATTAGTAGCTATACACTTACTGCAAATGAGGGGAGAGCTCATGAGGGAAGAGAGCGAGAACGCGAGCGTGGGCGAGCTGCTGCTCGCTGCCTACGACGGCTTTTACGAGGCCGACGTCCGTGCGCAGGACTTTGGGACGGGGGAGCGCCTGCACCACTCGGAGATCCACCTTCTGCAGGCCGTTGCCGACGCTCCCGGCGCAAGCGTGACGGCGGTCGCACGAGAGCTCGGGATCACACGCGGGGCCGTGTCGCAGACGCTGGCGCGGCTCGAGGAAAAGGGCATGGTGCAGCCGGAGGGCGCGCGAGTCCGCGGCGCATCGCGCCAGCTTGCTCTGACGGGGCTCGGGCAGGTGGCCGTCCGCAACCACAGGGCCCATCACGCGAGCTACGACCTGCTCGCCGAGAGCCTCCTTTGCGACGCGAACGACCACGAGCGGGCCTTCCTCGTTGGCTTTCTCGCCCGCCTTGTTCGGACGCTCGCCGAGGAGGGACGCTGCGCCAAAAGCGACGTGAGAGCCGTGGCGGCGTGCACGGAGAGGGGAGCGCTCAATGCGAGCTCGCAGCGATAGCGACATGGCGGCGGAGGCGCGCGGGCGCTTCGAGCTCACACGACCCCTCGTCGTGCTCATGGCGCTGACCTGCGGGGTCTGCGTCGCGAGCCTCTACTACATCCAGCCCCTCGAGACGGACGTGGCCGCGGAGTTCTCCGTGACGCAGGGCGCCGCCGGGCTCGCCGCCACCTGCGCGCAGGTCGGCTACGCCCTCGGCCTGCTGCTAATCGTGCCCCTCGGCGACATGCTCGAGCGGCGCGCGCTCGTGGGGCGCATGATGCTCGTGTCCGCGGTCGCGCTCGTGTTGGTCGCCTGCGCGCAAAGCTTTCCCGCGCTCCTCGCCTCTCTTCTGGCCGTCGGTGTGGTCTCCATCGTCCCGCAGCTCATAGTCCCCTATGCCGCCCACCTTGCCCCTGAGTCCGAGAGGGGCCGGGTCATAGGCGACGTCATGAGCGGCCTTCTCGTGGGAATCCTCCTCTCGCGCACCTTCTCGGGCCTCTTGGGAAGCGTCCTGGGGTGGCGTCTCGTGTTTGTCGCCGCCGCGGCTCTCGTTGCGGCGCTCTCCTTTGCGATACGATGGTCCCTCCCGGCGGACCGAGGGCAGTCTCGCGTGGGCTACGGTGCGCTCCTACGCTCCCTTCCGGGGCTGGTTCGCAGGTGGAGGCCCCTGCGCGAGAGCGCCTGCAACGGCTTTCTCATGTTTGGGGCGTTCAGCGCCTTCTGGACCTCGCTGTCCTTCTGGCTGAGCTCGCCGACCTTCGGGCTAGGCCCGCGCGAGGCGGGCCTCATGGGCCTCGTGGGGCTTGCGGGCGTCATCGCCGCTCACTTCATCGGCGGCGTCTGCGACCGGCGTGGGGCACGCTTCTCCGTGGGGGTGGGCACCGTGCTCTCGTCAGCCGCCTTTGCCCTGCTCTTCTTGCTCGGTCGCTCCGTGTGGGGCCTCGGCGTGGGCGCCGTCGTTCTCGACCTGGGAAACCAGTTCGGGCAGGTCTCCAACATGGATCGCGTCCAGTCTCTCGGGGACGAGGTGCGCAGCCGCACCAACACGGTATTCATGTTCTCCTACTTCGTCGGGGGCTCACTGGGCTCGTTTTTGGGAGCGACGGCCTTCCAGTCGTTCGGTTGGACGGGCATGTGCGGGGTGGGAGCCGCCTTCATGGCTCTTGCGCTGACGACCCACTTTGTCATCTTCAGAAATCCCGCTCAGGTTACGTCCACGACCCACTAGGCACCTGACAAGTCCCAGCAGAACCTCGTCGACCTTTGCGAGTACGTACGTCTGAGATCGACTTCCCACGATCAACCACACGAGCCTGCCCCTACACACAAAATCGCCTCCCCGAGGCACCGTTCCGTGCGCACAGACAGGCTCGACACGGCCGCTCTTTGTTTCCGTATGCGCAACGACTCGCGCGTCGTACGCCGCGAGGCCGCTCATGAACGAGAATGGAAGCTGCGGATAAGCACCCCTGGAAACAAGAGGGGACCGAGCGCGTACCAGAGGCGCTCGTCTCACGCGACAGCGAGGAGGTTACATGGAACTGATAAAGCTGCTCGGAATCCTGATCGTGGTGGTTGGGTTCGCCCTCAAGTGGGACTCCATCCTCACCATCATGATCGCGGCGGTCGTCACGGCCGTCATAGCGGGGATGGACCCCGTCGCCTTTCTCCAGACCATGGGCAAGGGCTTCGTCTCCAACCGCAACATGCTCATCAGCGTGGTCATCTTCCTGCTGACGGGCACCCTCGAGCGCAACGGCCTCAAGGAGGCTGCCAGGTCGCTCATGGAGCGCGTCAAGAATGCCTCGGCCGGGCTGGTGATGGGTGCCTATGGGGTGTTCCGCGTCATCTTCGCCGCGTTCAACGTGGGCTTTGGGGGCGTCGCGGGCTTCGTGAAGCCCGTCGTCATGCCCATGGCAGAGGCGGCCGACGAGATGGACGGCCGCAGGATCTCCGAGAGGCACCGCGACTCCCTCAAGGGAATGGCGGCCGGCATGGAGAACGTCGCCTGGTTCTTCGGCCAGGTGCTGTTCGTGGGCGGCTCGGGCATGCTGCTCGTCCAGGGGACCATGTCCGACCTCGGCTACGCGGTCGAGCTCCCGCAGCTCGCGGCCATACAGATCCCCGTCGCCGTCGTCGCCGTGGCCGTCACGACCGTCTACTACTTCGTGTTCGATCGCAGGCTCTGCCGCAGGGACGCTGACGAGCTGGCCAAGAAGTCGACTGCGGCCACCGACGTGTCCAGCGCAGGAGGGGGGGCGGAGTAGATGGGACCCGTCGAGTTCATCCAGAGCGCGGACGTCACCTTGTCCGAGAAGCTCCTCGAGGTCGTCTATGTCATCATCGGCCTCGTGTGCATCTACGCCGCCGTCCGCAACCTCCGCGACCGGACCAACGAGAAGCGCGTGGGCACCGCCGTCTTCTGGGGCGTCCTGGGCCTGCTCTTCGTCATCGGCCGCTGGATCCCCTCCGAGCTCGTCGGCGCGCTCGTGATCGTGATGGTGCTCCCCACGATTTTCAGGCAGGTGGGAGCTGGCGTCGACAAGCTCAGGCCGACCGAGGCCGAGACCGCAGGCGGCTTCGAGGCCATCGGCACCAAGATCTTCATCCCGGCCTTCTCCATAGGCGTCGTCGCCCTCGTCTTCGCGCTGTTCACCAAGATCAGCTCGCTCGTGGGCATCACCGTGGGCGTGCTGCTGGGCATGGTCATTCTCGCCGTGCTGCGCCCCAAGAAGAACGGCCCGCGCGTCTTTCTCGAGGACTCGCGCCGCATGCTCGACACCGTGGGCCCGCTCATCATGCTGCCCACGCTCCTGGCCATCCTGGGTGCCACCTTCACGGCGGCCGGCGTGGGCGACGTGATCTCCGAGATCGTGGGGGCTGTGATCCCGCAGGGCAACCTCGTCGTGGGAATCGTGGTCTACTGCCTGGGCATGGCCATCTTCACCGTGATCATGGGCAACGCCTTCGCCGCTATCACGGTCATGACCGTGGGCATCGGGGCGCCGTTCGTGCTCTCCCTGGGTGCGGACCCGACCGTCGTCGGTTCGCTGGCGCTCACCTGCGGGTTCTGCGGCACGCTCATGACGCCCATGGCGGCCAACTTCAACATCGTACCCGTCGCCATCCTGGAGATGGGCGACGAGTACGGCGTCATCAAGAAGCAGGTCGTCCCCGCCCTTATCATGCTCGCGTTCCAGATCGTGATGATGATCGTCCTGGTCGCGCTCTAGTCAGCCCGACGGCTTGACGAAGCGTGTCCGGCGAAATCGAAAGGAGAGCTACCATGGCACGAAAGATTCTGGTGACGGGCTTCGAGCCCTTCGGCGGCGAGACCATGAACCCCGCGTGGGAGGCGGTGCGCGCGCTGCCCGACGCCATCGACGGCGCGCAGGTCGCGAAAGTTGAGATTCCGGTCGTCTTCGGCCGGGCCCCCGAGGCCGTAGAGGCCGCCATCGAGCGGGAGTCCCCGGACCTCGTGCTCTGCGTGGGACAGGCCGGCGGGCGCGCCAAGCTCACGCCCGAGTTCGTGGGCATCAACTGCGCGGACGGCCGCATCCCCGACAACGACGGCTACCAACCCGCCGGCGAGAAGATCGAGCCCGACGGTCCCGACGCCTACTTCGCCACGCTGCCGGTGAAGGCCATGGCGCAGGCGATGAGCGAGGCGGGCGTCCCGGCCGACGTCTCCTACACGGCGGGCACCTACGTGTGTAACGACGTCATGTACGCACTGCTCCACGCCCTGGCGACCCGGCACCCGGGCGTGCGCGGCGGCTTTTTGCACGTGCCCTACGCGACCGAGCAGGCCACGCACCTCCCCGCCGTCACGCCGAGCATGAGCGTCCCCACCATGACCGAGGGGCTGCGCGTGGCCCTGTCCGCGGCGCTCGCGCACGAGGAGGACGTCGCCGTCTCCACGGGCATCACGCACTAACGCCTCAGGCGAGCGGGCGCGGTCGAACAGGCCCCCGCGGCACTTCTCGTCGCTCATGTAGACCTGCCCCGCAGAGAGTCTCCTCAGCTTCTGCGGGGCAGGTCGCGTTCTTTCGCACGCATCCGCCGCATATGCCCCGTGGGGCCCGCCGTGACTCCGCAAGAAGCACCCATGGGGCGCTCGACGCTTTTTCTCACAAGGGGACGCTGCATGTGCCCCGTCCAACAAAGCCGAGAAGACCTCGGCGGGGCACATGCAGCATCTCTGGTAAGGAAGGGACTACGCCTCGTAGTACTCCGGATCGAGGGGAGCTGCCTGGAGTTCGCGCATGGCCGCAGGCGAGATGTGGCAGTAGCCCCCGGGATTCTTGACGAGGTAGTCCTGGTGGCACTCCTCGGCGGGATAGAAGTCGCGCAGCGCCTCGAGCCGTACGCGGAAGCTGTTCGCCCCGTGCTTCGCCTCGGTGCGGGTGCGCTCGATTGTGCCCACGCGCAGGACCTCGCCCCGCGTTGCCTCGTCATCGGCAGGCCAGAAGACGCCGGCCTGGTACTGGCTGCCGCGGTCGTTGCCCTGACGGTCGACGAGCGTAGGGTCGATGACGCGGAAGTAGGCGTAGAGCAGGGCGTCCAGGGAGGTCCGCGCGGGGTCGAAGCTCACCCGGCAGGTCTCGTGGAAGCCGGTCTCGTTCGCGCACACGCTCTCGTAGGTGGCCTCGTCGACTCCGGCCACGCCGTTGCCGTTGGCGTATCCCACGCAGGTCCCCGTGACGCCCGGCATGCCGCGAAACAGCTGCTCGGCTCCCCAGAAGCAGCCTGCCGCGAGGTAGATGGTGGTCTCTCGTTGCTTCAAACCGGCCATGGTCGGCCCCTTTCTCTCTGACGCGCGACGCGCGTGACGCATTGCTGCTCTCTTACCCGTACGGCCGAGCCCGCGCTTCCGAGAATCGCACATGTCGCACGTGTCCTAGTATGGGGGCAGGCGAAGGGAGCGTTCTTGGATAGCTGGAAGCGGTTCGGCGGGCTTATCGGGAGCCACATGGCGATAATCGCCCCCTCGTGCGTGGTGCTCGGGGCGCTCTTCCCGAGTCAGCTGAGCATTCTCAAGCCCTGGGTGACGCTCCTGTTCGCGTTCATGACGTTCCAGGGCGCACTCTCCAACACGTTCGGCAACCTCCTCAGGACGCTGCGCCATCCCACCCAGATGCTCGCGGCGCTCTTCGTGTCCGCAGTCGTCATGCCCGCGCTTGCGTTTCTCCTCGCCTCGCTGTTCTTCTCGGCGAGCCCCAACCTCGTCTGCGGGATCGTGCTGGAGTACAGCGTGCCCGTCGCGGTGGTCTCGAGCATGTGGATAGCCATGCTGGGCGGCGACCCCTCCCTTGGGCTCGCCACGATACTTGTCTCGACGACGCTCGCGCCGCTCACGATCCCCCTCACCCTCCACGTGCTTCTCGGCCAGGAGGTGGAGGTCGACGCCGCGCGCATGATGGGCGAGATGACCGTCTCCATAGCCCTTCCGGCGCTTCTGGGGACCACCTTCAACGAGGTCTCGCGCGGGCGAGCGGCCCACGAGCTTTCGCCCGTCATGGCACCGGCGGCAAAGCTGGTGCTCGTCCTCGTCATCCTGACCAACTCAACGGGCGTGGCTCCCTACATGTGCGCCCTCACCCCCACGCTCGCCGCGGTGACGGTCTTTATCGGGCTCTTCTCAACCCTGGGATATGCACTCGGCCTCGTGGCCGAGCGCCTCACCCACGCGAACCACGCCCAGAGGGTGGCGCTGACCTATCTGTGCGGTTTGCGCAACATATCTGCCGGGGCCGTCATCGCCGGCGAGTACTTTCCGGGCGAGGTGATGTTTCCCGTGGTGATTGGCACCCTCTTCCAGCAGGTCGTCGCCTCGCTCTTTGGCTTCGCGCTCAGGTGCTCCAAGACAAAAGGACGCGCGGAGCACGAGGCTCCACGCGTCCAACCGTCAGCTAGACACTCCGTGCGCTAGCAGCAGCCGCAGTCGCAGCCTGAGTCCTCCTCGATCGCGAGGGGCTGCGTGAGGTAGCGCAGGGGCTCGAGCTCGTCGAAGGTGTGGTAGCCCGCAGGCGCCGCGAGCACGGTGGGGATGCGCTGCACGACCGTGGCACAGGTGTGCTCGACGGTCGCGGGCTTATCCACGTGGAAGGTCGTGTCGGGCTCGCCGGAGATCCTCCAGTCGCAGAGGTCGCCGTCGTCTGGGCCGTAGACCTTGCCGATCTGCGAGGTCACGATGTCGATGCCCTGGTAGGTCTTCGTGGTGACGCGCGTGTTCATGCCCAGGACCCGCCCGGCGGCGATGGTTGCTCCCATGGTCTCGGAGTAGGTGTCCTTCTCGGCGAGGTAGGGGACGTTCTCCTGGACGATCTCGGAGATCGTGAGGCCCAGAAGCTGTGCCAGGGCCTCGTTTGAGTTCCACACGTAGGAGGGGACGACTTCGTCCGGGTGGGCGAGGGTATTCTCGAACTCGTCGGGCGTGAGGCCGACGCCGTGCGCCTTGGCCAGGGCCAGGCCGTACTCCTCGACGTTGTAGGAGACGGCACCCTCGATCTTGTCGATGCGGTTGACGGCCCCGGCGAGAAGCCCCACGACGTGCACCCAGAAGACGTCCTCCATGCCCGCGCCGATCATGGTGGCACCTGTCTCCCGGGCGATGGCGTCGAGGCGGTTGGTCACGGCCGAGGAGGTGGTCCACGGGAAGGTGGCCTCCTCGCAGGTGGTTATGACGCTGATGCCGCGGGCGACGCACTGCTCGGCCATGGGCTCAATGTCATCCATGAGGCTGAAGAGCTCGAGGATCGCGACGTCCGGGGCGCTCTCGTCGAGCACCTGCTCCGCGTCGGCGGAGATCTTGACGCCGAGCTTCACGGGCAGGCCTGCGAACTCTCCCGCGTCCACGCCCACGACGTCCGGATTGGTGTCTATGGCGCCGACGAGCTGCGCGCCGTGCTCGTGCAGGTAGCGAATCGTGTACTTTGCCATCTTGCCGCAGCCGTACTGAACCACCCTGATAGGCCTGCGTCCCATGTCGTGCTCCCTTCGTCGTGTGCCAAAGTGCGCGCCCACGTTCTCGACGCGACACATGCTTATGAGCCCTGTATACCCAAAGGACAGCTTCAGGGGGCGTAGCGCTCGACGTGCGGGCTCACTAGGATCGCAAACGTGGTTTTAGGAGCACCATCACTGGATGTCGAGGGGGACCTTACGGCTCGGTGCGGGCCAGGCCTTGTCAATGAGCGCGAGGTCCTCGGTATCAAGCTGGATGTTTGCCGCTGCCGCGTTCTCGCGTGCGTGCTCAGGCGTGCAGCTCTTGGGAATGGCGACGGTATGTCCGTCGCGCACGTCCCAGGCGAGAATGACCTGGGGCACGGTGGCTTCATGCCGCTGTGCCACCGCGGTGAGCTCCGGGCTCGAGAAGAGGCCGCGACGAAGCGACCCCGCCTGCGCGAGGGGGCAGTACGCCATGAGAGCCACGTCGTGGCTGCGCATCCAGGGAAGCAGGTTAAATTCGATGCCGCGCGAGGCGGGGTGGTAGAGCACCTGGTTCACCTGGCAGTGTTGGCCGTCGGGTATGCGCCAGAGCTCCTCCATGTCGTCCACGTCGAAGTTGGAGACGCCCCATGCGCCGATCTTGCCGTGCTCGACGAGCTCCTCCATGCAGGCGACGGTCTACGTCTACGGGCCCCAGAAGGGCTTCGGACAGGGTGAGCTCAAGGAGCTCGACAACTGGATGGCCAGCTACGCCCGTATAGTAGAGCAGACCATCGGACGAGACGTCGCCTCCCTTCCGGGGTCGGGCGCAGCGGGCGGCCTCGGTGCCGCGCTTGCCGCCTTCTGTGACGCCCGAATCGTGCAAGGAGCGGACTTCGTGCTCGACGCCATTGGCCTTGCTCGGTCCATGGGTGATGCAGACCTCGTCATCACCGGGGAGGGTCGTATGGACGCGCAATCCTCCTTTGGCAAGGCTCCCGTGGGCGTTGCGCGTCTCGCCAAGCTCTACGGTGTCCCTGTGGTGGCCGTCGTGGGCAGCCGTGCGGATGACGTGGGCGCGGTCTACGAGGCCGGAATCGATCTTGTGGTTCCCTCCCTGACGGAGCCCTGTTCGCTTGACGAGTGCATCGCGCGAGTGAACAAAAGCCTGCCCATAGCGGGCGAGACGGCAATCCGGGCGTTTCTCTTGGGATGCCCCGATCCTGCATAGTCACTAAACGTTCGAGTAAAAGGAGACAGCATGAACGTTGGTTTCATCGGTCTTGGCATCATGGGCAAGCCCATGTCCCTGAACGTCCAGAAGGCCGGCAACACGGTCTACGCCTACGATTACCACATGGAGCGCGCCGAGGAGCTCATCGCCGCGGGCGGAGTTACCTGCAGCAGCGGCAAGGAGGTCGCCGAGCGCGCGGACGTCATCATCACCATGCTCCAGAACTCACCCAACGTCGAGGGTGCTCTGTTTGACGAGGGCGGTGTGGCGGAGGGCCTCAGTGCCGGCAAGGCCGTCATCGACATGAGCTCCATCGCGCCCCTCGCCAGCCGCGACTTCGCCGAGCGTCTCGAGAAGCTCGGCGTCGACTTTCTCGACGCTCCTGTTTCCGGTGGCGAGCCCAAGGCCATCGACGGCACCATCGCCGTCATGGTGGGTGGCAAGCCGGAGGTCTTTGCCAAGTACGAGGAGCTTCTCAAGACGATGTCCTCCACCGTCACCCTCGTGGGGGGCGTGGGCGCGGGCAACATCACCAAGCTCGCCAACCAGATGATCGTCGCCATCAACATCGCGGCCATCTCCGAGGCCTACTCGCTCGCCAAGAAGGCCGGCGTGGACCCCGAGAACGTCTATCAGGCCATTCGCAGCGGCCTCGCGGGCTCTACGGTCATGGACCAGAAGTCCGAGAAGATCTTCAAGGGAGACTTCACCCCGGGCTTTCGCATCGAGCTCCACATCAAGGACCTCCAGAATGCCCTCGACACCTCTCACGGCGTCAACGTGAGCGCGCCGTTCACGTCGCTTGCCATGGAGGTCATGCAGTCCCTCAAGGTCAACGGCCACGCGAAGGACGACCACTCCGGCATCGCCGAGTGGTACGAGATGGTCAACAACTTCAAGTTGCAGTAGTTGAGCGAGTCGCCGCGAGAGATGAAAACTCTCGCGGCGACTCGCTAAATCAGGCGGTATGGCGAGACCGTCCGAGACTCTTTGTCGCTCACTTCTAAAGTTCGCGCACGGCACCTATGCCTATCTCAAGACACCCATGTGGTGGATGAGCATACTCATCGCCGCTAAACGCCCGCCTTCTCGCGCATGATCGACAGAATCTCGTGGTCGGTCTCGCTCATGCCGGGGCTGCTAATGCGTGCGATGTTGCGGATGCAGTCCTCGGGTGTCTCGGCGCAGACTCCGTCCGTCGCGCGCAGGCTCACGCCGTTCACGGCAAGGAGCGCGCTCGTGAGGGCCGCCGACGTCGCCGCGCTCAGCTTGAGAGCACAACCGACCTTGCCACCGTCGCAGATCATGCCGGTGATGGTACCGGTCATGTTGCGAATCGCCCACCCGATCTGCTCGTCCGTTCCGCCCAGAAGCCAGGTTATAGCGGCGCTCGCCGCGGTCGAGGAGGCCGTGGCGCAGGCGCAGATCGCAGAGAGCTTCCCGATGCGAGCGTTTATGTACTCGTTCATCAGGTGGGCGAAGGCCAGGGCCCGCACAGTTGTCTCGCGATCGGAGCCCAGGGCGCGAGCGACCTGCGCCACGGGCAGGGTGACCGCAATGCCCTTGCTCCCGCTTCCCGCGCTGCTCATCGTCGCCCGAGGGCAGCCCTCCAGCCGCGCCTCGGTCGCGGCGGCCACCTGCAGCGTGATCTGGGCCATGAGGCCGTCTCCGAGCAATTGCTCCCGCAGGTCGCTCTGGAGCGCGCCCGCGATGCCGATTCCTGGATCTCTCTCGACGCCGTAGGCGGCAAGCTCCTCGTTCATCTCAACGCCGTCGATCATGAAGGCAAGCTCATCCTCGCTGGCCGAAGATGCCAGCGCTCTGATCTGAGAGACGCTCATCTCCTTGAGCCTCTCGACGAGAGGGTCCTGGGCAGCATTTGCTGCCTCGCGGCCACCCCCTTTTTGATGAAGTATCGTCCCGTTGGCCTGGGTCAGCACGATGTTGGTGTGCGAGCCACGGATGAGGCTCTCTCCCTCGCCGGTAGAGGTCGTAACCTTGGCACGGACGTAAAGGCCCTCCTCTTCGTCGGCGACTCTTATGGCGACGCGTCCCGCATCGACACACCCTCGCGCCGCATCGGCCCTGTCTGGTGTGATGGCTCCCATGATTTGCAGGCCTAGGCCAGGATCGGCTATGAGCGCGCCCAGCGCGGCCGCGTATTCCAGTCCCACGCGGTCGAAGCCGGCGATTCCCACGGACATGCCGTTCTTGTAGATGTTGGGACCCACCTCGACTTCTATTCGGCTGACAATCCCACCCGCGGCACGCGCCGCGTCCGCGCAGGCCATGGCCACGCTCACGGGCTCGGTGCACCCCAGGGCCGGGGTCACGTCTTGATGGAGGAGGTCGAGCATCTCGGTCTTGGTCATCATTGGTCCTGCGCCCCCCGAAGTAGCGTCTGCGTCCTGCTCAGGGTATCAGGAACGCCACGGACGCGGCGTCTAACCAGCAACGTCATAAAGAGCTTTCTCAATCGAAACAGTCCTGACATATTCAGAGCTCCCTCCGACCTATGATAGTTCGAACGGAAATCGTTCCGTTACGATGCATTGGAGGGCGACATGGCACGTGTGTACAACTTCTCCGCCGGTCCTGCCGTACTTCCCGAGGAGGTCCTCGAGAAGGCCGCAGACGAGATGCTCGACTATGCCGGGTGCGGCATGAGCGTCATGGAGATGAGTCACCGATCGTCCGCCTTCAAGGACATCATCGAGTCTGCCGAAGCTGACCTGCGCGACCTCATGGACATCCCCGATAGCTACAAGGTCCTCTTCCTGCAGGGCGGGGACTCGCTGATCTTCGCGTCCCTCTTCATGAACCTGGCGACCAACGGCAAGGCAGACTACGTCCTCACGGGCAACTGGTCCAAGAAGGCCTACGCCGAGGCGCAGATCCTGGGCGACCCCAAGGTGCTCGCCAGCTCCGCAGACAAGAACTTCACCTACATCCCCGACTGCTCCGATCTCCCCGTCCGCGATGACGCGAGCTTCGTCTACATCTGCGAGAACAACACGATCTACGGCACGACCTACCCCGAGCTGCCCGACACGAAGGGGCACCCCCTCGTGGCCGACCAGAGCTCGATGTTTCTCTCCAAGCCCGTCGACGTCACCCGCTACGGCCTCATCCATGCCGGCGCACAGAAGAACGTGGGCCCCGCCGGCGTCCAGATCGTGATCGTGCGCGAGGACCTCGTCCCCGACGACCTGCCGGGCGTCCCCACGATGCTCCGCTTCAAGACCCAGGCCGACGCCGGCTCGCTCTACAACACGCCCAACTGCTGGGGCATCTACGTCTGCGGCCTCGTCTTCAAGTGGATTCGCGAGCGTGGCGGGCTCGTGGCCCTGGAGGAGGCCAACGCCGAGAAGGCAGGCGTGCTCTACGACTTCCTCGACGCCTCCGCGCTCTTCTCGTCGCCGGTGAACCCGCGCGACCGCTCGCTCATGAACGTGCCGTTCGTGACCGGGGACAGCGCGCTCGACGCCGCGTTCGTCAGCCAGGCCGCCGCCCAGGGCCTCGTGAACCTCAAGGGACACCGCAGCGTGGGCGGCATGCGTGCCTCGCTCTACAATGCCATGCCGCGCGAGGGTGTCGAGGCGCTCGTTAGCTTCATGAAGGACTTCGAGGCGCGCCACGCACGTGACGCGCGCTAGGGGAGAGCCATGTATCGTATTCACTGCATGAACAACATCGCCCGCGTGGGCACCGAGCGCCTCGGGGCGGGATACTCCTTCGTCGACGAGGCCGACCAGGCGGACGCCTGGGTGGTGCGCAGCGCCAACCTCCACGAGCTCGCGCTCCCCGAGGGGCTCCTCGCCATCGCGCGGGCCGGCGCCGGCGTCAACAACATCCCGCTCGACGCCTGCGCCGCGCGCGGCATCGTGGTCTTCAACACGCCCGGCGCCAACGCCAACGCCGTCAAGGAGCTCGTCATCTGCGGCATGCTCCTGTCCTGCCGTGACATTCTTGGCGGGGCGGTCTGGGTCCAGGAGAACGCCGACGACCCCGAGGTGTCCAAGCGCGCCGAGAAGGCCAAGAAGCAGTTCGGAGGCCGCGAGCTCGCGGGCAAGACCGTGGGTGTCATCGGACTCGGCGCAATCGGCGCGGCCGTGGCCAACGCGGTCATCGACCTGGGCGCCGAGGTCATGGGCTACGACCCATTCCTCTCGCTCGACAGCGCCTGGGGCCTCGACCGCAGAATCGAGCATGTCACGAACCTGGACGCCCTCCTCTCCAAGAGCGACTTCGTGACGATCCACGTACCGGTGACGAACGTCACGCGAGGCATGCTCGGTGCCGACCAGATCGCCCTGATGAAGCCGGGCGCCGTGCTGCTCAACTTCGCGCGCGACGCGCTCGTGGACGAGCAGGCGCTCGCCGAGGCCCTCGGCGACGGTCGCGTGGCCCGCTACGTCAGCGACTTCGCCAACCCCGCAAGCGCCAACATGAAGAACGCCCTCGTCCTGCCGCACCTGGGTGCCTCCACGGGCGAGGCGGAGGACAACTGCGCCGTCATGGCCGCGACCGAGCTGCGTGATTACCTCGAGAACGGCAACATCGTGAACTCGGTGAACTACGGCCGGGTCGACCTGGGCCCGCTCGAGACCGGCGAGAGGGTCGCCCTGTTCCACGAGAACTCCCAGGGCGTCATCGGCGAGGTTACGCACGCAGTGGCCGCGCGCGGCCTCAACATCGAGAACATGAGCAACGTGAGCCGGGGCCCCAACGCCTACACGCTGCTCGAGGTCACCGGCAGCGTGGACGAGGACGTCATCGGCGAGCTCCGCGCGCTCGGCTCGATCAGGCGGGCGCGCGTGCTTCACGCCACGAAGTAGGCGAGGCGCGGTAGGGCACCGCTCGCATGGCGGCACCCTACCGCTCGTCCATCACTTCTCCAAGGTTTCTCGCGGATGCATAGAGTGGGGATAGATCGCGGCCGGACACGCGAATGTGGCCGGCCGCAGAGGCTCACGTGCCGATTGGAGAGGTCAGCATGAAGAATCCCTACCAGAAGCTCTTTCAGCCCATCACCATCAACAAGCTCAGGGTCAAGAACCGCATCTCGCTGGCGCCGCTCGGCATGGTGTGCATGTCCGACCCCCGCGGCGGCTTCACCCAGGAGGCGCAGGACTACTACGTCGAGCGCGCCCGTGGCGGCACGGGGCTGGTCATGAGCGGCGTCACCTTGGCCAACTACGACGAGATGCACGACTTCTCCGTCCCGTGCGCGTCCTATGACCCGGTCTGGTTCGCCAAGACCACGCGTCCCATGAACGAGCGCATCCACGCGTTCGGCGCGGTCATGTTCCTGCAGATCTCCGCCGGCTTCGGGCGCGCCGTGATGCCGCCCATGGCCAAGAAGCTCTACGCACCCTCCGACCAGGAGAACCGCTGGGACCCCAGCCTGCACCAGAGGGCCATGAGCGTCGACGAGATCCACAAGCTCGAGCACGACATGATCGCCTGCGCGGCGAGCGCCCGCCACGCCGGATTCGACGGCGTCGAGATCCACGCGGTCCACGAGGGCTACCTGCTCGACCAGTTCGCCATCGCGCTTTACAACCACCGCGACGACGAGTACGGCGGAAGCCTCGAGAACCGCCTGCGCCCCGCCGTCAACATCGTGCGCGGCATCAAGGAGGCCTGCGGCGAGGACTATCCCGTCTCCTTGCGCTACAGCCTCAAGAGCTTCGTCAAGGCGATTCGCCAGGGCGCCCTTCCCGGCGAGGAGTTCGAGGAGCAGGGCAAGGACGTCGAGGAGGGCCTCGAGGCGGCGCGCATCCTCGAGCGGGCAGGCTATGACATGTTCAACGTGGACGCGGGCACCTACGACTCCTGGTACTGGAACCACCCGCCCATGTACTTCGAGCCGGGCATGTACCGCGAGTTCGGGCGCCTCATGAAAAAGACCGTGTCGGTCCCCGTCATCCTCGCGGGTCGCATGGACGACCCCCAGATGGCCTGCGAGAGCCTCGGGCGAGACTGCGATCTCATCGGCCTGGGCCGGCCCCTTCTCGCCGACGCCTTCTGGCCCAACAAGGTTCAGACCGGAGACGTCGAGGACATCCGTCCCTGTCTCTCCTGCCAGCAGGGATGCCTCGCGCGGCTCGCGGAGGGGCTGCCCCTGTCCTGCGCCGTGAACCCCGCCTGCGGCCGCGAGCGCGACTTCGCCCTAGTCCCCACCGCCACGCCCAAGCGCGTCCTGGTGGTGGGCGGCGGCCTCGCCGGCATGGAGGCGGCCCGCGTGTGCGCCATCCGTGGGCACGAGGTCGAGCTCTGGGAGCGCTCGGAAAGCCTCGGCGGAGAGATCAGACTCGGTGACGTCCCCGACTTCAAGGCCGACGACCGCGCGCTTCTCGCCTGGTACGAGCGGCAGATGCAGGCCGAGCCCATCGAGCTCAAGATGGGCGTGGAGGCCACCAAGGAATCCGTCGAGGCCTCAGGCGCCCAGGTCGTGATCGTGGCCACCGGGGCCACGCCCGTGCGCCTCGACCTCGGCGAGAAGAACCACGTCTGCCTGGCCGATGACATCCTGGCGGGCACCCAGGAGGCGGGCCATGAGGTCATCGTCGTGGGCGGCGGGCTGGTGGGCTGCGAGACGGGCCTGTGGCTCGCCCAGCAGGGCCACCACGTCTCAATCGTCGAGGCCCAGGACAAGATCCTCTCCGCCGGCGAGGGCATGTGCTTCGCCAACTACGACATGCTCAAAGACGAGCTCGCCTTCAACGGCGTCCACGTCTACGAAGGGTCTCGGGTTGCGGCCGTCGACGATGCGAGCGTGAGGGTGGACACCCCGGCAGGCGACAAGGACCTCCCCGCCGACACCGTCATGGTCTCCGTGGGGTACCGCTCCGACACGGCCCTCTACGAGAGCCTCGAGGGCGGCTCCCAGCTCGTCTACAACATCGGTGACTCGCGCCACGTCCACAACATCATGCAGGCCATTTGGGACGGCTACCAGCTGGCCATGGACCTGTAGGCAGACGGAGAGCCAGACAGAGGGGGCGGGCCGTTTTCAGCGGCCCGCCCCCTCGTGCTCACGTACATGTTCGCAGGATCTAGTCCTCGTCCTCCATGAGGCTCTCGTAGGCCGCGGAGACGGCCTCAAACTCGTCATCGTCGTCAATGTCGACGAGCGAGAAGCTCCCGTCGTCGTGCTCGTCGTAGCCGTAGAGGTAGACGGAGTCGTCGTTGGAGGCCGGGACGAGCGCGACGTACCCGCGCTCCCCGCACTCGAAGATGCCCAGGACCTCGCAGCGCTCGGAGGTCCCGTCCTCGTAGTCGAGGGTGATGAACTCGGGTGACTCGACCTCGTCGAGGTTCTCGTCGTAGTCGTCGACGATGGGGGTTTCCTCGTCAGCCATGCTTCCTCCTCATATCAGGTTGGTCGCGCGCGCAGATGCCTGCGCGCGGTTCCGCACAGTGTACCCCGAGCGCCGCTCGCGTATCGTCTTCGCGACGAGCGGTGGGTGCCCGCCCATAGAAGAAGCTGACCTCCCTCGGCCGCATGCGGACACGTCCGCATGCTAGAGGTTGTGCGAAGGGTCCTCAAGGGGGCTCGTAGACCCGATTCATGTGCGCTACCATGGATGACTTGGACGAGGGCAGCACGAGAGAGCACCTACATCGAGAGGCGGACCGTGTCAGAGAGAACCGAGCGCATCACATCAGAGATTCGCGGCATTGCCGACGCCGACGCCGAGGAGCGTCAACGGACCGGCAGGCCGAGCGCCCCGGTAGGCTCCTCCGGCAACCCCTCCACCCGGATTCTCACGCTCGCCAACGTGATCACGTTCTGTCGCCTCGGGCTCACCATAGCCTTTCTCGTGCTCTTCTCCACGGGCCAGCATCGCCGAGCGGCCCTGGTCTGCTACGTGGTGGCCGCCGTCACCGACTTCCTGGACGGCCAGATAGCCCGCCGCACTCAGACGGTGAGCTGGCTCGGCAAGATCATGGACCCGATCATGGACCGCGTGCTGCTCTTCACGGGCGTCATCGGGCTGCTGATCGTAGGCGAGCTGCCCGTCTGGGTGCCCGCCTTCGTCATCGGTCGCGACGCCTACCTCGGCTGCGGCGGCCTCGTCCTGCAGCGCTATCGCAGGCGCCCCGTCGACGTGATCTACGTGGGCAAGACCGCCACCGCGCTGCTCATGTTCGGCTTCTGCGACCTCCTGCTCGGCTGGCCCGCGGTCAGCGGCCTCTCCCTCGTCGGGGCGAGCTGGCTTCCCGGCCTCAATGCGCAGGCCAGCGCCATGGGCATCTACTTCGTCTACGCCGGTGTCATCTGCTCCACCATCGCCGCCGTCGACTACACGCGCAAGGGCGTGGCCATCGTTCGCGCCGGGTGCCCCAAGCAGGGGAGGACGCATGACGAGTGACAAGCCCCGCATGGGCGTCCTCTACGACGAGCACGCGCTTCTCCATGCGCGCTTCTCCACGTCCGAGGAGGCGGGTCCCCGACGGGTCCTGTCATACGATGCCGAGAAGGGCCCCGCGCACGCGCGCGAGGGGGCGCTCCTGGCCGACCTGACGGGCTGCGCCTACCTTCTGGCGCACGGCCCCTCCGCTCCCGACTTCGCGCGCGCGGCCCTCGCGGGCAGGCGCCTCGCGGTCGGCGAGGCCGACTTCGAGGCCGCGCTCACCGGGGACGGGTCCCTGGTGTCGGTGCCGCTCGCCGCGCGCTGCGGCGACGAGGAGTACGTCTTGCTGGACCCCTCGCCGCACGGTGACGTCCTCGACTCCTGGCTCGGCTTTCTCCATGGCGTCGAGCAGGACGGGTTTACCCCCTACGCGAATATCACCATCGAGGACGCGACCGACATGCTCGTGCCGCTCCTGCTCGTCGGGGCCGCCGCGCGCTCGGTGCTCGCGGACTACGTGAGGGACCCCCAGGCGCTTCCTGCTCCTGGTCACGTGACGAGCCTGCAGCTCGATCGCATCGCCGCGCTCGTCACCCGCCTTGGGGCGCCCGCGCTTGACGAGGTAGCCTGCTACCTGGCCCTCGTTCCCGTGGCCTTTGCCCGCACGCTCTGGAGGAGCCTCCTGTCCTTTGGCGAGGTCGCCCCGGCCGGACTCCAGACGGTGTGCGAGCTGAGCCGGCGCGCGCTGCCCTGGGGCGAGCTGCTCTCGTCGCCCGACCGCGTGAGCCCCTCGCGCCGCGTCCTCGCCTCGTGGGGGCTCCTGCGAGACGAGGACGACTTCGTGGGCGCCCGAGGCCTCGGAGCCCAGACGCCGGTGCCCGTTCGCGCGACCGACCCGGGGCCGCGCCCCGAGGGGGGAGCTTCATGAAGTATTCCATCAACGCGCGAGGCGTGCCCGACGCCTTCGGTCCGTACTCGCAGGGCACCACGGCGGGCCGGCTCGTCTTTGCCTCCGGCCAGCTGCCCATCTCGCCCGCCGACCCCCGCGCGCTCGTGGGCGGGGGCATCGCCGCGCAGACCGAGCGCGTGATCGACCTCATCGAGTCGATCTTGGGCGAGGTGGGCTGCACGCTCGCCGACGTCGCTCAGACGACGGTCTACCTCGCGAGCCTCGAGGACATGGATACCATGAACGAGGTCTACGCGCGTCGCTTCACCACGCCCGCCCCGGCAAGGGCCGTGGTGGGCGTCCACGAGCTGCCACTCGGGGCGCTTATCGAGATGGACTGTGTCGCCTGCCGCTAAGGCGCGCTATTATGGATGGTTGAGACGACCCGAGGGGAGAGACATGCCCAACTCCAATACCGACGCGACCGAGATCTTTCGGATGCCCGCCGCCGATTCCACCGTTCCCGACCTCATGGGAGGCGCCCGTCCCGCGCATCCCACGCTGACCATCGTCAAGGGACCTCAGATAGGGGAGACCTTCGAGCTCGACGCCGCCGAGATAACGCTCGGGCGAGACCCCAAGAACAGCGTCTTCCTCAACGACATGACCGTGTCGCGCCACCATGCCCGGATGGACCTCTCCAACCTCGTGCTCGGCGCCTCCTCCATCGAGGACCTCGGCTCGCTCAACGGCACCTGGGTCGACGGCGCCATCGTGAGCAAGGCGAGCCTCAAGGACGGCTCGACCATCCAGATCGGAACCTTCCGCATGGTCTTCCACACCAACGCGCGCACGCGCAGGATCGATACCGAGGCGTAAGCGGCATGCCCGACGCCGGATACCTGACCATCGGGAAGGTCGTCAAGAAGCTGCAGCCGCAGTACCCCGACCTCTCGGTCTCCAAGGTCCGCTACCTCCAGGACGAGGGGCTCCTCAACCCCTCGCGCACCCCGAGTGGCTACCGGCTCTACTCCCAGAAGGACGTGCACCGTCTGGAGACCATTCTCTACCTGCAGAAGAACCGCTTCCTGCCCCTTTCCGTCATCAAGGAGGAGCTCGAGCACACGGACTCCGGGCAGCCGCGCGCGACGGGAGAGGAGCCGGGCGCCATCAGGCTGCCCGTCGACGACGAGGAGGTGGCGAAGAGGCTGCACCCCATCGACCGCATGCCCGAGCTCGTGGGCACCACGGTGAGCTTCGTACGCCAGCTCTCCGAGGCGGGCGTCATTGAGCTCAGGCGCTCGCCGCACGGCCGCGACCTCGTTGACGGCCGCGACTTCCCGCTGGTTCGCGTCTGCGACGAGCTGCGCCACTTTGGCATCGGGCCCAAGAATCTGCGCCAGTACGTCATCGCCGCCAACCGCGAGTCCGCCATGTTCGAGCAGGCGCTCGTCGTCTTTGCCAAGAAGGGCGGCGGCGTTGAGCTCGAGAGGACCGAAGAGACGCGCCAGCGCTTCGACCAAGCCTTCTCGCGCATGCTCGGCCTCACCAACGCCGTGCGCGACGAGCTCATCGCACGTCGCATCAAAGAACCGTTCAAGGACGCTGACGACTAGCGCCCGCCGGGCCCCGGGGCCCGCCAAAAAAGAAAGAGGGACCGCACGTGCCAGACTTCGACTTTGAGAGCCGCATTATCGACATCCCCGACTACCCCGAGCCGGGCGTCGTCTTCAAGGACATCACGCCCCTGTTCGACGACGCCGAGGCACTCGCAGCCGTGGTCGACCACATTGCCAGCCACTTCGCCAACAGGGGCGTGACCAAGGTCGTGGGTGCCGAGGCGCGCGGCTTTCTGGTGGGGGTTCCCGTGGCCTACAAGCTCGGCTGTGGGTTCGTGCCGGCGCGCAAGCCCGGGAAGCTGCCCCGCGAGGTCTACTCGCAGTCCTACGCCCTCGAGTACGGGACCGACGAGCTGCAGATCCACAAAGACGCGCTCGTCCACGACGACCGTGTGCTCGTCGTGGACGACCTCATCGCCACGGGCGGCACGGCCGTGGCCTGCGCCCAGCTGGTTGAGCAGGCCGGGGCCACGCTCGAGGGCTTCTCGTTCATCCTCGAGCTCGCCTTCCTCCATGCGCGCGAGGTCGTCGCCCGCGAGTTCGACCAGGAGATGTTCACGCTCGTCCAAGTGGACTAGACATCAGCTGGCACTCTGCTTCGCGCGCTGGCATTGTTACCATGAATTTGGTAACGTGACTATAGTATGGACGTCTTGGCGCGCTGCAAAGGGCAGCCTAGAATGGGACTCATGCCTATCGAAGGGAACTCGCTTATGACTTTCAGGCACAAGATCGTCTCCGCGGGCCTTGTCGTCGCACTCGCGGGTCCCGCAGCCTTCGCCGTGGCCCCCGCGGGCGTCGCCCTGGCCGACCCGGCCTCCGACCTCGCAAGCGCCTCGACACAGCTCGACTCCCTCGGTTCTGAGCTCGCGAGCTACCAGTCCCAGCTCTCCGACGCCACCGAGACCCTCGAGAGCACCGACTACGACATCGCCGAGAAGCAGGCCCAGATCGAGCAGACCCAGCAGGAGCTCGAGGACAAGCAGGCGGAGCTGGGCGGCAACATGCGCAGCTCCTACAAGTCCGGCTCGCAAACCACGCTCGACTTCGTCCTGGGCTCCACGAGCCCCGAGGACCTCGTGAGCCGCATCTACTACCTTGACAAGGTCTCCGAGCAGCAGGCCTCCAACATCGCCGACGTCCGCCAGATCGAGGACCAGCTCGAGCAGGAGATGGGGGAGCTCGAGGACCAGCAGGCCTCTCAGCAGGCGCAGGTCGACGCCATGCAGACGCAGGTCAGTGAGTACCAGTCCCGTGTCGCCGAGGCCACGAGCCTCTACGACTCGCTTGACGCCGAGGTCCAGGCCCAGCTCGCCGCCGAGGCGAGCTCCAACGTGGCTGCCGCGGTCGCCGCCGTCGACACCAACAACGCCGCGCTCACCGCCACGGGCGGCGCGGCGGGCACGGGGGGTTCCACTACGACGCAGACTGCTACGAGTACTGGCACGAGTTCGAATTCAGGCACCACAAATACGAACTCCAACACGAATAGCAATACAAGCGGCGGGGGAAGCTCCTCGGGTTCAGGCTCCTCCGGATCAACCGCGCCGGTTGGCGGAGGCGTTTCTACCGCCCTTGCCCAGGTCGGCAAGCCCTATGTATGGGGTGCCACAGGCCCCAGCTCTTTTGATTGCTCCGGGCTTGTCTGCTATAGCTATGGCTACGCACGCGGTCGTGACACCTACTCCATGATTGCCTCCGTTAAGGCATCCGGCGGATGGAAGTCCTCCCAGGACCAGCTGAGCTATGGTGACCTCGTCTTCACGAATGGTGGTGCCCACGTGGGCATCTACGTAGGCGGCGGCCAGATGGTCCATGCGCCCAGTCCGGGTACCAATGTCAAGGTGGGCAACATCTACGGCTTCTATGGCGGCGGGTCGTATTACTAGGGAGCACGCCCCACAGCATGAGGTCTCACGGCGCCTCTCTCGTCGCTTCCAGGTGAGCCTGGTTGGCGAGGGGGCGCTCGTGGGCCTTGTCGCAGGGGCGCTTGTCACCCTCTACCGTCTCTCCCTGTCCGGTGCCGAGAGACTGCTGCGGGGGCTCACGGGAGCGGCGGCGGGAAGCCCCCTGCTCATGGCGGCGTGGTTCGCCGTGCTCGTGGTGATTCTCGTCGTGGTCTCGCGCCTCCTGCTCTGGGAGCCGTTCACCTCGGGCTCGGGCATCCCGCAGGTCGACGCCGAGGTCATCGGGCGGATTGACATGCCCTGGCACCGCGTCATCCCGGCCAAGTTCGCCGAGGGGACGCTCCTGGCCCTCGCAGGTCTCTCCCTGGGCCGCGAGGGTCCGTCCGTACAGCTGGGGGCCATGGCGGGCAAGGCCCTCTCGCGCGGGCTCGGGCGCAAGAGGGGGGAGGAGCGCCTTCTCGTGACCTGCGGCGCGGCGGCGGGCATGTCGGCTGCCTTCCACGCCCCTCTCACGGGCGTCCTGTTTGCCCTAGAGGAGATTCACAAGCAGTTCAGCGCCCCGCTCATCATCTCGGTCATGTGCTCGGCGGTTGCGTCTGACTTTCTCGTCTCCCAGGTGCTCGGGGTTGCCCCCGTCCTGAGCCTCGCCCTGGTGAGCGACCTCCCGCACATCGACTATGCCCTCGTCATCCTCCTCGGGGTGCTCTGCGGGGCGCTTGGCGCCGCTCACAACCGCGGGATGTTTGCCTGCCAGCAGGGCTTTTCGCGCATAGGGGGCCACCTGCCGTACTCCCGCCTCGCCGTTCCCTTTGCGCTCTCGGGCGTCGCGGCCTTCGCCTGGCCCGATCTCATGTGCGGGGGAGACGCCATCCTCGAGCAGATTCTCTCGCCCCAGGCGCTCACGATCGGCGCAATCGCGGCGCTGCTGGTGGGGAAGTATGTGTTCACCACGATGAGCTTCAGCTCGGGGGCACCGGGGGGGACCCTCTTTCCCCTCGTCGTCATGGGGGCCCTCGTGGGCGGGCTGTTCTCGAGCCTTTCCACGAATCTCGTGGGCCTCTCTCCGGCCTTCTTTCCCAACTTCGTCGCCCTGGGCATCGCAGGGCTCTTTGCGGGCGTCGTGCGGGCCCCGATCACGGCCGTCGTCCTTGTCTTCGAGCTGACGGGGTCCTTCGACGCGTTGCTCGCGGTGTCGATCGTCTCCATCCTCGCCTACGTGACGGCGAACCTGCTGCGCACCGATGCCTTCTACGATCATCTACTGGCCGCGCTTCTGGGTACCGATCCTGACGACCCCCAGGTCAGCGGACTCGCAGACGGTGGCGAGAAGGTTCTCAGGACCGTCCACGTGGCCGCGGCGAGCCATCTAGAGGGCAAGCTCGTGCGCGAGGTGGCCTGGCCGGACAACGTGCGCGTCATGACGATCGAGCGCGCCGGAACGGAGATCGTGGCCACGGGGGACACGCGCCTGTACGCCCTGGACGAGCTGCTCTTCATCGTGGACGCCGATGCCGCAGAGGACGCCTCGCTCAAGCTCGGCCTCATGTGCGGGACCCATCTGAGGGAGTAGGGGCCCTTGCAACCTCTCCGTGGCTGTTTGTTGTCTTTACTTTACATAAGATATATTATCACGGTTTTATAAACCAGTATAAAGAGAGGGACTCGGAGGGTGTTAAGACTCCCCGAGGCCCTCTCCCTAGAAACCCTTACTCGAACGAGCCCCTTCAGCCCTCGACGGGCTGGCCGAGGAAGGCCGCGGCGCTGGTGGCTGCCGATGCCCCGTCTGCGGCCGCCGTGACGATCTGCCTGAGCGGCTTCTGGCGCGCGTCTCCGGCCACGAACAGACCGGGCGTCCTGGTGGCCATGCGCTCGTCCGTAATCGCATAGCCCGCGCGGTCGCGCTCGATGAGGTCGGCCACGAGCTCGGTCTCCGGCACACGCCCCACGAGGACGAACACGCCGAACGACCCTTCCTCGTAGGTCTCGACGTGCGTCTCGCCGGTCGCGTTGTCACGGAAGGTCAGCATGGTCGGAAGCTCGTTGCCC
Source organism: Thermophilibacter immobilis (assembly GCF_015277515.1). Classification (NCBI taxonomy): domain Bacteria; kingdom Bacillati; phylum Actinomycetota; class Coriobacteriia; order Coriobacteriales; family Atopobiaceae; genus Thermophilibacter; species Thermophilibacter immobilis. Next base: position 1,076,856 of record NZ_CP063767.1, on the reverse strand, counting down.
TCGACCTTGAGGATGCTCGTGAGCAGCCGGACCTCAATCTTCTCGTTCTTGTCGAGCTGCTCTATGACGGAGGCCTGCGCGCGCAGGTGGTCCTTGCGCACGATGAGCGTGACCTTGTTGGCAAATCGCGTCAGGAAGATGGCCTCCTCCGCTGCGGAGTTTCCTCCCCCGATTACGAACACCTGTTTGTTTCTGTAGAACATGCCATCGCAGGTGGCGCAGTACGAGACTCCGTGCCCGGAATAATGTTCCTCGCCCTCGAACCCGGCGAGGCGCGGATGGGCCCCGGCCGCCAGAATGACCGAGGACGCGTCGTAGGTGCCCTGGGATCCCTTGACGGCGAAGCGTCCCGTGGTCTCGTCATGGGCGATGCTGCTCACGGGATCCATCACGATGGTGGCACCGAGGTCCTCGGCTTGCGCACGCATGGCGTCCGTCAGCGTGAAGCCGTCCGTGTGAGGGGTGCCGGGATAGTTGTCCACCTCGTTCGTGAGGATCATCTGGCCGCCGAGCGCCTCGCGCTCGAGGGTCACGGTGTCGAGGAGGGCTCGCTCGGCATAGATGGCAGCCGTGAGGCCGGCGGGGCCGCCGCCCACGATGACAAGGTCGTGCCTCTGAGTGGTGCTATCGGACATGTCTGTCCCCTTTCGTCTCATGTTGTAAGTAGAGATACCCGCGCGACCCTCGTTCTAACTTCACGTGGGGCGGGCCCGCATGAGGTGGGACTCCCCCGTGGGAAGCATTCTCTTAGGGGCCTAAGGAGGCCTGACGGCTTGGGGGACCCTCGAATGCGCAAAAGGGCGACCCAAGGCACGGAGGACCGCCATAGAGTTAGGTGTCAGGCACATGGAACGAGACTGACGGAGCCTCCTACCTAGGCCTTGGACCCGTCTGCGCCTGGTGCCGGCTGGGGGACCGGCAGGATGAGGTTCAAGACGATGCCCACGAGCGTGGAGGTGGCCATGCCGGGCAGCATGTAGCCACCAAGGGGAATCGAGATGCCGGCCGTCTCCATGCCCACGCCCAAGATGATGACAACCGAGGCGATCATGAGGTTTCGATTGGCATCGAAGTCCACCTTGTTGCTGACGAGCATGCGCAGACCATTCGAGGCGATGAGGCCAAAGAGCAGCAGGCACACGCCTCCCATGACGGGGCTCGGGATGGAGCGGATGAGAGCGGCGAGCTTGGGGCAGAAGCCACCCACGAGCAGCGCGAAGCCGCCCGCATACCAGAAGATCTGCGTCGAGTAGACGCGCGTGACGCTCATGACGCCGATGTTCTCAGCATAGGTGGTCGTCGGGGGGCCGCCGAGAAAGCCCGAGATGACCGTCGAGATGCCGTCGCCCGCAAGCGAGCGAGGTAGCATCGGGCGATAGTCCTTGCCCACGATCTCGCCGACGGCGAGAAGATGACCGATGTGCTCGATGACCGTGACCAGGGCCACCGGTGCGACGAGCGCGATGGCGCCCACGTCGAAACGAGGGGCGGAGATGCTGGGAAGACCGATCCACGCCGCCTGCTCCACGGGGCCGAGGTCCACGAGTCCCAGCGAAATGGCCACCAAATAGCCGACGATAATGGCCAGGAGGATGGGGATGGTCCCGAGCACGCCGCCCATGCCCGAGAAGACAACCGCGGCGCACAGCGTGAGGGCCGCAACGAGGGCTCCTGTGGCAAAGAACACGGAGTCTCCGTCGGCCGTGCTCGTCATAAGAGCCATCTTGGCGGCGGTGGCAGAGAGCCCCACACCGATGACGATCATGACGGAGGCCACGAGCACGGGGGGCAGGACGCGCTCGAGCCAGCCGGTTCCCACGAGCCTGATGATGCCGGCTATGACGAGAAACACCACGCCGGCGACGATGACGCCCGACATGGCGGCGCCGAGGCCACGCGTGGCTCCCACCGCCAGGATGGGGCTGATAAAGGCGAAGGAGCTGCCCAGATAGCTGGGAATCTTATTGCCCGTCACCAGGAGGTAGCAGATCGTGCCTATGCCCGAGCACATGATCGCGACGTTGGGGTCGAGCCCCGTGAGAACAGGCACGAGCACCGTCGAGCCGAACATGCTCATCATGTGCTGGATGCCCAATGGGATGGCGCGCCCCACCGAGACACGCTCATCGACGCCGATGATGCGACGCTCCTTTGAACCCATGTGTCACTCCCCTTTCGAGTGAGGGTGGACAGCAAAAGGGGCCCGGACGAATCCGGGCCCCTGACGCGAAGCGTTTTCCTACGCGATGAGGAAGTAGACGAGGAAGGCGGCGGTCGCGACCCACATGAGCGGCTTGACCTTCTTGATCTGGCCGGTGACGACCGCCACGATGACGTAGGCGATGAAGCCGAAGCCGATGCCGTTGGAGATCGAGTAGGTCATGGGCACGCCGATGACGATCATGAACGCCGGGAAGCCCTGGAGCAGGTCGGACCAGTCGATCTCGACGACCTCGCTCATCATGAGGAAGCCCACGAGCACGAGGGCCCCGCACGTGGCCGCCGAGCTCACGATCGAGATGATCGGCGTAAAGAACGCCGCGAGGATGAACAGGACGCCCGTGGTGACGGAGGTGAGGCCGGTGCGACCGCCGTCGGCGGCACCGGCGGTGGACTCGACGAAGGTGGTGATCGACGAGGCACCCATCAGGCCGCCCACCGCAGCGGCGGCCGAGTCGACGATGAGGATCTGCTTGATGTCCTCGACGTTGCCGTCGTCAGTCAAAAACTCGCCCTGCTTGGCGACGGCCATGGCGGTGCCCATGGTGTCGAAGAAGTCGGACATCATGAGCGAGAACGCGAAGATGAGCAGCGTCGGGTTGGTGACGACCTTCGCGATGCCCATCACGCCGCTCTCGTCCGGGAGGAAGGGCGCGCCGACGGAGGAGAAGTCGAGGCCGGACACGATGCCGGCAGGTACCTGCGTGATGCCGAGGGGGATCCCCGCGACGACGGCGATGGCGATGGCGATGAGCAGGGCGCCCTTGACGTTCATGGAGTAGACGACGACGGTCGCGACGATGGAGATGAGACCTACGAGGAAGGTGGGGCTGAAGACGTCACCGAGGGCCACCATGGTGGAGTCGTTGGCCGTGATGATGCCGCCGTCCTTGAGCCCGATCATGGCGATGAACAGGCCCAGGCCCACCGATATGGCGTGGCGCAGGGACACGGGGATGGCATCCATGATGGCCCCGCGCAGGCCGCACAGGACGAGGACGAGGATGGCGACGCCCTCGATGAAGATGACCGCGTTGGCCGCGTGCCAGTCTCCGCCGGCGACGGCGGTCAACGTGAAGGCCACGACCGCGTTGACGCCCATGCCCGAGGCGCAGGCGAGCGGTCGGTTGGAGAACAGCCCCATGCAGATGGTCATGACGCCGGCACCGATGCAGGTGGCGGTGACGGCTGCCGTCACGGGAACCCCAGCCTGAGACAGCAAAGACGGGTTCACCGCGATGATGTACGCCATCGCAAGGAAGGTCGTCAGACCGGCGCGCAGCTCCTGTCCGACGCTTGAGCCCCTCTCCTGTGTCTTGAAGAACTTGTCCATGTAAAAGCCCATCCCTTTCTGTTGCGTACATACACTACGTTGTGCGATGTCCACGCCGGATCCCAAGGACGCCGGCGGATGAACTGAGCGAGGGCTAGACGCCGCTCGATCCGAAGCCACCGGCGCCGCGGTCCGTCTCGTCGAGCTCGTCGACCTCGACGAGACTCACGACGGGGACCCGCTGGATAACGAGCTGGGCGATCCGTTCCCCGCGCTCGACGTGGATGTCCTTCTCGTCGTCCAGGTTGACGGCGCAGACCTTGAGCTCCCCGCGATAGTGGGCGTCGATGAGGCCGGGGGTGTTGGCCATGGAGAGCCCCTCGCGCAGGGCGAGCCCGCTGCGAGGCTGGACGAAGCCCGCGTAGCCCTCGGGGATGGCGACGGCCAAGCCCGTGGGGATGAGCGCGCGCTCGTGGGGACGGAGCGTGACGTCTGCGTTGGCGCGCAGGTCGAGACCCGCGTCCCCCTCGTAGGCATAGCTCGGGAGCTCGACCGTGGGGTCGAGGCGTTTGATCGGGAGGCGAATCTCGTGGTCAGTCATTCAGGCTCCTCAGCTCCTCGCTGAACTCGTCGACGTCCTTGAAGTCGCGGTAGACGGAGGCAAAGCGGACGTAGGCGACCTTGTCCACCGAGACGAGCCGCTTGAGCACCATGCTCCCCAGGTCCACGGAGGAGATCTCGGTCGTACCCCCGTCGCGCAGGGTTGACTCGATGCCATCTATGAGAGCCGTGAGGGTCTCGACGGAGACGTCGCGCTTAACGGTGGCCGTGACGAGGCCCCTCATGAGCTTCTGACGGTCGAAGGGCTCCTTGCGACCGTCGCGCTTGATGACGAGCAGGGGCACCTCCTCGCAGCGCTCGTAGGTGGTGAAGCGAAAGCCGCAGCGCGTGCACTCGCGCCGCCGGCGGATGGCATCGTTACTTTCTGAGGGCCGCGAGTCGACGACCTTCGACTCCTCGCAACCGCATTTGGGACAGCGCATGTAACCTCCTAGGAAAACAGCACCTAGAAAATTTATCACACAACCTTCAGATAACGTCCGCGCAGTCCCCAGAGGAAACGTTTTGGAAAGAGTGCTCGGACGCTATGAGGCCATGGGTACCACGAGCTGCTGCCCGGGGACGATGGTGGCCGCGGAGAGGCTGTTCGCGTCCTCGATCCATGCGACCAGATCGGCGGTGGCGTAGCCCTCGCGCCCGTGCTGCTCCGCGATCCTCCAGAGGGAGTCTCCCGTGCGTACCGTGACGGTCTGCGAGGGAAGCTCTGAGAGCGCGTCCGCACGTCGCGCCGAGATTATCGAGTCAGAGAAAAAGGACGCCAGGCACAGGGCACCGATCACGGCGAAGCCGGCGAGCATAAAGAGCATGGAGTCTCGTCTGCTCAGCGACGGGGCCTTCACGCGCCTGGCAGAAGTATTGCCTGGGACGTGGCCCCCCTCGAGAAGAACAAGGGTACGCGGGCGCGGGCTCAGTGCGGAGGTGCCGTCGCAGACGCAGGCGGCTCCGGAGGTGTGGCAGGTCATCATGGTCCCCTTTCGTTCGGCTCACAGGGACGTTTATACCGGCGGTACCGGACAACAATTAGTCCCCATGAAAAAACAGAACGCCTGTACCCTAGTATGGAAGTACATTTGTTCGTGTCAAGAGATAAACGAACAAATGTTTGCTTCTCGGGCCAAAACAGTCTATCATGAGGACACGCGAAGAGGAGGCACTCATGGCAAGAGGAAAGCTCGGCAAGCGTCAGCTCGCGATCTACGACTTCATCCGCTCGTACACGGGCGAGCACGGATACCCGCCCTCGGTGCGCGAGATAGGGGCCGCCGTCGGCCTCGCCTCCCCCTCGACCGTGCACATGCACCTCAAGGTCCTCGAGGAGCAGGGCCTCATTCGCAGGGACTCCAAGAAGCCGCGTACCATAGAGGTCGTGGATAAGCGGGAGGGCGAGGGCGGCGATTCCGTCGCGAGCGTCTCCCAGGACGTGGACCGGGGCCTCATCACGCTCCCCCTCGTCGGACGCGTGGCGGCCGGCATGCCCATCCTCGCCGAGCAGAACGTCGAGGAGACCCTGAGCCTTCCCACCTCCATCGTGGGGGACTCCAGCTCCTTCATCCTGCGTGTGCGCGGGGAGTCCATGGTCAACGCGGGAATCTTCAATGGCGACTATATCGTGGTCAAGGAGCAGCGAGACGCCCACGACGGCGAGATCGTGGTCGCCCTCATCGACGACTCCGCCACCGTCAAGACCTTCTATCGCGAGAGGGGCCGCATTCGCCTTCAGCCCGAGAACGATCACATGGACCCCATCTACGCGGAGAACCCCACCATCCTGGGCAAGGTCACGGCGCTTATCCGCTCGATTTCGTAGGCATCGTGCCAGACGTCAAGGAGCACACGGCGGCTCACCAGCGCATCGGCATCTTCGACGTCGTCCGAGGGTTCTCGGTCGTCTCGATGGTGCTCTTCCACCTCTGCTACGACCTGAGGTTCCTTGTGGGTGCGCCGCTCGACTGGTTCGCCCCTCCCCTGCAGGACGTGTGGCGTGCGAGCATCTCCTGGACCTTCCTGTTCGTGGCTGGGTGCATGTGCCCGCTCTCGCGCTCAAACCTCAGGCGCGGCCTTCAGTACGCGGGCGTCGCGCTCGCCATCTGGGCGGTCACGACCGTGGCGGCGGTCGACACGCCCATCTCCTTCGGCATCATCTACTGCATGTCCGCCTGCACCCTCGTCGCCTGGGCGCTCGGTCGACTCCACGCGCTCCCACGAGGGCCCGCCGCAGCGGTCGTGCTGCTCGTAACGTTCTTTGCCCTGCTCGGCCTCGCCTCGGGCACCGTGGGCCTCGGGCCCGCACAGGCTGCGGTTCCCGCGGGACTCTATGCCTCGGGCTGGCTCTCCTGGCTGGGGCTGCCGGGGCCGGCCTTTGCGTCAGGCGACTACTATCCGCTTCTCCCCTATCTCATGCTCTATCTCGCCGGATGCGCCCTGGGAGGCTCTTGGGCCCAGCATGGCTATCCTGCCTGGGCGCAGAGGGCGCGCGTTTCGCCGCTCAGCTTCCTCGGACGTCGCGCGCTGACCGTCTACGTGATTCACCAGCCCGTGCTCCTGCTCATGTGCGAGCTCCTGGGCTAGCAGCCCCCGACGTCCCCGCCTCGTCGAATTGCTGGCTTCCGCGAGAGCCGCCTGAGGTTTTATGCGCCTGCGGCAGAAACCTAGCTGAAGAGGGTGCCGTTGTAGCGAACGATCGCCGCGGCCGTCTCCACGAGCGCGGCGACTATGATGGCCGTGCCCACCACCGGAAGCGCCGAGGAGCCCGTCCAAGCTGGTAGCGCGCCGGCGTCGGCACCCAGGGGCAGGGATACGACGACTCCCCCGAAACCCACGAGCAGCGGGCCGAGGCCGCTCCACCATGCGAGCTTGGGCAGGTTGCACGCAGGGGTCGTGGCACGATGGTAGCTATGGAGGGACAAAGGGTTGCGGTGACCATCATGCAGACGCCGAGCACCCCCACGAGGACGCACCCCATGAACATGCCTATGAAGTTTGACATATGCCACCAGCCCCTTTTTTCACGATCAGTATCGTGCGGGCGCATCTCGCAGAACCGCTCCATCCGCGAACAGTGACGGAGTGTCCGCGAGCGACTCCGTGCGGCCGCAAAGATTGAAAAGGGGCCACATCGACGTAAGAGTTCCGCGTATGTGCAGGTAAACAAGTCGTGGGTTCTTGTCAGTCGAGAAGTCCTGTCTTTTGCGGCCGCACGGGCGGAGGCTGGCCCCCTACCCCTTGTCTTCGATGGCGTAGGGGGCCAGGGTCTGGGCCATGCGCTCGTCGGCCTTCACGGTAGCGACGAGCCCCTCCTGCGCGTAGCGCTCGCGAATGACCTGGCAGCGCTCGTGCACCATCTTGAGGAGGAGTCCCTTGTCGAATGGGATGCTCACAGTCATCGTGACGTCGCCGGCGGAGGCCTCCTGCGCGATGCGGAAGAGCAGGTCGCGCAGCCCCTTCCCCTCGCTCGCCGACGCGGCCACGGCGCCGGGATGCGCGCGCAGGAGGTCTCGCGTGCGCTCCTCGCTCACGAGGTCGCACTTGTTGAGCACAGTCACGCGGCGTATGCTCTGCGCGCCGATGCCCTCGAGCACCCCGCGCACGGCCTTGACCTGGAGCTCGAGGCGCTCGTCGGAGGCGTCGACCACGAGCAGGATGAGGTCGGCGGCCCTAACCTCGGCGAGGGTCGACTTGAAGGACTCCACGAGCATCGTCGGCAGCTTCTGGATGAAGCCGACCGTGTCGGTGATCGTGACCTTGCGCCCCTCCTCGAGGTCCAGGGCGCGCGTCGTGGGGTCGAGCGTGGCGAAGAGCTCGTCTCGCACGTAGACGTCCGAGCCCGTGAGGCGGTTGAGCAGCGTGGACTTGCCCGCGTTGGTGTAGCCCACGAGCGCCACGCGCCAGACGCCCGAGTCCCAGCGGGTCTTGCTCTGCACGCCGCGGCGCACCTCGAGGCGATTGAGCTCTCGGCGCAGGGTCGAGATGCGGGAGCGCACGAGCCGGCGGTCCACCTCGAGTTGGCTCTCGCCCTGGCCGAAGCGGCTGCCGATGCCGCCGCGGGTCTGCTCGCCCACGAGGTGGCTCCACATGCCGCGCAGGCGGGGCAGGACGTACTGGAGCTGCGCGAGCTGGACCTGGAGGCGCCCCTCGTGGGTGGTGGCGTGGGCTCCGAAGATGTCGAGGATGAGGGCCGTGCGGTCGATGATCTTGGTCGGCTCGCCCACGATCTTCTCGAGGTTGGCCTGCTGGGAGGGGGTGAGCTCGTCGTCGAAGATGACCACGTTGGCGTCGAGGTTGCGCGCGTAGGAGCAGAGCTCCTCAACCTTGCCCTTGCCGATGAACGTCTTGGGCACGGGGGCGTCGAGGCGCTGGATCAGGGTCATGACCACGTCGGCACCGTCCGTCTGGGCCAGGCGCGCGAGCTCGGCGAGGGACTCCTCGACCGACCAGTCCGCGTGTCCCCGGTCGACGCCCACCAGGATTGCCCGTTCCCGGGCGGGTGCGGTCGAAATCGGGCTAAAGCGCCCCATGCGTGTTCTCCTTCTCCGCAAGCGAGCCCACGACGAGCGCGCAGGCCCCCTCGAGGTCCGTCTCGTCGAGGTCGATCCAGCGCACGCGGGCGTCGCGCCTGAACCAGGAGAGCTGGCGCTTGGCGTAGCGGCGCGACCTCAGCCTGACCTGGTCGAGCGCCTCGTCGAGAGTGCACCTCCCCGCGAGCGCGCCGAGCACCTCCTTATAGCCGATGGCCTGCCCCGCGGTGCTCTCGGCCGTGAGGCCCACCTGGGCGAGCCGGGCGACCTCCTCGACGAGGCCGTGCGCGACCATCTGGTCGACGCGCTCGTCAATGCGAGCGTAGAGGCGCTCGCGGGCCATGGTAAGCCCCCAGATGCGTGTGCCGTAGTGGGAAGCGCGCTCGTGGAGCCCCTCGTGGTGCCGGGCGTAGGAGACCCCCTCGTCGAGCATCTCGAGGGCCCTCACGACACGCCGGACGTTGTGAGGGTGGATGAGGGCGGCGCTGGCGGGGTCGCGCTCGGCGAGAAGGGCGTGCAGGGCGTCCGGACCGCGCTCAGCGGCCAGCGCCTCGTAGCGGGCGCGCCGAGCGTCTCCCACCTCCCCCGCGGGAAAGGCCATCTCGTCGACGACCGCGTTCAGGTAGAGGCCCGTCCCCCCGCACAACACCGGCACCCTCCCGGCACAAAGCAGGTCGTCCACGCAGGAGCGCGCCGCCTTCTGGAAGAGGCGCGCCGAGTAGCTCTGGGCGGGGTCGCAGACGTCAACCATGAGCAGGGGGCGGGTCCTGTCCGAGGCGGGGGTCTTGGCGGTGCCCACGTCCATCCCGCGGTAGACCTGCATCGCGTCGACGGAGACGATCGAGGTCTGGAGCCGCTCGGCCACAAGCCGGGCGAGCGCGCTCTTGCCCGACGCCGTGGGCCCGACGATCGCGACGACGGGACCGGCCGCGCTCATCGGGGGTCGCCGACCAGGGTCCCGCGCAGATACCACGTGCGCGCCTCGTCGACGTGCACGTCGCAGATCTTGCCCACCAGGTTGCCCGCGCCCTCGTGCGCGGGCAGGTGGAGGTGGACCGTCTGGTTCTTCTCGCTGTGGCCCACGACCACGTCATCGCCCTTCTTGGACGCGCCCTCCACGAGGACGCTCACGACGCCGTTGAGGTCGGCCTGGTTCGCGTCGCGTGCCTGAAGGGCCACCTGCTGCGCGAGCCGGTCGAAGCGCTCCTGTATGACCTCGTGCGGCGTGTCGTCGGCGATCCTGGCCGCCGGGGTCCCGGGGCGTGGCGAGTAGATGAAGGTGTAGGCCGAGGAGAACGCGGCCTCGCGCACGAGGGAGAGCGTGTCCTCGAAGTCGGCCTCGGTCTCGCCGGGAAAGCCCACGATGACGTCGGTGGAAAGGGCCAGGCCGTCCACACCGGCGTTGAGGCGCCCCACGAGGGCGAGGTACTCCTCGCGCGTGTAGGCGCGCCTCATGGCATGCAGGACGCGGTCGGAGCCGGACTGCACGGCGAGGTGCAGGTGCGGCATCACGGCATCGACCTCCGCCATGGCGCGGATCGTCTCGTCGGAGAGGTCCTTGGGGTTCGACGAGGTGAAGCGGATGCGCTCGATGCCAGTGGCCCCCACGCGCCTCAGGAGCTCGGCAAAGTGCGGCTCCCCGTAGAGGCTGCGCCCGTAGGAGTTGACGTTCTGGCCGAGCAGGGTGACCTCGCGCACGCCGTCCGCCACGAGTCGCTCGCACTCGGCCACGACGCTCTCCATGGTGCGGCTCTTCTCGCGGCCGCGCACGTAAGGGACGATACAGAAGCTGCAGAAGTTGTTGCAGCCGGTCATGATGGGCACCCAGGCGTGGAAGCTCTGGGCCCGGCGGCTCGGCAGGTCGGTCGAGAAGGGCCGGCCCTTCTCGATGGTGTCGACCTCGACCTCATGGCCGTCCTCTGCGAAGGCCTCGGCGAGAAGGTCGGGAAGGCTCGCGAGCGCGCTCGTCCCGAAGACCACGTCGGCCACCGGGATGTGCGCGCGGATGCGCTCGCCGTCGCGCTGCGCGATGCAGCCCCCGATGGCCACGACACGCCTGCCCGAGGGGGGCGTGGGCGCGCTCACCATGGCGGACGCCTGGCCGTAGAGGCGCTGGTCGGCGTTCTCGCGCACGCAGCAGGTCATGAAGACGACGACGTCGGCCTCGTCGGAGTCGGACACCGAGATGCAGCCGCACTCGTCGAGCAGCCCCGAGACGCGCTCGGAATCGTGCAGGTTCATCTGGCAGCCGAACGTCTTGACCCAGTAGGTCTTGCCGACGAGCGCGGAGGGCCGGTCCATCACGACACCAACTTCGGGGACATCTCGCCCGTCGTCTGCGCGGGCGATCCCGCGGGGGGCACGAGGCGGTGCACGTAGACCGCGATGCGAATCGCCGTGCGCGTCTCGCCCCCAATCTCGATGTCCGAGAAGGTGGGCGCGCAGGAGATGTCCACCCCCGTGGGAATCAGGAAGCCGCGCGCGATGGCGATGGCCTTCACCGCCTGGTTGACAGCGCCCGCGCCGACGCACTGGAGGTTCACGGCGACCCCGTCCTTGACGAGGCCGGCGATGGCGCCGGCGACCGAGGCCGGCGACGACTTGCTCGACACCTTGAGAAAATCCATGTTCCTCTCCTGCTGCGGCCCTGCGAGCCGCCTGTCCGTGCGTGTGGCCTGACGCGTGCCCCTCTAGTCCTTCTCCTCGAGGTCGAAGGTTACCGTGATCTTGCGGTGCCCGACCCTGACCCTGGGGTCCGAGGCGAGCGAGAGATAGTAGCGCTCGCCGAGAAGGGCGAAGTCGCGCTCCATGACGCGCGAGAACTCCTGGGCGTCGGAGCTCGAGAGCCTGAGGCCGCGACGGTCGCGCGCGAGGTCCACCGTACGGTCCTGCCCGGCCGCGGAGCCGCCCGCGTGCGTCAGACGTGCGACGACGCTGCGCAGGGGGTTTATCTGGCCGATCACGATGCGGTGCGCGGTGCGCTCCGACATCTCCAGGCCGAGGGCCGCGGCCTGCGCGCGCAGATCGCTCGCGTCAGCCGCCGCGCGCAGGCGCTCGAGGACCGGAAGGCTGGCAAGCGAGTCAATGAAGAGCAGGTCGGAGCCATCGACCGAGGGCGTCGTGCGCGCGCGAGCCGTGGCCGCGACCTCGGCGGGCGAGCCCAGGTAGACCTCGCAGGACCCCCGCTCCTCAAGGGCGAACTCGCAGCAGGTGCGCACGATGTTGTGCGGGCCGCGGACGCAGCTCTGCGCGCCCTCGTCATCGGTCCCCAGGCTGGGCCAGCTGGACTGGTCGGCTCGCTCGGGAAGCTCCGCGACGTCCGTGACCACGCGAATCGAGGAGCCCTTGCCCTCGCCCGAGGAGATCACCTCAGCCGAGACCGCGTTCTCGCGCACGGAGAAGAGGGCCATGCCCCGCCCGTGGACGCCCCAGCGATCCATGTGGACGCTCTCCAGCTTGGAGGTCACGCGCGCCTCGAACACGCGCTCCTGCATGTCCGAGGGGATACCGGAGCCGTCGTCCAGCATCGTGGTGGTGCGCAGGCCCCCCTCGCGCGCCGTCGCCACGTAGATGTGGCGCGCGCCCGCGTCGCGGGCATTGCGCAGAAGCTCGATGACCATGTCCTCGACGCAGCGGATGTCGTGCTTCGCCTGCCGACGCTCGGCCTCGGCGACGCGCAGGCGCACGTAGCCCTCCCCGAGGCTCTCCTCGACGCGAAGGGAGCGCTCCCCTCCCATCGAGGAGACGAAGCTCACGAGGTCTGAGGCGGGCTCAGCCATGCGCTACTTGGCGACGTCGACGGCGCGCGACTCGCGGATGACCACGACGCGGACCTGGCCGGGATACTGCATCTCGTCCTCGATCTGCTTGGCGATGTCATGGGCGAGGACCGTGGCCTGGGCGTCGGAGATCCTCTCCGGCTCGACCATGACGTGGAGCTCCCGGCCGGCCTGCATCGCGTAGGTGCGCTCGACGCCCTCGTGGGCGTTGGAGATCTCCTCGAGCTTCTCGAGGCGCTTGATGTAGTTCTCCGCGGACTCGCGGCGAGCGCCCGGACGCGCCGCGGAGATGGCGTCAGCGGCCTGGACCAGGACGTCGAGGACCGTGTTGGGCTCTACGTCGGCGTGGTGCGCCTCGATGGCGTGCACGATCTCGGGGCGCTCGCCGTAGCGCCGCGCGAGGTCGGCGCCGATCACGGCGTGGGGGCCCTCGACCTCGTGGTCGATGGCCTTGCCGATGTCGTGCAGAAGGCCGGCGCGCTTGGCCGGTACCTCGTCCATGCCCAGCTCGGAGGCCATGATGCCGCAGAGCACGGAGACCTGCTCGGAGTGCGCCAGGACGTTCTGCCCGAACGACGTGCGGTAGCGCAGGGCGCCCAGGGTCTTCATGAGCTCGGGGTGCAGGTCGTGGATGCCCGCATCGAAGGCCGCCTGCTCGCCCGCCTCGCGCACGCGCTCGGCGACGAGGCTCTCGGCCTTCTTGTAGAGCTCCTCGATGCGGGCCGGGTGGATGCGGCCATCGGCGATGAGGTTCTCGAGGGCGACGCGGGCGGTCTCACGGCGCACCGGGTCGAAGCTCGAGAGGACTACCGTCTCGGGCGTGTCGTCAATCACGAGGGAGACGCCGGAGATCTGCTCGAAGGTGCGGATGTTGCGCCCCTCGCGCCCGATGATACGGCCCTTAACGTCGTCGGAGGGGATGTGGACGGTGGTGACGGTAATCTCGCCGGCCTGGTCAGCGGCGCAGCGCTGGATGGCGGTGGAGATGATCTCGCGCGCGGTCTTGTCGGCCTGGGCGCGGACGGACTGCTCGGACTCGCGCAGGATCTGTGCCTCCTCGCGGACCGACTCGGCGCGAACGCGGGTCAAAAGCTCGTCATGGGCGGCGTCGCTCGAGAGCCCGGCGACGCGCTCGAGCTCGCTGCGCTGCTTGACCTCCAGCGCGTCGAGCTCCCCCTTGCGATGGTCGAGCTGGCCCTGGGTGCTCGAGAGCTGGTGCTCCCTCTGGTCGAGGGCGTCGTTTCTGTGGTCGAGCGACTCCTCGCGCTGCATGATGCGGTTCTCGAGTGCCTGAAGCTCGCCCTTGCGCTTCTTCTCCTCGCTGTCAGAGTTCTGCTTGAGCTGGAGGATCTCCTCCTTGGCCTCGAGCAGGGCCTCCTTCTTGGCCCGCTCGGCCTGGTGCGCGGCCTCGGAGGCTATGCGCTCGGCCTCGGTGTGCGCCGAGGCGACCTGCGACTCGGCGGCCTTGATCTTGGAGTTGCTGCTCCCGGAGAGGACGAAGTAGACGGCTGCCGCGCCCACCACAAGGCAGACGAGGCCGATGATGATTTCCATGTGTGCTCCTCAGATGACGTGCGTGTCTCATACGATTGGTTCAGGAGACCATGGCAAGACGCCATGGAACCCGCCATCGGAGGCGCAGCCGTGCCAGGCACCCGTCCCGTCCGGGGCAAGGCGGCTAACCATGGTGCTCAGAGAAGAAAGACATCAGCTGGCTCGCCAGCGTGAGAATGCGCTCCAATAGCCTCTCAATCCTATGGCCGCGCCGACGTTATGTCAAATGCGCAGGTGGCCGAGGACGGCCTAGCGGGCGTCGTCGAGGACCTCGCGGGCAACGTCGCAGGACATCCCCAGGGCGAAGCCCCTGCCGCACAGGAAGCGCACGAGCTTCTGGTAGTCGTTCTTGCCCGTGAGCCTGTGCCGGCGGGCGAGCCCGAGGGCGCGGGAGCGCTCGTCCGCCTCGCTGAAGAACTCGTCGGGCCATCCCTCGACCTCGTCGACCGAGATGCCCCGGAGCTCGAGCTCGCGGGAGATCTTGGCCCTCCCCCACCCGGCGAGGACCTTGGAGCGCACGAAGGCACCGGCGAAGCGAGCATCGTCGACCAGGCCGCACTCCCGCGCCCGGTCGACGAGCGCCTCGACGGTAACGCTCGCGTAGCCGTCCTGAGCGAGCTTCTGCGCGAGCTCCTGCTCGGCGTAGTCGCGCCGTCCCACGAGGTCCTCGACGCGGGCCCGGCCGCAGGAGCGGGAGAGCTGGCCCACGAGGTAGACGAGTTCGGCGCGCGAGCCGGGGGCGGCCTCGCCCGAGCGCTGGGCAGCTGAGAGGCGCCTTCCCACCGCGACGGGAACCGAGAGCTCCTCGTCGCCGCCCGTCGCGGAGCTCATCCGCACCAGGGCCCGGGGACGCCTGCGAGCGAGCCCCTGCGCGCCGCGCTCGGGGAGCACGACCTCCCAGGACGTGAGAGAGGCGCTCACCTACCGCTCGTCCCCGGCGTTGGTGCCATCGTCGGCGGCCCCGGGGTCCACGACCTCCCCCACGCGCTCGTCGCCCAGCTCGAGGCCGCAGGCCACGCGCACCTTGTGGTCGATCTCGTCTCTGAGCTCGGGGTTGGAAGCGAGGAAGTCCTTGGCCGCCTCGCGGCCCTGGCCGAGGCGCTCGGACTCGTAGGTGAACCAGGAGCCCGACTTGCTCACGATCTCGTACTCGACGGCCATGTCCAGGATCGAGCCCTCCTTGGAGATTCCCTGGCCGTACATGATGTCGAACTCCGCCTTCTTGAACGGGGGCGCCACCTTGTTCTTGACGACCTTCACGCGCACGCGGTTGCCCACGATTTCTCCGTCGACCTTGATGGAGTCGATGCGGCGGATGTCCATGCGCACCGAGGAGAAGAACTTGAGGGCGCGGCCTCCCGGGGTGGTCTCGGGGTTGCCGAACATCACGCCGATCTTCTCGCGCAGCTGGTTGATGAAGATGCAGGTGGTGTTGGACTTGGAGAGCGAGCCGGCGAGCTTGCGCAGGGCCTGGCTCATGAGGCGGGCCTGCAGGCCCACCGTGGAGTCGCCGATCTCCCCCTCGAGCTCGGCGCGCGGCGTGAGCGCGGCGACGGAGTCCACGACCACGACGTCGATGGCGCTGGAGCGCACGAGCATGTCGCAAATCTCGAGCGCCTGCTCGCCGGTGTCCGGCTGGGAGATGAGGACCTCGTCTATGTCCACGCCGATGCGCGCCGCGTAGCCCGGGTCGAGGGCGTGCTCGGCGTCGATGAAGGCCACGACGCCGCCGAGGGCCTGGGCCTCGGCGAGGATCTCGAGGGAGAGCGTGGTCTTGCCCGAGGACTCGGGCCCGTAGATCTCCACGATGCGGCCGCGCGGGACCCCCCCTATGCCGAGCGCGGCGTCGAGCGCGATGGAGCCCGTGGGGATGGCCTCGATCTCGTAGTTGGGTCCGTCGTCGCCGAAGCGCATGATCGAGCCCTTGCCGAACTTCTTCTCTATCTCCGAGGTGGTAGCCTCTATGACCTTGTCGCGCGCATCGCCGGTGGTGCGCTCGCGAATCTCCTTGGTGGTGCCCTTGGTCTTGGCCATTGCTTCTCCCTTTTGCTCGTCTCGAAGTGATGATATACGAACAACCGTTCTATGTCAACGTTCGTGAGGGAAGCTTAGCGCACGGGGCCTGCACGACGCTGACCCGGGTCTTCCCGGTGCCTGACGCGCCGCGCGAGGTCCTCTGACACGGGCCGCCGCATGCCAGCGCCAGGGTCGCGAGACGAAAGGGACGCGCGAGCACCGGCGCTCACCCGAGGCGCGAAGCCTCCACGACACCTCCACAGAGGAGCTCGACGGCGCGGGCCACGGCCGCATGGCGCACCTCGGCGCGGTCGCCGGAGAACAGGTGGGGGAACGTCCGCGTGCCGACCGGCGTGGCCAGGCCCATCCAGACGGTCCCCACGGGCTTGCCGGGCTCGGCGCCGCCGGGTCCGGCGATGCCCGTGATCGAGACGGCCACGTCGCAGCCGAGGGCGCCCCGGGCCCCCTCTGCCATCTGGGCGGCGCACTCAGGGGAGACGGCCCCCACGCCGGGCGCGTCGAGGACCTCGTCGCAGACGCCCAGAAGGTGGCGCTTGACCTCGATCGCGTAGCTCACGACGCCGCCCCTGACCACGGCCGACGAGCCGGGTACGGCCGTGAGGCACCCCGCCACGAGCCCTCCCGTGCACGACTCCGCGCAGCCCAGGGTGACGCGTGCGGCCGCCGCGCGCCGCACGAGCCCGGCGCACGCGTCAAAGAGCTCCGGGTCTTCCGCCAGAAGGGTCTTCTCGGCCATTTGCTTCTCCCTACGCCCTGAAGACGACGTGACGGGCGTTCCAGAAGTACTGGACGCCCGAGGCCACGGTGAGCGCGACCGCGACGATCATAAGCGCGTCCGCGGCACCCAGGAGCCACGTCGTGGGGGTCCCCAGGAGCAGCGACGCGGACAGGAGCGTCGCGTAGTAGCACGAGATCGACACCAGCGTGACCGCCGTCTTGGCCTTGCCCAGGTTGCCGGCGGCGATGACCTCGCCCTGGACGCCGGCGAGCATGCGCAGGGCGCTCACCAAAAACTCGCGCGCGAGGATCGCGAAGACCGCCCACACGCCCACGAGCTGCTGCTCGAGCAGGAGGAGCAGGGCCGAGAAGACCAGGAGCTTGTCGGCGATGGGGTCGAGGAACTTGCCGAAGTCGGTCACCTCCCCGCGCGAGCGCGCGAGGTGACCGTCGAGCTTGTCGGTGAGGGCGAGCGCGACGTAGAGCGCGAAGGACGCGGCGGCCAGGACAGGGTCGGACGACGTCCCGGCGTCCGCGCGCGCGGCCGTGGCGAGGACCATGAACAGCGGGATGAGCGCTACGCGCACGCAGGTGACGACGTTGGCCGCCGTCCAGATGCCTCCTCTTCGCGCCATGCTACGCCTCGCCCCCCGCGAGCTCGCCTATGAGCTCGTAGCAGAAGGAGTCCACGAGGTCGACCTCCACGACGTCGCCCACGGCAGCCTCGCCGGCCGCGAGGTGCACCGCGCCGTCCGAGTCGGGCGCCTGGAACCACGCGTGGCCGATGAGCTCGGGGCCGTCCGCGCCCTCCTCGACCCCGTCGACGATCACGCGCACGCGCTCGCCCACGTGCGACGACGTCGCGGAGAAGCCGAGCTGCTCGGTGAGGTCCACAAGTCGCTGGGTGCGCTCGAGCTTGACCCCCTCGTCCACCTGGTCGCCCATGGCCGCCGCGCGGGTGCCCTCCTCCTGCGAGTAGGAGAAGACGGAGGTGTAGTCGAACTCCTCCTCCTGGATGAAGTCGTAGAGCTCGGCCGCCTCCTCGTCCGTCTCGCCGGGAAAGCCCGCCATGCCGGTCGTGCGCAGCACCATGCCCGGGATCTCCTTGCGCAGGCGCGCGAACAGGGCCCGCAGCTCCTCGGGCGAGCCCGAGCGCCCCATGGAGGAGAGCACGCGCGCCGAGCAGTGCTGGATGGGGATGTCGATGTAGGGCAGGACCTCGTCGACGTCGCGGATCGTGGCGATGAGCTCGTCGGTCATCCCCTCGGGCTGCAGGTACAGGACGCGGATCCAGCCCCCGTACGGGCGGACGGCCCGCGCGACCCGGCGCAGGAGTCCAGCGAGGGTCTGGTCCCCCTCGAGGTCGCGGCCCCAGACGCCGGTGTCCTGCCCGATGAGCACGACCTCGCGGACGCCGCCCTCCATGAGCGAGCGCACCTCGCCAACGACGTCCTCGGCGGCGCGCGAGCGGTAGCGGCCGCGGATGTAGGGGATTGCGCAGAAGGTGCAGAAGCGGTCGCAGCCCTCGGAGATCTTGACGAAGGCGCTCGCCCCCTCGACGGTGCGCAGCACCCCCTCGTCCTGCGGCGCCACGATGACGTCCTCGAGCCCCAGGACCGAGCTCACCACGCCCACGATGCCGTCCTCGTCCTCGGCGCGTACGAAGGCGCTGACCTCGGGCAGCTCGGAGGGCAGGTCGTCGCCGTAGCGCGACGGCACGCAGCCGCACATCACGATCGGCCGCGACCTGACCCCCTCGGAGCTGGCCTCGGCGAGCTCGAGGGTGACCTCCACGGACTCCTGGGTCGCCGACGCCAGAAACGAGCAGGTGTTCACGATGGCGACATCGGCATCGGGCGCGTCCTCGGCCGCCGAGAAGCCCGCGCGCAGAAGGCGTGCGCGCATGCGGTCGGTGTCGACCTCGTTCTTGGCGCAGCCGAGCGTGACGAACAGGACGCGCGGGGCGCCCGCACTAGCGATAGTTGACGAACTGCAGCGGCTGGCCATAGTCGTGCTCCTTGACGTGTGCGATGACGGACTGGAGGACGTCGCGCGAGGCGGAGCTCACGCGCAACTTGTCCTTCTCGACGGTGACCTTGGCCTTGACCTTGAGGTCGCGGACGTCCTTGGCGATTTGCCTGGCCGTGTCCTGGCCGATCCCCTGGACGAGCGCACCCGCCTGGCGCACCGTCATGTTGCCGGCCGGCGCGGGCTCGTCCCAGCGCACGGCGGCGAGGTCGATCCCGCGGCGGGTGAGCTTGCTCGCGAGTACGTCGCGCACCTGGGAGGCCACGAACTCCGAGGGTGCCACGATCTTGAAGGCGCCGTCCGCGCGGGCGAGCTCGAGCGTGGCGCCCGTCTGCTTGAGGTCGTAGCGCTGCGTGAGCTCCCGCGACGCCTGCTGGTAGGCGTTGTCGACCTCCTGCATGTCCACGACGGACACGATGTCGAAGCTCGCTTCCTTTGCCATGCTTGCTCCCTTCGGGCGCGTCGCGCCCAGCCAGACCGGATGATGAGGGCCTTTTTCGCCTACTGCGTGGTGCGCGCGGTCGTTTGCGTCGCGGCCGTGGACGAGGAGGCCGCCGCAGTGGAGCTCGTGCCCGCCGAGGTCGGCGAGGCCCCCGTGGTGGCGTCCGTGGAGTCGCCGGTCGTCGTAGCGTCCTCGGCCTTGGGGGTCCCCTTGATCGTGAGCGACCCGATGCCCGAGGCCTTGGAGTTGAACTCCTGGGGCTCCCCGTTCACGGTGACCGTCACGGAGCCGGGGGTGCCCGTCTGCACGGTGATCGAGTCGTAGACCGTGTAGCTGGCACTCCACGGGCCGGTCACACTGTCGGCGATCTCGCTCGTGCCGTCGCAGGTGATCTCGAGCCACGAGAAGCTCCCGTCGGCCACCGTGACATCGACGACCGTCTCGGTGGGCGTCGAGGTGGCGCTGTCCGAGGCATCCGTCGTCGCGGCCTCGTCGGCGGCGTCGGTCGAGGTCGCGTCCGTCGTCGACGCGTCGTCGGTCGAGGTTGCATCCGTCGTCGACGCGTCCTGGTCGACGCTGTTCACCGCGACGTTCTGCCCGCTCGTGGCCCCCTGGTTCTTCGCGCTCACGCACGCGCCCACCGAGAGGACCAGGATGGCCGTGAGCACCGCGGTGAGCAGCACGATGATCAGGGCCAGGGCGCGGCGGGAGTCCGAGAGGAACCACCGCACGGACCCCAGGGGTCCCCGGGGGCGCGCCGGGCGTCGACCGCGACGCGCCGAGGTGCCCCCGCGTCCGGAAGGGGCGCCCCTGCGACGGACGTTGGGCCGCTCGACCTGGGCGATGTTGCGAGACGAGCGCCTGCCCGAGATCGTCGAGGCCGGCGCGTAGGGGTTCGCGGGGTCGTCGTAGCGCATGTCGTCGGTGTACTCGCTCGGCAAGACCCGCCTCGTGCTCACGTCGTCGCGGCGATAGGAGCGCGCAGAGCGCGCAGTCTCGTCGAGGTCACGACCCTCGCGAGGGCGGCGGCCCGTCTGAGCGTCCGCGCGACGCCGCTGGGTCCCCGCGCGCCGGCGGGCCGTGCTGGGGGCGCTGCGCTGCGAGGGGTCGGCCCCGTTGTAGGGGCGCGGCGCGGAGGCGCCCTCCTGGTAGATGCGGCGGACGGGCGCGCCGGCGCCCCGTGAGCCCGCGAGCGGCACCGAGGTGCGCGGGCGCGCGGGAGCCGTCGTCGCGAAGTCCCCCATGTCGCCGGCGGGTCCCCCCGCAGTGGGCAGCAGGGGCCGATACTCAACGTAGGCCTTGGGGCGCGAGCCCTCCTCGTTCACGATGTCGTAGCCGGAGATGCCCCGGCCCGCCTGGGTCTCGCGCGTGCGCCGGCGCAGCTCGTGCGAGGAGGTGCCCGTGTGGTGCTCGTAGAGCTCCTCCTGGAAGAGGTCTACGACCTCGCGCGCGTTGAGCCCGAGGTAGCGGGCGTAGCTCGAGAGCATGCCCTGGGCGTAGCCGCTCTGGGGCATGTGCTCGTAGTCGCCCTCCTCGAAGGCCACGAGGACGTCCTCGCGCAGCTTCAAGATCTTGGAGGCCTGGGAGACGGTGAGCCCGAGCTCGTGGCGACGGGCGAGCAGCATCTCGCTGAAGCGCGAGCGCGCCATGCTCACTGCACCTCCCTATAGGCTTCCTCGGCGACCCTCAGGTCCTCGAGGCCGTCCTTGTCCATGAGGACGTCACGCGGCTTGGAGCCGTTGGCGGGCCCCACCACGCCCTTCGCCTCGAGCATGTCCATGATCCTTCCCGCCCGCGCGTAGCCCACCGACAGCGCGCGCTGCAGCCCCGAGGTGGAGCCGAGCTGGGAGTCCACGACGATGTGGGCCGCCTCCCAGACGAGTGGGTCGTCGTCCTTGGGGGCCCCTGGCTCGCTCGCCCCGGGGGCGTTGGGGACCACGGCGGTGAGGATGTCCTCGTGGTAGTCGGCCGTGACCTGGTCGCGCACGAACGCGACGGTCTGCTCGATCTCCTCGTCGGAGACCCAGCAGCCCTGGGCGCGACGGGGCTTCTTGCCGCGAAGCTTGACGAGCATGTCCCCCCTGCCCAAGAGCTGCTCGGCGCCCTTCTGGTCGAGGATGATGCGAGAGTTGATCGAGTTGTCGACCGAGAGGGCCACGCGGTTGTCGATGTTGGCGCGGATGAGGCCCGTGACCACGTCGGCCGAGGGGCGCTGGGTGGCCACGATCAGGTGGATGCCGGCGGCGCGGCCCAGCTGGGCAATGCGCACGATCGAGGACTCGACGTCCTTGCCGGCCACCATCATGAGGTCCGCGAGCTCGTCGATCACGATGACGAAGTACGGCATGTGCGCAGGCGGGTTCTCCATCTCGACGTACTTGTCGCCGTCGACGTTGCCGTTGT
Source organism: Thermophilibacter immobilis (assembly GCF_015277515.1). Classification (NCBI taxonomy): domain Bacteria; kingdom Bacillati; phylum Actinomycetota; class Coriobacteriia; order Coriobacteriales; family Atopobiaceae; genus Thermophilibacter; species Thermophilibacter immobilis. The sequence continues at coordinate 1,055,268 of NZ_CP063767.1, read as the reverse complement.
AGGTCTTGATGTCGCGGACCTTGTAGTGCTCGAAGACCTTAAGGCGGCGCTCCATCTCGGTCACGCCCCACTGCAGGGCGCTCGCGGCCTGGCGGGGCTCCGTGACGACGGGCACGTAGAGGTGGGGCAGGCCCGCGTAGCCCGTGAACTCGACGCGCTTGGGGTCGACCATGATCAGGCGCACCTGATCGGGGGTGGCGCGCATGAGGATCGACATGATGATGGCGTTGAGCAGGACCGACTTGCCCGAGCCCGTGGTGCCAGCGACGAGCAGGTGCGGCAGGCCCGCGAGGTCGACGACGATCGGCCTTCCCTCGGAGTCGCGGCCGAAGGCGCAGTCGAGGGGCCCTCCCTTGGCGTATGGGAGCACGTCGGAGAGAAAGACCGGCTGGGGCTTCTCGTTGGGGATCTCGATGCCCACGAGAGAGGTGCCGGGGATGGGGGCAAAGATGCGAACCGACTTGGCGGCTAGGGACAGGGCGATGTCGTCCTCGAGGTTGACGATCTTGCTCACGCGCTCGCCCTCACCCATCGAGATCTTGAACGTGGTGACCGAGGGGCCGGCGATCCAGCCCTCGACCCGGGAGGTGAGCCCGAACTCCTCGAGGGTGCCCTGGAGCTTCTCCGCGGTTCGGCGGAGCTCCGCGTCGTCGGCGTAGGAGCCCTTGAACTCCGCGTTCTTGCGCAGGATCGAGAGGGGCGGCAGCTCGTAGGACTCGTCGGCGTCGCCGGGGCGCGAGACCTCGTGCGGCGGCTCGATGACGGCCGCCTTGGAGGACTTGGGGGCCTTGCGCGTCTTGGGGGCGCTGTCATCCCCCCCCGCCTTTGCGGCGCCCCCGCGCAGAAACGCCGGGAGGCTGCCCGCGTCGCCCTTGCCCCCGTCCGCGATGGGCTCGCCCACGTCGAGCAGCGTCGTGGGGGCCTCGTCGGCGGCGGGGGCGTCGTCCTGGGACAGGAGCTTGGCGCGGCCGCGCCTGAGCACCGTCGTCTTGCGGTCGCCGATGAAGGTCGTGGCACCCTCGCCCGCCTCGTCGAACAGGGAGCCCTGCGGGCGCGCGGCGACGGTCTGTCCGGGGGCGAGGGGCGTGTCCTCGTCCGCCGCGGCGTCGATGATGGCCTGGGAGCGGCGCTCCTCGGCACGCTCGTGGCGCGCTGAGGCTACGTGGGAGATCCGCGCGCGCGCGGAGGCCACGGCCCCCGAGATGGAGAAGCCGCAGATCACGACGCCGGCCACGATCACGCCCACGAGAAGCACGTTGCCCACGAGCTGCCCCACGGCCTCGAGCAGGGCCCAGGCGATGGCACCGCCCACGTAGCCGCCCGCGAGGGCTGCCGCCGCGGGTGTGAAGACGAGTGCGGGCGAGGCCACGGCCCCCGAGAGATTCAAGGAGAGCAGCGCGAGCACCGCGCAGACGATGAGGGTGAGCCCCAGGGCGATGCGGCCCGAGACGCCCTTCTCGTCACCCAGGAAGAACGTCATCGCAAAGGCGAACAGCGCGAGGGGCACGAGCAGGGCCGCGGCGCCGAAGGACAGCGCAAGGGCGTCGTGGACCGCGCTCGTCAGGGGCGCCGACGAGGGCGCCACGAGCGAGACGAGCAGGGCCACGGCCACGACGGCCAGGGTCACGCCGAGGATGTCGCTCTGCATCGGGGTGAGCGTGCGCGTGCGCGCGGCGGCCGAGCCCTTGGACCCGCCGCCGCGCGCCTTGTTGCGCGCGCGCCCCTGTGCTGCCTGTGCGGTGCGCTTGGAAGGCATCTAGACCTCCATCACGACCGGGATAATCATCGGGCGGGCGTGCGTCTTGCTCCAGAGCTGGTTGGACAGGGAGTTGCGCACGCCGCGCCTGAGCGCGTCGACGTTGGCAGCGCCGGAGCCCACGAGCTTGTCGACCTGGGCGCGCACGAGCCTCTGGCCCTCGGCGGCGAGCATCTCGTCGGTCGAGGCCGCGACGCCGCGGCTGGCAATCTCCACCGTGGCCGAGCGGCCGCGCTTGGAGAGCACGACCGTGCAGGTGACCACGCCGTCCTGGGCGAGCTTGTCGCGGTCGCGCAGGACCACGGGGTTGGCCTCGGTGACGGTGCCGCCGTCCACGTAGACGACGCCCGACTCCACGGCGTGGCCGCGACGGACCTTGTGCTTGACCATCTCGAGCGAGTCGCCGTTGTCGAGGATGAAGATGCGGTCCTCGGGGATGCCGGACGCGCGCCCCAGGGCGGCGTGGGCACGCAGGTGCTGGGCCTCGCCGTGGACCGGCATGAAGTAGCGCGGCTGCGCCATGGCGAGCATGAGCTTGAGCTCCTCGGAGGAGCCGTGGCCCGAGACGTGCACCAGGGCGCGGTTCTTGTCGTAGATGTCGCAGCCGATCTTGGAGAGCGCGTTCACGATCGCCTGGACGCTCTTCTCGTTGCCCGGGACGGGCGTGGCCGAGATGATCACGGTGTCGGACTCGTGGATCGAGAGGGACTTGTGCTCGCCGTTGGCCATGCGCGCGAGCGCCGAGAGGGGTTCGCCCTGAGACCCCGTGCACATGACGACGATCTTCTCGTCGGGGACGCGGTCGATGTCGTAGGCGTCGACGATGTCGTCGTCGGCGATGTTGAGGTAGCCGAGCTCGCGGGCCACCTTGGTGTTGGTGAGCATGGAGCGGCCCGTGACGACGACCTTGCGGCCCACGGCCACGCTCGCGTCGCAGATCTGCTGCAGGCGGTGGATGTGGCTCGAGAAGGAGGCCACGAAGACACGGCCGGGCGCGTTCTTGATGATGTGACGCAGGGCCGGGCCCACGGCGGACTCGGACGGCGTGAAGCCGGGCCTGGTGGCGTTGGTCGAGTCGGAGAGCAGGAGGTCGACCCCCTGCGCGCCGAACTGGTTGATGGCGTGGTAGTTGGGCTGCTGCCCGTCGATCGGCGTCTGGTCGAGCTTGAAGTCGCCCGTGTGCAGGACGGTGCCGGCGGGCGTGGACATGAACACGCCGAGCGCGGCCGGGATCGAGTGGGTCATCCTGAACAGGGAGATGGTGAAGGCCCCGAGGGTGATCGTGGAGCCGTCGGTGACCTCGCGGTACTTGGGCGCCTTGACGCTCGGGAACTCGGAGAGCTTGCCCTCGATCATGCCGAGAGTGAGCTTGCTCGAGAAGATGGGGACCTTACGGGTGAGGTCGGCGAGCAGGTACGGCAGGGCGCCGATGTGGTCCTCGTGACCGTGCGTGATGATGATGCCGCGAAGCTTGTCCTCGTTCTCGAGGACGTAGGTGTAGTCGGGCAGGATGAGGTCGATGCCGGGCTGGTCGTCGTCGGGGAACATGAGGCCGGCGTCGACGAGGACCATGTCGTCTCCGTACTCGAAGGCGGTCATGTTCTTTCCTATGCCGTCCAGGCCTCCCAGCGGGATGATCCTGAGCGCGGTGTCTTTCTTGGGCATTGCGGTATGGTTCCTTTCGTGGAGCGTGTGGTCAGAGCTATAAGACGGAAGGCGGAGCTGACCCGCCCCCGTATCCTTGCGAGACGAAGCGCCTGAGCGCATGTTTTTCTATTGTAGACGAGACGCGCCCGCGCGCGGGGCCTTCCACGAGACCCCCTCATGAAATCCTGCCGCCTGCCGCGCTCAACGCTCCCTCGCCCCGTCGCACGCAAAGAGGGCGGGGCCGGGCCCCTGAGGAAACCCGGCCCCGCCTGTCAGCGTCGCTGCGCGATGCGCGTCCTACGCGTCGTGGTGACGGCGCGGCTGACGCCTCTCGCCACCGTTGCCGTTCGAGCCGGACTCACCTCGGTCGCCCGGGCGACGGTGCGCGCGATGCTCGCGGCGGGGACGCTCGCCCTCGCCGGCGTGGCTCGCGCCGTTGCCGTGGTCGCTGCCGTGGCCGGAGCCCGCGGGGGCATCAGGCTTGTCGATGCGGTCGAGCGAGATCTTGCCCTTCTCGTCGACCTCGAGGACGCGGACGCGCACCTCGTCGCCGATGTTAAGGACGTCCTCGACTTTGTCCACGCGGCCCTTGGCGACGCGGCTGATGTGGAGCAGGCCGTCCTTGCCGGGCAGGAGCTCGACGAAGGCGCCGAAGGGCTGGATGCCCACGACGCGGCCGGCGTACTCCTCGCCCACCTCGGGGACCTTGACGATGGCCTTGATGCGCTCGGCCGCGGCCTCGCCCGCGCCGCCGACGCCGGCGATGAAGACGCTGCCGTCCTCCTGGATGTCGATCGTGGCGCCCGTGTCCTCCTGGATGCCGCGGATGACCTTGCCGCCGCTTCCGATGACGTCGCGAATCTTGTCCGTGGGGATCTGCAGGCTGATAATCTGGGGCGCGCACTCCTTGGGGCTCTCGCGCGGCGCGGAGATCTGATCGAGCATGGCGTCGAGGATGAACATGCGGCCCTCGTGCGCCTGGGCGAGCGCGCGGCGGAAGATCTCGGGCGTGAGGCCGGTGGCCTTGTTGTCCATCTGCATGGCCGTGATGCCCCTGGTGGTGCCGGTAACCTTGAAGTCCATGTCGCCGAGGAAGTCCTCGAGGCCCTGGATGTCGGTCAGGACGACAGTCTTGCCCTCCTCCTGGATGAGGCCCATAGCCACGCCGGAGACGGGCCTCTCGAGGGGCACGCCAGCGTCCATGAGAGCGAGCGTGGAACCGCAGGTCGATGCCATCGAGGAGGAGCCGTTGGACTCCATGACCTCGGAGACCACGCGAATCGTGTAGGGGAAGTCGTCGGCCGAGGGAATCACCGGGAGAAGGGCGCGCTCGGCGAGGTTGCCGTGGCCGATCTCGCGGCGCTTGGGCGTGCCCATGCGGCCGGTCTCGCCGGTGCAGTACGGCGGGAAGTTGTAGTGGTGGATGTAGCGCTTGCCGTCGACGGGCTCGATGGTGTCCAGGCGCTGCCACTCATTGAGCATGCCGAGGGTGGCCACCGACAAGACCTGGGTCTGGCCGCGCTGGAACAGGCCAGAGCCGTGGACGCGCGGCAGGTAGTCGGGCTTGACCATGAGGGGGCGCACCTCGTCGTTCGCACGCCCGTCCACGCGCTCGCCGGTCTGGACGACCATGAGGCGCATCGCGTGCTTCTCGAGGGCCTTGAGCTCCACGGGAATGGCACGGCTCCAGCGAGCCTGCTCGTCCTCGGTGAACTCGGCCTTGATAGCGTCCTTCAGGGCCTCGACCTTGGAGATGCGGCTGAGCTTGTCGGCGTCCTTGAGGGCGGCCTCCATCTCGGCGTAGTGGGCGAAGACGCGGTCGTGGAGCTCAGGCGTGGGCTCGTCGAGGACGTAGGAGCGCTGCTGGATGGGGCCGTTGGCCGCCTCGACCTTGGCGAAGAAAGCCTTCTCCTGCTCGCAGAAGGCCGCGATGGCCTCCTGGCCGAAGGACATGGCGGCGAGCATGTCATCCTCGGAGATCTCGTCGGCACCGGCCTCGAGCATGGAGATGAAGCTGGCCGAGCCGCCGAGCTCGAGGTCGAGGTCGGAGTGGTCGCGCTCCTCGTAGGTCGGGTTCACGATGAACTCGCGGGTGTCGCGGTCACGGCCGATGCGCACGCAGGCGAGCGGTCCCTCGAAGGGCACCCCTCCCACGGTGAGCGCCGCAGAGGCGGCCATGACGCAGATGGTGTCGACCGGGTTGACCTGGTCGGCCACGAGGGTGGTGGCCACGACCTGAACCTCGTTTCTGAACCCGGCCGGGAAGCTCGGGCGCAGCGGGCGGTCGATCATGCGGGCCGTGAGGGTGGCCTTCTCGGACGGGCGCGCCTCGCGCTTGAGGTAGCCGCCGGGGATGCGCCCCACGGCGTACATCTTCTCGATGAAGTCGACCGTGAGCGGGAAGAAGTCGTAGTCCTTGCGCTCCTTGGAGACCACCGCAGTGAGCAGGACGGTGGAGTCGCCGCTCCTGACGAGGACCGCCCCGGTGGCCTGCTTGGCCAGCTCGCCAGTCTCCAGGGCGTAGCGCTTTCCGTAGAGGTCGAACTCGTGTGTAACCTTTGCCATTTGTTTTCCCTTATCTCCGCCTGCCCCATTGCAGGCGGGCCGTCTGCGGGCGGATGCCCGCGGCGCGCCCTCGCTTGTCTCGGGCGCACAACAGAAGGGCGCCCGCAGGCGCCCTCCGAATGACCCGTTTACTGGATGTTGTCGCGGATGCCGAGGCTCTTGATGAGCGCGCGGTACGCCTCGATGTCGTTGCGCTTGATGTAGGAGAGCAGGCGACGACGCTTGCCGACCAGCATGAGGAGGCCGCGACGGGTGTGGAAGTCCTTGGGGTGGGACTTCATGTGCTCGGTGAGGCCCCTGATGCGCTCGGTGAGCAGGGCGACCTGAACCTCGGCCGAGCCGGAGTCCCCCTCGGCCTTGCCGTACTGGGCCATGAGCTCGGCCTTGCGCTCCTTGGTGACTGCCATGGTAGAACCACCTTTCACAGAGATTCGCCCCGAACTGGGATGGCCGTCAGGTGGTGGCGGGCCTCCAGGTACGGGGTATTGACCGATGAAGTGTAGCACACGGGCGAGAGGCGCGCGGAAAGCACACATGACGTGCTCGAACGAGGCGCGCGAGCCGGGGGCGCTCCGATGCCTCCTCGCCAATTTTACGCCAGGGGACCGTGCCTTCTCCCCTACCATGGAGAAAACCGAGACGAGAAGGGCAGTGACCATGAGAAGAAGAGACTTCCTAGCGGCGATGGCGCTCGCGACGGCCTCGCTTGCGACCGCGGGCTGCGAGGAGCCGCGAGACGACGCGACGGAGGCGGCCGACCTCATGGCCGGCGTCACGCGCGCCGCGGACGACTCCGCGGGCCCCGCGCAGGTGGCGACCAGCGTCGGTGCGCTCTGCGGCTTTGGCCTCGCCCTCGCCTGCGCGTCCGACGACGGCGCGAGCAACCTGCTCGTCTCCCCCCTCTCGGCCCAGATGGCCCTCACGCTCGCTGCCAACGGGGCCGCCGGGACCACGCTCTCTCAGATGGAGGAGGTGCTCGGAGGCCCGGCGGACGCGCTTGGGGCCAGCCTGGGCGCGCTCGCCACGTCTGTCGGCGACCAGCTGCGCCTGGCCAACTCCGTCTGGGTCCGCGAGGGCTACGAGGTCGAGCGGGAGTTCCTGCAGAAGAACGCCGACACGCTGGGCGCGGACGTCTACCAGGCACCCTTCGACGACGCCACCGTCCGGCAGATCAACGACTGGGTGAGCGAGGAGACCGACGCAATGGTCACCGACGTCCTCGACCAGATTCCCGTCCACGCCCAGCTCTACCTGGTGAACGCGCTCGCGCTCGACGCGAACTGGGCCGATCCCTACACCACGGACCAGATCGAGGACGGGACCTTCGCCGCGGCCGACGGTTCCGCGCAGAGCGCCTCGTACCTGCGCGCGGAGGAGGGCTCCTACCTCGAGCTCGCGGGAGCCACGGGATTCGTGAAGGCCTACGAGGGAGGGACGCTCGGCTTCGTGGGGCTGCTCCCCGCCGAGGGGCACGACCCCGCGGAGCTCCTCGACGCGCTCGACGCCACCGCCTGGTGCGCGGGGCTCGCGTCGGCCGAGGCCACGAGGGTCGTGGCCTCGCTGCCCAAGTTCTCCTACGACTGGGAGGCCGACCTCGCCGACCCCCTCGTCGGGATGGGGATGGGGGACGCCTTCGACGCCGAGCGCGCGGACTTCTCGGCTATGGCGCGCGCGAAGGACGGCAGCGGCCTCGCCCTGGGGCGCGTGCTGCACAAGACCCACGTCGACGTCAACGAGCGAGGCACCCGCGCGGGGGCCGCCACGGTCGTCGAGATGGTGGGGACCTCGGCCGAGGTCGACGCCACCGAGCCCCGGCGCGTGACGCTCGACCGGCCGTTCGCCTACGCGATCGTGGACCTGACGACGTCGGCGCCCCTCTTTTTCGGCATCGTGCGCTCGGTGGCGTAGGTTCCGGCGGCCCCCTCCCCCCTCTTTTCGGGTTTGGGTTCGCGGGACGCTCATTGGCCAGGGCACACGCGGGAGAAGTCCCTGATTACCTGCGAAAACGAAAATACGGAGCCGGGGAGGCTGCTCACCTCGAACCCAAACCCCGATCTGGGTTTGGGTTCACGTCGTGACCGGGTCCAGAGAATTTCCTCGGCTTTAAGTTGTGCACGCCCCGCGTGCCACCGATTTCTCAGCTCCGGCGAACCCAAACTCGAAAAAAATGAGTCCGCGCGCTTGACCCGTACGCAGCGGAGGGGCCTACGCTCCTCTCGCCATCAGAGAGGAGAGGGCTGGTCATGGGAGAAGGGGCTTATCGCATAGGCGAGCTCGCGCGTCTGGCCGGGACCACGGTGCGCGCGCTGCGCTTCTACGAGGAGAGGGGGCTTTTGTCCCCCGCCCGCGACGCGCAGAGCGCCTACCGCCGCTATGGGCCGGCCGAGGTCGACCGGCTCCAGGAGATCTTGCTGCTGCGGAGCCTGGGGGTGGCCGTGCGCGACGTCGCGCCGCTTCTGTCCTGCTCCCCCGAGGAGCGGCGCGCGGCCTTCTCCGCCCACCTCCTCGGCCTGCGGGCTGAGCGGGAGCGCCTCGATGCGCTCATAGAGACGGTCGAGCGCACGCTCGACCACGAGGAGGGGGGACGTCCCATGACGGACGAGGAGAAGTTCGAGGGGCTCAAGCACCAGCTGGTGGAGGACAACGAGAGGCGCTTTGGGGCCGAGGTGCGCGAGCGCTTCGGCGACGAGGCCGCCGAAAAGGGCGGGGGCAGGGTGCGCGACATGGGCCAGGAGGACTACCGGAGGTGGCGTGGGCTCGAGGGGCGGATCCTCGACGAGCTCGCATGCGCCGTGCGTGACGGGGCCGACCCCGCAGGCGAGGCCGGGGCGCGCCTCTGCGAGCTCCACCGCGACTGGCTCGGCTTCACCTGGCCCTCCTGCAGCGCCGAGGCGCACCGGGGCCTGGCCGAGTCCTACGTTGCCGACGAGCGCTTCCGCGCCTACTACGACCGGGCCGCGGACGGGGCGGCCACCTGGCTGCGCGACGCCATCCGCGCCCACGCGCGCTGAGCGCGGGGCCGCAGCACCACCCGCGGGCCCGCCGTCAGGCGCTCAGCATGAACTCGAGGGCGCGCAGGCGGGCGTCAAGGTGCGTGGCGGCCCAGACGTGGGAGCAGCCGAGCAGGAAGACGGCCGTCTCGGGGTCCACCTCGGCGGCGAGCAGCTCGTCGAAGGTGCACGCGATGAGGGCGCGTAGCCAGGCGAGCTGTCCGGCCCCCATCGGCTCGGCACCGGCCACCTCGCGCGCACAGCTCTCGCACAGGACCCCGCCCGCCGCGGCCGAGAAGAAGGTCGTCGCCTCGTCACCGCAGGCGCAGCACCGATCGAGCTCGGGGCGCCAGCCGCCGTGCGCGAGCACCTTCATCACGTAGGCGGACACGACGAGGTCGAGGTGGGCCTGGTCGCCCGCCTGCTCGCAGGCCTTGAGCGCGCGGGAGCACAGGGGGTACAGAAAGCCGTCCTCGGCCCCGCCGAAGCAGGTGAGACGTGCCGCCTCGGCCACAGCGCTCGCGGCGGACACGCGCTCGTAGTCGCCGCGCAGCTCTGCGTGGGGCTCGACGAGCGACGCCTCCGCCACCACGTCGAGCGAGCGGCCGGACGCCAGGAGGAAGTCCGTCTCGCAGAAGAGCTCGACGCGCGCGGCGAGGCGGCCGCCCGGCTTGCGGGCCCCCTTGGCGACGGCGCGGGCCTCGGCTCCCCCCTCGCACAGCAGAGTCAAGATGAGGTCCGTCTCGGCGAGCTTGGTGCGGCCGAGCACGATGGCGCGCGTGCGGTAGGTGTGCCGGCCGGCCACGTCTAGTCCTCCGAGGAGTAGCCGAGGCGGCGGATCTCGCGCTCGTCTCGGCGCCACTGCGGGGCCACGCGCACCTTGAGGTCCAGGTAGACCTTGCAGCCCAGGAGCCGCTCGATGTCACGGCGCGCCTGGACGCCCACGCGCTTGATCATCTGGCCGCCGTGGCCGACGACGATGGCCTTCTGACCCTCGCGCTCCACGAGGACGGTCACCTCGATGGAGGCGTGGCCGTCATCGGCGTACTCCAGGCCGTCGCAGAGCACGCCGACCGAGTGCGGCAGCTCCTGGCGCAGGTTGCAGAAGAGCTTCTCGCGCACGAACTCGGCCACGAGGTCCTCCGGCGTGGCGTCGACGTCCATGCCCTCGGGAAACCACCGGGGGCCCTCGGGCAGGTGGGCCGAGACGAGCTCGACGAAGGCGTCCACGTTGAAGCCCTCCCTCGCCGAGACCACGAGCTCGTCATTGAGCTCGACGAGGTCCCGCACGGCCGCGAGCTGGGCCGCCACCTGCTCGGGGCCCGCCACGTCGGCCTTTGTGAGCACGAGGAGCTTGTAGGGGGCCGACGAGGCCGCGACGTGCCTGGCGACCCAGGCGTCGCCGGTGCCCACGGGCTTGGTGGCGTCCACGAGAAGGGCCACGACGTCGGCGCCGGCGAGCTCGCCCAGGGCGGAGCGGTTGAGCTCGCTTCCGAGCGCGTCCTTGGGCTTGTGCAGGCCCGGCGTGTCGATGATCACGAGCTGGGAGTGGTCGGTGTTCACGACGGCGCGCATGCGGCGGCGCGTGGTCTGGGCGACGGGGCTCGTGATGGCGAGCTTCTCGCCCACGCAGGCGTTGAGCAGCGTGGACTTGCCGGCGTTGGGACGGCCCACCAGGGCCACGAACCCGCTCGCGAACACGACGTTCTTCTCGTTCATGCAAGACCCTCCCGGGGCCGGGCCCCGTTCTTCTCTTCTCGAGCGGACTTCCTAGGCGACGATGGCGTGGGCGAAGACGGCGAGGCCGACGACGCCGACGACGAGGCAGAGCACCCAGACCGCGGCGGCGGCGATGTCCTTGGCCCGGCCGGCGAGCGGGTGGAACTCGGGCGACACGAGGTCGACCACCGTCTCGATCGCCGTGTTGAGGAGCTCGGCCGAGATGACCGTCCCGCAGCACAGCAGTATGACGGCCCAGCTCAGAAGGTCTATCCGAAGCACGAGCCCGGCCACCACCGCGCAGGTGCCCACGGCGAGCATGACCTTGATGTTGCGCTCGGTGGACACGGCCGTGCGCAGGCCCTGCAGGGCGAACAGGAAGCTCCGCCTGAAGTCGGGATGGTCCCTGTTGGATCCGGGAATCACTCGTCGATCCCCTCCCGGTGGCGCGTGAGCACGACGCGGCCGATCGCCTTGTCCGTGCCCGCCTTGGCGAGAAGGGCCTCCTCGCGGACCTCCATCGCCTCGGCGCTGTCCTCGTCGAGGTGGTCGTAGCCGAGCAGGTGCAGAAGGCCGTGCACGAGCAGCAGGCGGAGCTCGTCGGCGGGTGTGGTCCCGAAGAGGGCCGCCTGACGCGCGATGTAGGCCGGTGCGAGCACGACGTCACCCAGCTCGCAGGGCTCGTCGGGGGCGAGCGCGGGATCGTCCGGCCGCTCGCACTCGAGCGAGATCACGTCGGTCGCGCGGTCGCAGCCGCGCCAGGAGGCGTTGAGCTCCCGGATGCGCTCCTCGCCCACGAGCGAGATCGAGACCATGCAGGGGCGCCGCACGCCCTCCTCGGCGAGCACGAGATCGCACAGGGAGCAGATCTGGTCGTCGGCGAGCGGGGACTCGACGCCCTCGTCACAGGAGAGGTCGTACTCGTTATCCACGCGCACCCCCCTTCCGGTCGGAGGTCGCCGCGACGGGCGTCGCGTCGGACTCCAGGCGCGCGTAGGCGTCCACGATCTGCGCGACGAGCGTGTGCCGGACGATGTCGTTGCGGTCGAGGTCGACGAAGGAGACGTCGTCGAGGCCCGCCAGCACGCGCCGCGCCGACTCCAGGCCTCCCTCGCCCGTCAGGTCGCGCTGGGAGGCGTCGCCCGTGATCACGAACTTGGATGAGAAGCCCAGGCGCGTGAGGAACATCTTCATCTGCTCGGGCGTCGTGTTCTGGGCCTCGTCCAGGATTACGAACGCATCGTTGAAGGTCCGCCCGCGCATGAAGGCGAGCGGCGCGACCTCGATGGCGCCGTCGTCGATGAGCGCGTTGGCCCGGTCGCGGTCGCACAGGTCGAACAGGGCGTCGTAGAGCGGGCGCACGTAGGGGTCGAGCTTGTCCTGGAGCGTTCCCGGCAGATACCCCAGGGATTCCCCCGCCTCGACCACCGGCCGGGCGAGCACGATGCGGCCCACCTCGCGCCGGCCGAGCGCGGAGACGGCCATGGCCATGGCCAGGTAGGTCTTGCCGGTGCCCGCGGGCCCCACGCCGAAGGTGACGGCGTTGTCCCGGATGGCCTCGACGTAGCGCTTCTGCCCGACCGTCTTGGGGCGGATCGCGCCGCCGCGATGCGACAGGAGGACGTCGCCCGTGCCCACGCCCGAGACCTCGGCCCCATGGCGCGCCTGGTCGACGAGCAGGTCGACGTCGTCTGCCGTGGGGGCCTGCCCCGCCTCGACGAGCTGTATGAGGCGCGAGAACACCGAGGTGACCCGCTCGACCTCGTCGACCGCCCCCGCGACCGTGATCTTGCTGCCTCGCACGTGTATGAGGACGTCGAAGCCCTCCTCGATGCGGCGCAGGAGGGAGTCGGCGGGGCCCATGAGCCTGGTCGGGTCGACTGAGTCCGGTATGGTGAGACGAACCTGGGTTGGCTCCATGCTCCTCCTGTGGCGACGCGCGAACCGTTCCGCTCCCTGTGATGATAGCCGCAAACGCGGCTCGTTTCACCTCGGGACGTCCACGGGGGTGACGTCCGGGCGCGCCTCGATGAGGCGAAGCTCGCGGGCAAGGGCGTGGGCCCGCCGCGCGCGTTCGGCGCAGAAGGCGCGCGAGCGCTCGAACTCTTCGTCCGTCTCGCCGGGAAAGCCCACGATGAGGTTGGTGCCCAGGACGACGTCGGGCAGGGTCTCGCGCGCCGTGGCCTCGGCCTCACCGGTGACGGCGCAGGTGTTCACGATCACGACGGCGGCCGCGACCGCGGCCACGAGGCGCACGCCCGCGCGCTCGAGCTCCTGGGCCATGAGGTCGAGCCCGACGCGGTTGACCCGACACCCGAGGTTGACGAGGGCCGCGCCGGGGGCTCGGCGGACGGACTCACCGGGCGGCCTTGCCGGCGCCCTTGAAGGGGTTCTTGGGCGCGCGCCAGCGCTCCTTGGCAAAGTGCTCCGCAGCGGCGTCGGCGGCGGCCGACTCGCCCTTGGCCTCGGCCGCGGACGCGTCCGCGGCGGGGCCATGCGCGTCGAGGGCGCGGTCGGCCACGAGCGCCGCGACGTCGAGCAGCTGCTTCTTGGTCAGGTCGCGCGGGGTCTGGACCTGGACGACCGCGACCAGGTTACCGCGGGCGATCATGCCCATGCGCGGCATGCCCCGGCGCTCCACCACGACCTGCTGGCCGAACTGGCAGCCCGCCGGCACCTCGACGGTGGCGCGCTCGCCCTCCATGATGCCGTCGATCGTGACCGTCGTGCCGACGACGGCCTGCAGGGAGTCGACCCCGACGGTGCAGTAGAGGTCATCGCCGCGGCGCTCGAAGCGCTCGTTGTCCGCGACCTCGACGCTCACGACGAGGTCGCCGCTCGCGTCCGCGCGCACGCCGGCCTCGCCCTTGCCCTCCACCGTGAGGGACTGCCCGGAGTGGACGCCCGCGGGGACCTGGACCTCGACCTTCTCGCGCGAGGGGGCGCGGCCCTGGCCGTCGCAGGTCTCGCAGGGGCGGTCGATGACCTGCCCCTGGCCGTGGCAGACCGGGCAGCTCACCTGCGTCTGCATCTGGCCGAAGATCGTCCTTTGGGCCTCCACGACGCGACCCGTGCCGTGGCAGCGCTCGCAGGTGCGCGCCCGCCCGCCCTCGGCCGCGCCCGTGCCGCCGCAGTCCTCGCAGGGGGCGAGCCGCTCGTAGGCAACGGTCTTGTGACAGCCCGCCGCGGCCTCCTCGAGGGTAATCGTGAGACGAATCCCCATGTCGCGCCCGCGGGTGCGGGCGGAGGCACCCTTGCCGGCGGAGCCGCCGCCGAAGAAGGAGTCGAAGATGTCCCCGAAGCCGAAGCCGCCTCCCCCGAAGATGTCAGAGACGTCCACGTAGTCCGACCCGAAGCCAGCGGGCCCGTTTGGGTCGCCGTAGCGGTCGTAATTGGAGCGCTTCTGATCGTCGGAGAGCACGGAGTACGCCTCGTTGACCTCCTTGAAGCGCTCCTCGGCGTCGGGGGCGTCGGAGACGTCCGGGTGCAGCTTGCGGGCCTTCTTCAGAAACGCGCGCTTGATCGTCTTGGCGTCGGCGTCGCGAGAGACCCCGAGCACCTCGTAGTAGTCATTCTTTGGTTCCACGTTCCCACTCCCGAATCGATCTGATCGTTTCACTGCGGGACCCCGCGCAGGCGTGCGGCCCCCGGTCCTCCCCTAGTAGAGGCCGTAGCCCCCATAGCCCCCGCGGCCGAGGCCCGAGGTGCACGAGAGCATGAGCACCAGGAACACGGCCAGCGCGAGGCCGTTGGAGGCGCCGTTGAGCACCGCGATGCCGGCGTTTCTCCACCAGCGCCCCTGGTGGCGTATGCCGCCGCGCAGCGCGAGGTACAGGCCGACCACGAGCGGCACGCCCACGATGAAGGTCATGGAGGACAGGGTCGAGGTGAGAAGGCCGAGCACGGCGAAGGGCACGGCGAAGCCGATGAGGTTGAAGCCGCTGGCCTGGGTGCGCTCCAGGCGCTCCTCGGGCACGCAGACGCGGCAGACGAAGTCGCCGGCCGACGAGCCGTTGGTGCCCGCGTTGCCCATGCCGGCGACGCGGACCTCGTCGCCGTCGTGCGAGCCCGCGGGCACGTCGACCACGACCTCGCTCGCCGTGAGGGTGCGCCCGGAGCCGCCGCAGGCGCGGCACGGGTCGGCCACGACGCGACCGGTGCCCTCGCACTCGGGGCAGGTCATGGCCATGACGCCGAACAGGCCCGTGTCGACGGTTATGCGCCCGGAGCCGCCGCAGGTGGGACAGGTCTCCGAGTGCTCCGCCTCGACCGAGCCGGAGCCATGGCAGACCTCGCAGGTGCCGTAGCGCTGGTAGGTGACGCCGCGCCGGACGCCCTTGGCCGCTGCGGCGGCGTCGACCGTGAGCTCGTAGGCCACGTCGGTGCCCGCGCGGGGGTTGTACGAGCGTGAGCGGCGCCTCGAGGCGGCCCCGCCGAAGCCCCCGCCGAACGGCCCCCACCCGAACGGGCTGGCCCCGCCGAACGGGTCCGATCCGTAGCCCTGCGGGCTCGTGGGGGCTCCGTAGCCGCCGAAGGGCGAGCCGGAGCGCATCGCGTCGTAGCGCTTGCGCTTGTCGGGGTCGGAGAGGACCGCGTAGGCCTCGGAGACCTCCTTGAAGCGCTCCTCGGCGTCGGGCTCCTTGTTCACGTCCGGGTGGAGCTTTCTCGCCCTGGTCTGGAACGCCTTGCGGATCTGGTCCTGCGAGGCGTCCTTCTCCACGCCGAGAAGCGCGTAGTAGTCCTTGTCGTTCATGGATGCCATGGGGTGGGTCTCCCGTTGTTGGTCGGCACAGACTCCACAAGTATATCCCGAGCGGCGCCCTCTCAAACGCTGGTCGCGGCCTTGCGAAAAGGCACACGCGACGGGGCGGGCCCTAGCCCTCGGACAGCTCCACCTGCCGGTAGCTCACCTTGCAGCGCGTGAGGATGTTCTTGGCGATGCGATTGTCCAGCGTGCCGTCATACTTGTCGTCGAGGTAGACGACCTCGCCGATGCCCGCCTGCACGAGGGTCTTGGCGCACTCGTGGCAGGGGAAGAGGGTGACGTAGACCGTGGCGTGCGCCATGTCCTTGAGAGAGCCGCGGTAGTTGAGGATCGCGTTGGCCTCGGCGTGGATCACGTAGTTGTGCTTGTCGTGCAGGGGGTCGTCGGTGGTGCCCCAGGGGAACTCGTCGTCGTCGAGGCCGCGGGGCGTGCCGTTGTAGCCCACCGACAGGATGCGCTGGTTGGTGTCGGCGATGCAGGCCCCGACCTGCGTCTTGGGATCCTTGCTGCGCTGACTCGCCGCGATGGCGGCCTTCATGAAGAACTCGTCCCAGCTTATGACCTCGGTGCGCTTGCCCGGCATGGCACCCTCCACTCGATACGTCTTTTGCTACAAGCCTTCAGAGCATGCCGCAACGCCGCCGCAGTTTCAAGCGACGACGCTGCGGGCGTGGCTGGCGAGCAAAACCCTTACACAAAGGCCGAGAAGGAGCCCTCCTGCCGCACCTTCCAGAAGTGGTCGAGGGGCCCTGAGCCGCGCCCCAGGTCGAGCCCTGCCGCGAGGGCGCCCGTGACATAGGCCTTGGCCGCGCGCACCGCGTCCTCGGCGCCCGCCCCACGCGCCAGGCCGCAGGCGATGGCCGAGGAGAGCGTGCAGCCCGTGCCGTGGGCGTTGGGGTTGTCCACGCGCGCGCCCTCAATCCACACCCGGGTGCCGTCGGCCAGACGCAGAAGGTCGCTCGCGTCGCCGGTGGCATGGCCGCCCTTCACGAGGACGGCGCCGGGCGTGAGGGAGGCGATCCTCTCGGCCGCGCGCTCGCAGGCGGCGCGGCGGTCGGCGGCGTCCTGGATGGAGACCCCGCTTAAGGCCTGCGCCTCGGCGAGGTTGGGGGTCACCACGTCCGCCAGGGGGAGGAGCTCCTCGACGAGGGCGCGCACGGCGGCCGAGTCCTCGAGCGCAGAGCCGCTCGTGGCCACCATCACGGGGTCGACCACGACGTTGGCCGCGCCGCGCCGGGCCAGCGCGCGGGCCACGGCGGAGCAGGCGGCGGCCTCCCCCACCATCCCCACCTTCACGGCCGCCGGGGGTATGTCATCGAAGACGGCGTCTATCTGGGCCTCGACGAACTCCGGGGCAACGGCCGCCACCCCCGCCACGCCGCAGGTGTTCTGCGCCGTGAGGGCCGTAAGCGCGCACATACCGTAGAGGCCCCAGGCGCCGATGGTCTTGAGGTCGGCCTGGACGCCCGCGCCCCCCGAGCAGTCCGACCCGGCCACGGACAGGACGGCCGGCAGCGAGAGGGACGCGTGCACAGAGACGTGCCCGGCCTGCCCGGCAGACGGGCCCGCGTCCTGCCCGGCGCTCATGCCCCCACCGCCCGGGCGAGCACGACGCGCAGGTCGCGCGCCGCCACCTCGACATTGGAGGCGGCAAACAAGGCGCTCACCACCGCGGCGCCGCACACGCCGGTGCCCGCGAGCCCGGTGGCGCTGCGCGCGTCGATGCCGCCAATGCCCACGACCGGTATGGAGACGGCCGCGCAGATGCGACGGAGCCCCTCGGTCGCGACGTCTGCAGCGTCGGGCTTGGTGGCGGTGGGGTGCAGCGCGCCCACGCCCAGGTAGTCGGCACCGTCACGCTCGGCGGCCAGGGCCTGGTCCACCGTCTGGGCCGAGACCCCCACGATGGCGTTTGGCCCCAGGGCGCGCCTAGCCTCGGCGCAGGACGTGTCACCCTGGCCCACGTGGACACCGTCGGCACCCGCCTCGCGGGCGAGCTCCATGTCGTCGTCGACCACGAAGGGGACGCCCGCGGCGCGGCAGACGCCCGCCAGCTCGCGGGCAAGGGCGAGGGCATCGGCGGGGGCAGCGCGCTTCTCGCGCAGCTGCACGAAGGTGGCGCCTCCCGCGAGTGCCGCGCGTACGCAGCTGGCGAGCGTGCGGCCGGCCAGCCAGGAGCGGTCCGTCACGGCATAGAGCAGCAGCGCGCGGCGGATGTCCTCGGCGCTCCAGCGACCGCGGTCCTGCGGGCCTGCGACCGCGAGCTCTGCAGCGGCCATGCTAGAGGACCTCCTCGACGAGGGCACCCGCGGCCAGCTCCGCGCCGGTCTGATTGTAGAGGGCGTCGAGCAGGTAGGTGCGAAAGCTCCCGTTGCCGTCGGAGGGCCCCATGCGCCCGGCCGCGACCTGGCCGGCCAGCCCCATGGAGGCCACGGCGGCGACCGCCGCCTCAAGCGGGTCGACGTGGGCCACGGCGTAGGCGACCGTCGTGGCCGAGAGCATGCAACCCGAACCCGTGATCTTGCCCATGAGGGCCACGCCGTTGCGGACGACGAAGGCCCGCTCGGCATCGGCGACCACGTCGATCGCGCCGGTCACGGCGATGGCACAGCCCGCCTTGGCCGCGAGCTCGCGCACCAGGGCGACGCTCGCGTCGAGGTTCTTCTCGCCCACCGCGTCGGCGGCGCCCACGTCCACGCCGCGCGTGGAGGAGCTGGCGCCGGCGAGCGCGCGCACCTCGCTCATGTTGCCCCGCACGACGCTCACGGGGAGCGTCCCCAGGAGCTCGACGGCTGTGCGCGTGCGCAGCGCGGAGGCGCCCGCACCCACGGGGTCGAGCACGATCGGGTGGCCCAGCTCGGCGGCGCGCGCACCCGCCGCGTGCATGCCCTCGACGCTGCGGACGTTCAGGGTCCCGATGTTGAGGTCGAGGCCCCCGCAGACGCTCGTGATGTCGGCCACGTCGGCGGGCTCGTCGCTCATGATCGGGCTCGCGCCCACGGCGAGAACCGCGTTGGCGCAGTCGTTGACCGTCACGTAGTTGGTGATGCAGTGGACGAGCGGGCCTGCGGCCCTGACCTCGTCGGCGGCCGTGCACAGGAAGGAAGGGGCGCTGCTCTTCATGGTCGCGCTCACCGCCCCTGGCCCGCGGCGGCGGGCTGGGTGGCGGTCGGGGCCGCGGCGTCTGCGGCAGCCGGCGCGCCCTCGTCCAGGCCCAGGTCGACCGTCAGGCCCTCCATGATGCGGTTCACCGTGCGCGCGGCGCACATCTTGCCGCACATCGTGCAGGTGCCCTCCGCCTCGGGAGGAGCCGTTGCCAGAACCTCTCGGGCACGCTCGGGGTCCAGGGCGCAGTCGAACATCTCGTCCCAGCTCACGCGCCTGCGGGCGTCGCTCATCTTGTCGTCTATGGCACGGGCACCGGGGATCCCCTTGGCGATGTCGCCTGCGTGCGCCGCGATGCGCGTGGCGATGAGGCCCTCGCGCACGTCGTTCACGTCGGGGAGCTTGAGGTGCTCGGCGGGCGTCACGTAGCACAGCCAGTCGGCCCCGGCAGCGGCCGCCGCGGCGCCGCCGATCGCGGCCGTGATGTGGTCGTAGCCCACCCCGACGTCGGTCACGAGGGGCCCCAGCACGTAGAAGGGGGCGTCGTGGCACAGGCGCTTCTCGAGCTTCATGTTGGCCGCGACCTCGTCGAGCGCCATGTGGCCTGGCCCCTCGACGACCACCTGCACGCCGGCGTCCCAGGCGCGCTGCGTGAGCTTGCCCAGCTCCACGAGCTCGGCCACCTCGGAGGCGTCCGTCGCATCATGGGTGCAGCCGCCGCGCATGGCGTCGCCCAAAGAGATGGTCACGTCATGGGCGGCGAGGATCGCGAGGAGGTCGTCGAAGCGCTCGTAGAAGGGGTTCTCGGCACCCGTGGTCATCATGAGGCCAAAGATAAGGCTGCCGCCGCGGCTCACGATGTTGGCGAGGCGCTTGGTCTCGAGGAAGGTATCGAGCACGCGCCGGTTGAAGCCCGCGTGAATGGTCATGAAGTCCACACCGTCTTCCGCGTGCGCCTCAACGACGCGCAGGACGTCGTCGCCCGTGAGCTCCACGAGCGGCTTGTCCAGGTAGCCGATGGCGTCGTAGAGGGGCACCGTGCCCACCATGAGCGGGGTCTGCTCGATGAGCTGGCGGCGAAACGCCCGGGTCTTGCCGGAGTTGGACAGGTCCATGATCGCATCGGCGCCGTGCTTCTCGGCGACGCTGACCTTCTCCCACTCCTGCGGCGCGTTGGCGATGTCTCCTGAGATCCCCAGGTTCACGTTGACCTTGGTGCGCAGGCCCGCGCCCACGCCGTGCGCGTGCAGGCCCAGCTCCACGTGGCGGGCGTTGGCCGGGATCGCGATGCGCCCGGCCGCCACGCCGGCGCGCACGAGCTCAGGCTCCACGCGCTCGTCGTCTGCGACCTGCCTCATCTGGGTGGTGACGGTCCCCGCACGTGCAGCGTCCATCTGCGTCATGATGTCTCCCTTCGTTGGCATTACCCATATCAGGTTCAAGGGTCGGGACATGGCGTGTCCCCTCTCAGCCGCCGCTGCACGCGCACGCGCTTCGCTGGCTCCCCTGCTATGCAGTTGTCGACGCGATGCTCACCCTAGCACTAACGGGTGCCGCACGGCCAGGCTTTCAGCTTCGAGTGCGCGAAAGTCGGTGACAGCTGCGTCCCATGCCAGGATGCCAACTGGGAAAACTCTGGCGAGAAGGTCGCTCTTCTCGTCGAATCGGACGGACTTTCGCGCACTCGAAGCCCGGCACCGCGGGGATGCTCATCGTGGTGTCCTCGTGGTCGGGCAGGTAGCCGTCACGGGCCGCCTGGGCAAGCGGGTAGCCGAGCTCAAGTTGCACTACGCCCACAAGAGCTTTGGCGCGAGCCTGCTGAGAAACCTCGTCAAGTTCTTGCCCTGGCAGCTGGGGCACATCGGGACAATTCGGGGCATCTATACCGACTTTGACACCGTCTCCGCCGCGCTCAGCTTCTCTGCCATGGCGCTCGGCCTCGTACTTCTCGTGATGGGGCTGGCAAGAAGGGACAAGCGCCACCTGGGCGACGTTCCCGCCGGAACGCAGACGCAGGTGCGCTAGACCGCGGGGTCGGAGATCGGGAAGCTCTCGGACTTGTAGCTCGCGTAGTAGCCGCCCTGCGTGGCGGTGAACTTGAGGACGCAGAAGTCGGGATCCGTCACGCCCCTGGAGTAGTACTGCCGGTCCCCCACCCGCCATATCATCCTCTTGGCGTCGGGGTCCTCCGGCACCTCGACGGTCCCCCTCAGCATGACGCCCCTGAAGAAGCGCCGGCCGCAGAAGTAGACGCAGGTCTTGGGGCTATCTCGGTACTGCCCCACCTTCGCAGACGAAGTGCTCGTCGAGAAGTACAGGGTCTTAATCCCGACCCGCTTGCGCGGCGGGAGCATGGCCCGGGTGTTGGGGAAGCCGTCCTCGTCCACCGAGCTGATAAAGGCAGCGCGCTGCTTGTCGATCAGGTTGCCGATCGTCTTCTCTGCGTCTCGTAGCATGGCGGCCTCCTGTATGGGGGGGTGAGAGTGCCTCTAGGGTAGGAGGCGGGGCCACCCGCACAGGCGCCGTCATCGCGCGGCGCGGATGCCGGCGCCGTTCGCGCCCCGAGGGGTCAACCGGACGGCCGGAGCCCAGAGCCCGCCTACGACGCGAGGTCCCAGAAGAGCCCGTAGAGCTCGTTGCCCATGAGCCAGCCGCGCTCGGTCGGTGCGAGGCGACCGTCCTCCCAGCGGACCAGGCCGCGCCCGGTCGCCGCCTCGACGGCCGTGTCGAGCGCAGAGGCTCCCACGGCCTCGCGCGCACGGCCGAGGAGGTCTGGCCCCACGCCGCAGGTCATGCGCAGGCCGAGCATGAGGTCCTCGGCCACGGCCTCCCGCGCGCTCAGCTGCTCCACGTCGAAGGTGAGCTCGGCGAAGCCTGCGGCCGCAGCGATCGCGCGGGTGGGGCTCGTCAGCGTGAGGCGCAGGCGCGCCGCGCCCTGCCGGGCCGCGGGCAGGAAGGGGCATGCGCGGCGGAGGGCCTCGTAGCTCGCCCGCCCAAGCATGCTCGCCGCGGCGGTGCCCAGCCCCAGGTACTCGACACCCGTCCAGTACGCCTCGTTGTGGCGGCAGCGCTGCCCCGGGAGGGCGTAGCTCGCGACCTCGTAGCGGCGAAGGCCTGCCGCACCAAGCACGCGCTCGGCGGCCTCCATGTCATCGGCCTCGGTGTCGTCCGAGGGCCACGGGAGCGCGCCCGTCTCGCAGAGGCGCTCCATCCTCGTGCCCGGCTCGATCATGAGGGGATAGCAGCTCACGTGCCCCACCCCGAGCCCCACGGCGGCCGCAAGGGAGCACTCCCAGCTGGCCGCGGTCTGGTACGGGATGCCGCACATGAGGTCGAGCGAGGTCGCAAGGCCCGCGTCCACGGCGGCGCGGACCCTCTCGCGGGCTAGCTCGGCGGTATGCACGCGCCCCAGGGCGCGGAGCTCGGTGTCATCGAAGGACTGCACGCCCACCGAGACCCGCGTGGCCCCGGCCGCGCGCGCGGCGGCGAGCACCTCGTCGGTGAGGGACTCGGGGTTGGCCTCGAAGGAGACCTCGGCAAGGTCCCCGCTCGCGCAGACGCACCCCACGAGCGCCCCCAGCGCCTCCGCGCCCAGCATCGTGGGCGTACCGCCCCCCAGGTAGGCGGTCTCAACGGAGCCGAGAAGCCCCACGTCTGCGGCCTGCCCCACGAGCCGCTCCAGCGAGTGCTCGTAGGCGCCCATGAGGGGGTTGGCATGGCCGCAGGCCTCGGAGGCAAAGTCGCAGTAGGCGCAGCGCCTGAGGCAGAACGGGAGGTGCAGGTAGAGGGCGGCCACGCCGCTCACAGCGTGGCCTCGACCTCGTCGGCCAGGGCAAGGTAGTCATCAACGCCCACGCAGTGCATGGCGCGCTCGCGCCAGGCGGCGGCGTCGGGGACGCCCCTCAGGTACCAGCCGGCGAGGCTGCGCGCGCGGGCGATGTGGGCCCCGGTGGCCACGAGCAGGCGCACGTGCAGGCGGAAGGCCGCCAGGCGCAGCGCGGCCGGGCGCGGCGCGGGGACCTCGCCTGCGAGCGCGGCCGCAGCGTCGCGGAACACCCAGGGGTTGCCATAGCTGCCCCGCGCGACGAAGCAGGCCGCAGCGCCCGTCTCGCGCAAAAGCGCGGCCGCACGCGGGGCGTCGAGCGCGTCTCCTGAGGCTATGACCGGCACGCCTACGGCCTCAGCCACGCGGCGGATCTGCCCGGCGTCTGACGACCCGCGATACATCTGCGAGGCAAAGCGCCCGTGCACCGCGACGGCCGCAGCGCCGGCCTCCTCCATCGCGCGGGCGAACGCGGGCCCCACGATCTTTTGTGGGGTGCGCCCTATGCGGATCTTCACCGTTACCGGGACGTCGAGCTCCTCCACGAGGGCCCCCACGATGGCGGCCGCGCGCGCGGGGTCGTCGAGCAGCGCCGAGCCCGCGCCGTTGCGCGTCACCTTGGGGACGGGGCAGGCCATGTTCACGTCCACGAGGGCCAGGCGGGCCCCCAGCCGCTCGCGCGCGGCGCGCGCGGCCTCGCGGAAGTGGTCCACGTCGGACCCAAAGAGCTGCACGGCGAGGTCGGGCTCGGCCGGATCGGGGTCCACGAGCTCCCAGGTCTTCTCGCTCGCATAGTGGATTCCCGTGACCGAGACCATCTCGGAGTAGGCAAGGGGCGCCCCTCCCGCGCGTGCCATCAGGCGATAGGCCGCGTCGCTCACGCCGGCCATGGGTGCCATGAGAAAGGGATGGGCGGCCAGGCGCTCCACGAGCGAAAGACCGCGCGCGCAGGCCGCGAAGGGGGCGAGCGCGGCCGAAAGGTCGGCCGCGGGCCCCAGTGAGGCCAGCAGCTCTGAGGTGCTCGGGGGCTCCGTCACTGGTCGTCCACCTTGAGGACGGCGAGGAAGGCCTCCTGCGGGACCTCGACCGAACCGATCTGCTTCATCCGCTTCTTGCCCTCCTTCTGCTTCTCCAGGAGCTTGCGCTTGCGCGAGATGTCGCCGCCGTAGCACTTGGCGAGCACGTCCTTGCGCCGCGCGCGCACGGTCGAGCGGCTGATGACCTTGTTGCCGATGGCGCCCTGGATGGGCACCTCGAAGAGCTGCTGCGGGATGATCTCCTTGAGCTTGTCGCACAGGGCGCGCCCCAGGTCGTAGGCCTTGTCGCGGTGCACGATGAAGCTGAGGGCGTCGACCTCCTCGCCGGCGAGCAGGATGTCAAGCTTCACGAGGTCGGAGGCGCGATACTCGTCGAACTCGTAGTCGAGCGAGGCGTAGCCCTTGGTGCGGCTCTTGAGCTGGTCGAAGAAGTCCAGGATGAGCTCGGCCAGGGGCACGTCGAAGCGCATCTCCACGGACTTCTCCGTGAGGTAGACCATGTCCTGCGTGACGCCGCGGTGCTCGACGGCGAGCTGCATCACGGCCCCCGTGAACGCGGGCGGCACGATGACCTTGGCCTTGAGGAAGGGCTCCTCGATGCGCTCGATGCGCGTGGGCTCGGGAAGGTCCTGGGGACTCCTCACCTCGACCATCTGACCGTCCGTCGTGAAGACGTGATAGTCGACCGAGGGGCTCGTGGCGATGAGGCCCAGGCCGAACTCGCGCTCGAGGCGCTCCTTGACGACCTCCATGTGCAAGAGGCCCAGGAAGCCCACGCGAAAACCGAAGCCCAGGGCCACGCTCGTCTCGGGGTCCCACGTGAGCGAGGGGTCATTCACGTGGAGCTTGTCGAGGGCGTCGCGCAGGTTCTCGTACTCCTTGTTGTCCAGGGGGAACAGTCCCGTGTAGACCATCGGCTTGGCCTCGCGATAGCCCGGCAGGGGCTCGGCGCACGGGCGCTCGGCACAGGTGAGGGTATCTCCTACGCGAACGGCGTCGGGGTCCTTAAGCCCGGTCACCACGAAGCCCACCTCGCCCACGCCAAGCTCGTCGACGGGGGTCTCGGCGGGGCGCCTCACGCCCACGCCGTCCACGAGGAAGTCCGCGTTTGCCTGCATCATCTTGAGACGCTCGCCGGCCCTGATCGAGCCGTCGAAGACGCGCACCGTGGCCACGACGCCGCGGTACTCGTCGAAGTAGGAGTCCAGGATGAGGGCCCTCAGGGGCGCGGCCGCCTCTCCGGCAGGCGGAGAGACCAGGTAGACGATGGCCTCGAGAAGGTCGTGGATGCCCGCGCCGGTCTTGCCCGAGACGCACACGGAGTCCTCGGCGTCAATGGCCAGCTCGTCCTCGATCTCCTGCTTGACCTCCTCGGGGTGCGCGCTCGGCAGGTCGATCTTGTTGATGGCGCACACGATGTCCAGATTGGCGTTCATGGCCAAGTTTGCGTTGGAGACGGTCTGGGCCTCGACGCCCTGGGTGGCGTCGACCACGAGCACCGCCCCCTCGCACGCGGCGAGCGAGCGGGAGACCTCGTAGGTGAAGTCGACGTGGCCCGGCGTGTCGATGAGGTTGAACTGGTAGGTCTGGCCGTCGTCGGCGTCGTACATCACACGCACGGCGTTGCTCTTGATCGTGATGCCGCGCTCGCGCTCGATGTCCATCATGTCGAGGAGCTGGGCGGTCATGTCGCGCTCCTCGACCGTGTGGGTGAGCTCGAGGATGCGGTCGGAGATCGTCGACTTGCCGTGGTCGATGTGCGCAACGATTGAGAAGTTGCGGATATGTGAGGTATCGTTCGTAGACATAGGGAGAATGATAGCGAACTCAGGAGCGTCATGCTATACTCGGCAAGTTGACCTCACCGTGTCTCAGCACCGAGGCCTCACATACCAGGACGCGAAAGGAACTGCACGTGGCTAACATTAAGTCTCAGAAGAAGCGCATCATCACGGCTGAGAAGGCTCGTCAGCGTAACAAGGCCGTCCGATCCGAGCTCAAGACCGCCGTCAAGGCCGTCCACGTCGCCGTTGAGGCCTCCGACGCCCAGGCCGCTCAGACCGCCGCCAACAAGGCGGGCCGCCTGCTCGACAAGGCTGCTTCCAAGGGCATCATCCACAAGAACCAGGCCTCCCAGCGCAAGAGCGGCGTCCAGAAGCTCGTCAACACCGTCAAGTAGCGGGCAGCCGCACAAGCGGAGACAAAGACGTTTGCATGAGCGGCGAATAACCTCTTTCGAGGTTATTCGCCGCTTCCTTTGGCGCGAGTTGTGCTATGGCTGCATCAATGAGAGCCGCTTCCCGTTGAGGTGCCTCGTCTAGCCCCTGGATGATGTAGGGGGGGGTGCCGACAAGTCGTGGAAGGCGCCATGGTCATGTCGATTCTCGTCCCCCTCATCTTCGCCGCTGCGTCAGTGGTCACGTTGGTGTGACCTCTTGGGCTGCTTCGTATTTCTTGCTCAGATCGCGGTCTCCCTCATTCCCCGCGCCGTCGTCGAGCTCCTGATCAGGGCAAGGTTCGACGAGCTGGGCGATCGCAGGTAGCGGGGCGGACGCCCTTGACCAGGCTGTTGTTCCGTGCGACTCGTCCTTCTCGCGCGAGTCTCATGCCCTCTGCCAGGGCATGCCCGTCAGATTCCTAAGCTCGGGCTACTGGGCAGTGGTGGCCCCGCAGATGAGCGCGACGAGAGGGACCATTACGGCATTGGAGTCAGCACCTGACTTGAGCGCCCGCTCGGCGTCCGCGCAGGCGCCGAGAAGCCCCTCGAGCTCCCCGTCGGAAAACCCGCGCGTCCAGCGAACGTGGTTTCTGACCTGCCAGTCGGCCTTCTTGAGCTCGCCCGCCAGGAGGTTGGGCTGGCCACGCGCCGCGAGCGAGCGGGCGCACACGAGCTCCGTGAGACGC
Organism: Thermophilibacter immobilis; assembly: GCF_015277515.1. Taxonomy (NCBI): domain Bacteria; kingdom Bacillati; phylum Actinomycetota; class Coriobacteriia; order Coriobacteriales; family Atopobiaceae; genus Thermophilibacter; species Thermophilibacter immobilis. The sequence goes on along the minus strand of NZ_CP063767.1, from coordinate 1,028,957 downwards.
GTGGTCACGAGCGACAGCAGCCCCAGGGCCGACCCGTCGAGCAGGTGATAGAGGGCCAGGGAGTGCCCGACGTCGCGCTCCGAGACCCTGTCGAGAAACTCCCAGGGCTTGACCTCGGCGACGCGGGCGACGTGCTCCTCCACGAAGGCGCGCGTGATGGCGCCCGAGCCGCCGAGAAGCGCCGCGAGCGAGCGAATCTGGGTGTCGAGCATGGTGGTGGACTCCCCCGCGCGTGCCACGAGCTCGCGCGCGGCGTCCGCATCGATCGAGACGCCGTGGGAGCAGGCGAGCTTCTGCACGTAGGGCGGCAGGTCGCGCCCCCTCTTGGCCGCGCAGGATATGACGGCCTTGGGGCCCATCTTGGCGACGGCCTTGTACAGGCGGGTCGTCTTGGCGAGGGTCGTCGCGAGAAGCGCCAGGGTGCAGCGGGGATTGGGGTCGGCGAGATAGGCGACGAGGGCCTCCGAGACCGCCTTGGGAAGCCTCTCGGCGCCCTCTATGACGACGACGCGCAGGGACCCCCCCATGGGCAGCGTGTTGAGCGACGAGACCACGGCGTCGGGGTCCAGGTTCGCCGAGGCCGTGAGTTCCTCGATGTCGAAGGCGGAGAACGCCTCGTCCACGCGGGCGCGCAGACGGGCCGCGACCTGTCTGCGCTTGAGCTCGTCGGGGCCCACCGCCAGGTACGCCGGAAGCAGCGCCGCGCCCTGTGCCATCTGTCCCCCCTCGCGAGTCGTGGGCCGTCGGTTCATGAATCACCATGGTAGCACCTCCCCGGGGGCCTCCCTCTCGCAGCTCACCCGCGGCCCCTCGGCCCCCGGCTCGACGCAGACGTCGCCGACATCCTTGGTGCACAGGAAGAGCGACCCCGACCGCTCGAGTGCCTCCACGCAGACGGGGTCGGGGTGACCGTAGGAGTTGCCCTCCCCCGCACTCGCAACCGCCACTTCCGCGTCGAGCGCGCAAGCCTGCTCCTGGGTGAGGGAGACCTCCGAGCCGTGATGGCCCACCTTGAGGAGGTCGATGTCACCCACGTCGCAGCGCGCGAGGGCCGCCCCCGTCTCGTCCTTCTCGGCGTCCCCGCTGAGCAGCGCCGTCAGGCTGCGCGTCCCGTCGTCGAAGGAGAGCGCGAGCTCGACCGAGTCCGCGTTGTGGGTGCCGTCCACGGGCCCCGTCGGCGAGACGACCCTGAGGCGAAAGCCCCCGACCGCGAGCGCGTCCCCATAGCCCACCTCCGAGACGGGCAGGTCCCACGCGCCGGTGGAGCCGCCCACCCCCTCGGCCACCACGAGCCGGTCGACCCCCACGACGGCGAGCAGGTCGTCGAGGCCGCCCACGTGGTCGTCGTGCAGGTGCGTGAGCAGCACGGCGTCGAGGTGGTAGACGTGGGCGCGCGCCAGCGCCTCGACCACGGAGGCGTCCGGCCCCGTGTCCACGAGCGCCGCGTGCGCGCCGTCGGTGACGAGGATGGCGTCGCCCTGCCCCACGTCGAGCACCCGCACGCACGCGGGCGCGAGGAGCCTCCAGCGCAAGAACCAGGCGAGGACGCAGGAGACCGCGACGCCCGTGAGGCCGACGAGCGCGCGGCGCGACGGCCGCGGCCACCAGACGAGCAGCAGCACCGAGGCGCCGGCGAGAAGGGCCAGGGCAGGGCCCTCCTCCACCTCCACGGGCACCGAGGCGAGCGGCAGCGCGGCCAGGGCCCGCAGGAGCCCCACGAACGCGCGGCCCACCGCGTCGCAGCACGCGAGCGCGACGCCCTGCGCGAGGGGAGCGCCCACCAGGCAGGCCGCCACGAGCCCCAGGGACAGAAGCACCGAGAAGAGCGGGGCGAGCAGGACGTTGGCGAGCGGTGCCACGAGCGACAGCTGCGCGAAGACCGCGCAGGTGAGGGGAAGCGTCACGGCCTGCGAGACGAGGGTCAGGGCGAGGGCGTCGACGGCCTCGGCCGACGCGCGCGCAAGGGCGGCCGAGGCCGGCGGCGAAATCCCACGCGGCGGGCGCGCGCGGCCGACGAGGAGGCGCACGAGAAAGCGCGCATAGGCCCCGAACAGGCAGATGCCGCACACGCAGGTGACGGAGAGCAGGTAGCCGAGCTGGCCCGAGACCCCCGGCTCGGCCAGCGCCAGGGCAATCCCCACCGCACTCGCCGACGAGAGCGGGTGGGCACGTCTGCCCACGAGCTCGGCGGCCGACGCCACGAGCGACATGGCCCAGGAGCGCACGGCCGAGACCGGCGCCCCGCAGAAGGCCACGAAGAGGGCGGAGACGACGAGCAGCGCCCCCGCGCGGGCGCCCGGAGCGAGGCTCGTGCGCGAGAGCAGCGACCCTACGAGCGCGCACACGAGCACGAGGTGGCCCCCGGAGACCGCCACGAGGTGCGCCACGCCGCAGGCCGCGAAGGCGTCGTCGAGCCCGCGCGAGCGCAGGGCTGCCGACGAGCCGCAGACGCTCCCCGCAAGCAGGGCCCGCGCGTCCGAGGAGGGCGCGTCGAAGCTCGCGAGCACCGCGCCCCGCAGCCCCTCGAGAGTCCCCAGCGGACCTCCCCGCGGACGGCGGGAGAGCACGCGCACGACCCGCACGTTCCCCGCGAGCCCCTGCATGCGCGAGGAGACGCCCCATGCGTCCTCCCCGTTCGCCGAGAAGCGCCCGACGCACGTGATCGTGGAGCCGAAGGCGAGCTCCTCGGGGGCGCTGAGCCAGACCGAGCCCGCTCGGCGGCCGTCCGTGAGCACCTCGGCGCGGCCCTGCCATCCCGAGGCCCCCTCGGACAGGTCCCCCGCGACCCTAAGCTCCCAGGAGGACACGGAGCCCGACGCGAGGGCGCGCCCGACGGACTCCTGACGCGCGAGCTCGAGGGAGCAGGCGAGCGCGCCGGCCGCCAGGGCGCAGGACAAGACCGCGAGGAGGGGGATGACCGCACGCGCCGGCGTGCGCGCGAGAAGGCCCAGCGCCCCGGCCACGAGCGCGCCGATGATGCCGGTCGCCCTCGCGAGCGCGACCGGGTCGGGGGCCAGACGCAGCGCGACCCGCTCGCAGGCAACGAGCGCCACGAGGGCCCAGAAGGCCGGTGGGATGGCCGGGCGCGAGGGCGCCGCGGCCCCCTCAGACACAGATCCTCCCCTCCAGCTTGGCGTACTTCTTCTCGCCGATGCCCGAGACCCGCATGAGGTCCTCGGGGGCCGTGAAGGGCCCGTGGGCTGCACGGTCCTCCACGATGGCCCTCGCGGTCGCCTCCCCCACCCCTGGAAGCTCCTGGAGCTCCTCGGCGCTCGCCGTGTTGAGGTTAACGGGGGCGGCGACGGCCGATTCCGCGACGCCGTCCGCGGAGCCGGTCGCGTCGGCCACTGGGGCGGCCTCCCCCTCGACGGGGACGTGGACCTTCTCCCCGTCCCGGAGCGCGGCGGCGAGGTTCAGGGAGGACACGTCGGCCCCCTCGGAGAGGCCCCCCGCCGCGACCAGGGCGTCGTTCACGCGCGGGGCGCCCGAAAGCTCGTAGACGCCCGGTGCGGCCACAGCCCCGTCCACGTACACGACGAGCGTCGGCTCGGGCTCGGCGGGCTCCTCCGACTCCACGGTCGCACCCGCCGGCTCCTCCGCGACCTCGTCCACGCGCTCCACCACGAGGCCGCGCTGGCCCGCTGCGACCCACGCGAGCGCGCCGACGCCGACCACGAGCAGCGCCACGAGCGCGACCGCCACGGCGGGGCGCCCCAGGATTCCATAGCGTCCTGCCAGCCTCCGTGCCCCTCTCGCGCGCACCTGTGCCACGAGCCCCACCTCCCGCTTCCAGCATGCGCCGCCGGGAGGGCCCGTGGACCGGCAACGTGAGCAGGCTCGCCGCGGACCTTCCCGCATTCTTTGGGGAGGCTGACACAAAAGAAGCGCGCCCCTGCTAGAGAGGGGCGCGCTCGAGGTACGCAATCCGCAAGGGGGATGCCGCTCGCCGGCGAAAGGGCTACCGCTCACCCTCCTTGCGAGCCCCGGCGAGCTCAGCGTGACGCGCGCGGTACTCGTCCGCCCGGGGGGGACGGTAGGAGGGGCACTGCGAGAAGTCGCGCCACTCGGCTCGCTCCACGAGCTCGTCGACCATGGCGGCGTGGTCGAAGCTCTCCCACGCCTCGAGGACATGCGCGATGCGCGCGTGGGTCTCGGGGCGACGGGGCATGAAGAGGGTGCAGCAGTCCGGCGCGGTCTGGCACGAGATGTCGTAGGTGCCGATCTCCTGCGCGCGACGTATGATCTCCTGCTTGTCCGACCCGATGAGCGGGCGCAGCACCGGCATGCTCACCGCCTCGTCGACCGCCGCGATGTTCTCGAGGGTCTGCGAGGCGACCTGCCCGAGCGACTCGCCCGTGACGAGGGCCTTCGCGCCCTCGAGGTGCGCTATGCGCTCGGCCACCTGAACCATGACGCGACGGTAGATGATAATGCGCAGGCTCTGCGGAACCGCGAGCGATATCTCGCGCTGACGCTCGCCGAACGGGACCACGTACAGCCGCCCCACCACGCCGGAGGGCGCGAGGGCGTCCACGATGTCCTGGCAGAGCCACTCGCTCGTGTCGGCCGTCATGGGCCGGCCCGAGAAGTGCACGGGGACGCACGTGGCGCCGCGCCGTCCCACCATCCAGGTGGCGACCGGAGAGTCGAAGCCGCTCGATAGGAGGGGCACGACCTTGCCCGCCGTGCCCACGGGGAGCCCGCCCACGCCCGGGGCGGAGGCGGCGTAGACGTAGGTCGACCCTTGGACCACGTGCACGACCACGGTCACGTCGGGATGGTGGACGTCGACCTTCTTGTCCGGGAAGGCCTCGCACAAAGCCGAGCCCACGAGACGGTTCATGTCTATGCTGTGGCGCTCGTAGGTCGTCGCGGAGCGTCGCGCGTGCACCTTGAAGCTCGCGAAGTCGCCAGACTCTCCGAGGGCGCGGATGGCGCAGGCGACGTAGTCGCCCTCGTCGAGCCCGCAACGATAGGCCAGGCTGACGCGCGCGACGCCGGGGACGCGACGGATGGCGGCCGCCATCTCCTCGCTCGCGTGCGCGTCTGCCGACTCGACGACCACGTAGCCCGAGATGCGGGCGATCGCGGCCACGTCAAACGCCTTGAGGGCGCGGCGCAGGTTCTTGACGAGCTGGTTCTCGAAGATTGCGCGGTTCTTGCCCTTGAGGCCGATCTCGTGGTAGTGGACGAGGCAGAGTCTCTGCGTCATGGCGCTCCTACAGGGGGATCGTGTTCGCGCCCTTGATGTCCTCGTCGAAGTCGTCCTTGACGAAGCCCAGGGTGCCGTCCTCGATCTCCTGCATGGCGACGGACACCGAGTCCCTGCCGGAGACGACGGTGGTGATGTCGTCGAAGTCCTGGATGGCCGTCACGCGCAGGTGCTGGCCGCGGACCATGTTGTTAATGTCGCAGGCGCGCTTGGATGCGAGCGAGCAGAGCAGAAAGGGGTTGTGCTCGGTCTTCTCGAGCAGGTTGTCGATCTCAGGCTTGATCACAGACATCTTTTGAGGGACCTCCGTTAGTCTCGTACGTTTCAATCACATGTGCCAGCTCCGTGGCCGCCCGCTCGAGGTCGTCGTTGACGATGCGGACGTCGTAGCTGCGGGCGAGCTCCATCTCCTTGCGGGCGTCGGCCAGTCGGCGCGACACGGACGCCTCGTCCTCGGTCCCGCGCCCGCGCAGGCGTCGCTCGAGCTCGGCCATGCTGGGCGGCTCGATGAAGACGAGAACCGCGTCGGGATGGGCCCGACGCACGCTGAGGCCACCCTGCACGTCAATCTCCAAGATGACGGAGCGACCCTGGGCGATGAGGCGGTCGGCCTCCCTTTTGAGGGTCCCGTAGCGGTGCCCGTGAACCCAGGCCCACTCCAGGAACTCCCCCGCCTGGACGCGCCGCTCGAACGCGGCATCGTCCATGAAGTAGTACGAGGACCCGTCGATCTCTCCGACGCGCGGGGGCCTCGTGGTCGCAGAAACCGTCAGGCCCAGGCATGAGAGGCGGGCGCGCACGCGCGCCACGAGCGTTCCCTTGCCCACGCCTGACGGCCCCGAGACGACGAAGAGTCGGGCTTCTCTGGTCACTTACTTGGAGAGGGCCTCGACGAGCTGCTCGCGCTGGCGGGCACCGAGGCCCTTGACGCGACGCGTGGCGGAGATTCCCAGCTCGTCCATAATCTTGGCAGCCTTGGCCTTGCCGTAGCCCGGCAGGGACTCGATGAGGGCGGAGACCTTCATGCGGCTGGCGATGGGATCGTCGGAGTCGAGGACGCCCTCGAGGGTGACCTTGCCGCTCTTGATCTTCTCGCGAAGCTCGGCGCGCGCGTGACGGGCCTGAGCGGCCTTCTCGAGGGCGGCCTTGCGCTGTTCGTCAGTAAGCTGGGGTAGAGCCATATGTTCCTCCAAACATCGAACGTCTCAATAAGCTGCCCCGCCGAGGCGGACGGCAAACTCGCAGTGCCTAGTGTGCCCATTTATCTCTGGTTTTGCAAGCCTCATCCATTAAAAGTGCAGGTCAGAGGCAAGCCTCCACAAGCCGGGAGGGACACAAACGTACCTGGCCCCGCATTTTCGCAGCTCAGGGGGGCGGTCGGCCACCTATGCCATGAGCTCTGCGCAGATGGCGTCGAAGGCCCCCGCCGGGTCTGCGGCCCCCGCGATGGGACGGCCGACGACCAGCTGGGAGGCCCCGGCGGCCAGCGCCTGCGACGGCGTGGCGACGCGCCTCTGGTCCGCAAAGGCCGAACCGGCGGGGCGCACGCCCGGGCACACGATGAGGGCCTCGGGGCCGAGCAGGGAGCGCATCCGGGCAGCCTCCTGCGGCGAGCAGACGAGGCCGTCGGCACCAGCCGAGTGCGAGAGGGCGGCGAGGCGGGAGACCTCCCGGGGCAGCGGGTCGAAGATGCCCACCTCCGCGAGGGCGCGGGCGCCCATGCTCGTGAGGACCGAGATCGCCAGGAGCCTCGTGCGCGCGCCGTCGCGCTCAAAGGCGGCCTCCTCGGCTCCCGCGCGGGCCGCGCGGATCATGGCCGACGCGCCCAGGCCGTGAATCGAGAGGAGGTCTGCGCCCGTGAGCGACGCCGCGCGGACCGCGCCCTGCACCTGGAACGGGATGTCGTAGATCTTGAGGTCCAGAAAGACGGACAGGCCGCGGGCACGCAGGTCATCCACGACGACAGGCCCCTCGGCGTAGAACAGCGTCATGCCCACCTTGACCCAGCGCGCCCGTCCGCTCAGGAGCTCGGCGAGCTCGAGGGCCCGCGCGCGGTCGCAGTCAAGGGCGACGATAACCTTGTCGCTCGCTTCCTCGTAGCTCAGCATTCGGCGGCTCCAATCAGATCGTTGATGGTGGTGACCCCCTGCTCCAGGGCCCATGCCGCCAAGCCGTCGACGAGACGCGAGGCGCAGGTGGGGTCGTAGAAGTTGGCGGTTCCCACGCTCACCGCGGTGGCGCCGGCCAAGATCATCTCGGCAGCGTCCTCCACGCCCGCGACGCCGCCCATGCCGTTTACGGGAATCGAGACGGCGTGCGCGGCCTCCCAGACCATGCGGACCGCGATGGCGTGGATGGCCGGGCCCGAGACGCCCCCCGTAGGACGGGAGAGGCGGCTCCTCCTCGTGTGGACGTCGAGGGACATGCCGCTGATCGTGTTGATGAGGCTGAGGGCGTCGGCCCCGGCGTCCTCGCAGGCGCGCGCGACCTCGGCCACGCGGACGGGGGCCAGCTTCACGAGGAGCGGGCGGCTCGTGCGCGGGCGCACGGCGCGGACGACCTCGGAGGCGTCCTCGGGCGTGCCGCCCACGAGCGCTCCCCCGCGTGCGAGGTTGGGGCAGGAGACGTTCAGCTCAAAGGCGCTCGCCCAGGGCGCGTGCTCCTCGGCGAGCTCGACGGCGGCCGCGTACTCCTCGACCGAGTGGCCCGCGACCTGGAAGATCACGCGGCACCCGCGCCCCTCAAGGTCCGCAAGGTAGGCCCCCTGGCCCTCGACCACGCCGCAGACGCCCGGGTTGGCCAGGCCGACCGTGTTCATCATGGCCGAGGGGACCTCGCACATGCGCGGGGCAGGGTTTCCCTGCCAGGGCTCGGCCGAGCACCCCTTGGTCGTGATCGCGCCGAGGCGCCCCACGTCGAAGAAGCCCTCGAACGCGGAGCCGAAGCCAAAGGTCCCCGAAGCCGTGCACACGGGGTTCTTCATCCTGACGCCGCCCAGGTCGACGGCCATGGAGACGCTTCGTGCGCCCATCACCATGCCACCTCCTCGGCGTCGAAGACGGTGCCGTCCTTGCAGGCGGAGGCATAGCCGCCCGACGCGAGGGCGACGTTGCAGGTCCCGCAGGCGCCGAACCCGCACGACATCATGCGCTCCATGGAGACCTGGCAGCCCACGTGCGCCTCGTGGGCGAGACGCGCCACGGCGGCCATCATGGGCTCGGGCCCACAGGCGTAGACCTCGTCGTAGGCGCGGCCGGCGAGAAGAGCCCGGAGCCCGTCGGTCGTGACCCCCCGCAGGCCGGCCGAGCCGTCGTCGGTCGTGAGGACCACCTCGGACGCGCCGAGGGAGCGCAGCTCGTCGGCCCCCCACAGGCGGCTCGCGTCGGTCGCCCCCACGACGGCGTCGAAGGGCACGCCCGCGTCCGCGAGCATTCCCGCGCAGGCCACGATCGGCGTGACGCCCACGCCCCCGGACACCAGCGCCGCGCGGAGCTGTCCCGGACGCACGCGCCAGGGATTGCCGCACGGCCCCACGACCGTGGCGGCGTCGCCGGGCACCATGCGGCTGAGCCGCCGCGTGGCGTCGCCGACGAGCGCGTAGATGATCTCGACCGAGCCCGCCTTCGCGTCGGCGCGCGAGAAGGACAGGGGCACGCGCAGGATCTGGCTCGCGTCGCCGGGGACCGCGACCTCGAGGAACTGCCCGGCCCGGAGCCCGGACGCGAGCTCGGGGGCGGACAGGACGATCCTGAAGAGCTTCTCGGCGACGCGCTCGTTGGAGGCGACCGCGACGTCGTGAAGGCCCGTCTGGCCGGTCGGCATGGGCCCTACCTCCCCTGCGACGTGACGACGCCGTCGGTGAGGGTGCGCCGCCCGTTGACGAAGACGTCAGTGGCCACGCCGGTAAGGGTGCATCCGAGGAAGGCCGAGTTCTTGGAGCGGCTCTCGAAGTAGTCGGGCGTGACCTCGATCGTGGCGGTCGGGTCGATGAGGGTGAGGTCGGCGGCCGAGCCCGCCTCGAGGCGCACCGGCTCCAGGCGCAGAATCTCGCGTGGTGCCACGGCCATGGCCTCGACGAGGCGAGACCAGCTCATCTTCTGCGGGCCGACGAGGTTCGTGAGCATGAGCGGCAGAGACGTCTCCAGCCCTATGGTTCCGAAGAAGGCGATCTCCCACTCGCAGTTCTTCTCGTGCGGGGCGTGGGGGGCGTGGTCGGTCACGAGGCAGTCGATGGAGCCGTCCACGAGGCCCTCGACGAGGGCGGCCGCGTCGGCCGCCGAGCGCAGGGGCGGGTTCATCTTGAGGTTCGTGTCGTAGGTGTCCGTGATGTCGTCCTCGCACAGGAACAGGTGGTGGGGGCAGACCTCGCAGGTCACAGGCAGGCCCTCGGCCTTGGCGGCCCGCACGAGCTCGAGGCCCCTGGCCGTGGAGATGTGCGCGATGTGCAGGGGACATCCCGTGAGCTTGCACAGCTCGATGTCGCGGTAGATCTCGAGCTCCTCGCCCAGGGCGGGCCAGCCGAACATGCCCAGGCGCGTCGAGGCGCGCCCCTCGTTGATGACCCCATGGGCGGTGAGGGACTCAACCTCGCAGTGGGCGATCGCGACGCGGCCGAACTGCGAGACGTACTCCATGCAGGTGCGCATCATGCCGGCGCCCTGCACGCCGTGGCCGTCGTCGGAGAAGGCCGCCGCGCCCTCGACGACCATGTCGCCGATCTCGGCGAGTGACTCGCCCTTCTCGGCGCGGGTGAGGGCCCCGATCGGGCGCACGTGGCACAGGCCCGCCTCATGGGCGCGGTCGATCTGGTAGCGAATCTCGGCGCCCGTGTCGCTCACGGGGTCGGTGTTGGGCATCGTGGCCACGTCGGTGAAGCCTCCATGCGTGGCCGCGCGGCTGCCCGTCTCGATGGTCTCCTTATACTCGAAGCCGGGGTCGCGGAAGTGCACATGCATGTCCACGAGGCCGGGCACGAGGTACTTGCCGCGGGCGTCTATGGCCTCTGCGCCAGCGGGACGCGCGAGGTCCTCCCCCACCGCCTGGATTCGTCCCTCGTCGATAAGGACGTCGCGAACGCAGTCGAGCGCCACCTGCGGGTCGACGACGTGGGCACCCCTAAGCAGAAACGCCATTGTTCTCTCCTCCCAGAAGCAGGTACATTGCGGCCATGCGCACGAGGACTCCAGCGTTCACCTGGGCGAGGATCCTCGAGCGGGCGCAGTCGGCCACGTCGGCGTTGATTTCCATGCCTCGGTTCATGGGGCCTGGGTGGCAGATAATGGCCTCGGGGCGCATCCGGTCGACGCGGCTCATGTCGAGGCCCCACAGGCGGTTGTACTCGCGCCGGGACGGGATCGCGGCGCCCTCCATGCGCTCGAGCTGCACGCGCAGCATGTAGACCACGTCCATGTCCGCGATCACGGAGTCCAGGTCGGAGGTCTGGGGCACGCCGAAGTAGTCGGGGTCGGCGATCTGGAAGGTCGGCGGGCCCACGAGCGTCACCTCGGCGCCCATCGTCTTGAGCGCGGGCACGAGCGAGCCGCACACGCGGCTGTGCGAGAGATCGCCGACGAGGGCCACCTTGAGGCCGTCTAGGTGGCCGAAGTTCTCGCGGATCGTGTAGAGGTCGAGCAGCGCCTGCGTGGGGTGCTGGTGCTTGCCGTCGCCGGCATTGATGACCACGGCGTCGGTGTGCTCGCAGATCTTGTGCGGGGTGCCGGCGAGCTTCGCGCGGCAGATGAACATGTCGACGCTCATGGCGTCGATCGTCTCGATGGTGTCGGCCAGGCTCTCTCCCTTGACGACCGAGGACGTGGCCCCTCCCATGGAGAGGCTGTCGGCCGACAGGCGCTTCTCGGCGAGCTCGAAAGAGCTCTTGGTGCGCGTCGACGGCTCGAGGAAGAGGTTCACGATCGTGCGGCCGCGCAGGGCCGGGACCTTCTTGATGGCGCGCTTGTTGACCTCGGAGAACGAGCGCGCCGTGTCGAGGATCTGCGTGATGTCGTCGGCGGTGAGGCTCGTCGTGTCGATCAGGTGCTTGACGGATAGCATCTAGCGGGCACCTCCCTCGTGCTGCTCGGTCGGCTTGGTCCAGATCTCGACCGAGGTCTTGTCGTCGAAGGGGCTCACGCACAGGCGCACGTCCTCCTCGTGGGAGGAGGGCACGTTCTTGCCCACGTAGTCCGCCCTGATGGGGAGCTCGCGGTGGCCGCGGTCAATCATGACCGCGAGCTGGACGGTCTTGGGGCGCCCGAGGTCGATGAGGGCGTCAAGCGCGGCGCGGATTGTGCGGCCGGTGTAGAGCACGTCGTCCACGAGGATGATGTCCGCCCCGTCAACGGCAAACGGGATGTCGGTCCTGAACATGACCGGCTGGATGGCGCGCGTGACGTCGTCGCGATAGAAGCTCACGTCGAGGGTGCCCACGGTCGGGCGGACCCCCTCGATCTTGACGATCTCGTCTGCGAGCAGGGGCGCGATGACAGCTCCGCGGCGCACGACGCCCACGAGCGCTAAATGGTCGGCCCCCTCGTTTCTCTCGATGATCTCGTGGGCGATGCGGGTGAGCGCGCGGCGCATAGCCTGCTCGTCCATGATCTGGGCCTTAAGCGTGGCCTGTTCCATGGGACTCCCTTCCTACAAAAAAGATGCCCTACCACTTGCGCGGCACGAGGCACCCGAGAAAGGCATATGAAGCGTCCGAGGACTGACCTTGAGGGTATCTCGTACCGACTTAAAGGTTCCAGAGCACTCTACGCCAAAGTTTCCCTGTCCACAAGGGCCAATTGTCCCTTTTGCGGCGTCCTCACGAGTTTGGATGCGCGTTGGGCATCTTCTGATGGCTCAACGGTGCCCGGCGAAGGCCCAAAGGGGACTTGCCAGCAGTTTTTTGAGCTCACCCCAAGTAGAGAGAAAATGGCCAACCCTCTGACCTGCTGCTTTCCTGGGCTCACCCCGACCAATACTCAACAGGTCGCGAAAAAACTGCTGACAAGTCCCCCTGAGCCTATTTTCGAGCTTTTTCATGGTGTCCCGACGCGCCCCTAGCCGAACTGCGCCCGATAGGCCTGGCACACCTCGACGACCGGGCCGTCCATGCGCTGGACGCCCTTCTCGATCCAGATGGCGCGCTGGCAGATGCGCTCGACCTGCTCGAGCGAGTGGGAGACGAACAGGACCGTGACCTTGCCGGACTCGATGAACTCGCGGATGCGGCGCTCGCACTTCTCCTGGAAGAAGACGTCACCCACCGAGAGGGTCTCGTCGACGATGAGGACGTCGGGCTCCGTGACCGTGGCGATGGAGAACGCGATGCGCGCGACCATGCCCGACGAGTAGTTCTTGAGCGGCATGTCCATGAAGTCCTGGAGCTCGGCGAAGTCGATGATGTCCTGGAGATGGGCGTCGATGAACCCCTTGGAGTAGCCCAGGAGGGCTCCGTTAAGGTAGATGTTCTCGAGGGCTGTGAGGTCGACGTCGAAGCCCGCCCCGAGCTCGATGAGGGGGGCGATGGAGCCCCGCACCCTGACGGAGCCCTCGGAGGGCTCGAGCACACCGGCAATGCACTTGAGCATCGTGGACTTGCCAGAGCCGTTGGTGCCCACGAGCCCCACGACCTCGCCGGGGCTCACCTTGAAGTCCACGTGGTCGAGGGCCCTGAACTCCTTGAAGAACAGCTCGTGCCTCATGAGCTTGATAAAGTACTCCTTGAGGTTGTTGAGCTGCTCACTCGCGATGTTGAAGATCATCGAGACGTCGTTGACCTCGATCGCGTACTCGGGGGAGGTTTCAGCCATGCGCGGATAACTCCTTGGATGCTAGATGTAGAGGATGAACTTGTGCTCGACCTTGCGAAAGACCAGGACGCCCGCAAGAAGGGCGACGAGCGCCCAGGCGACGGCCAGAACGATCACGATGGCGCCCGGGCTTGCCTGGTAGACGATGGCGCAGCGCATCATGTCGAGGTAGTTGTACATGGGGTTCGCCTTGACCACCGCGAGGACGAGCCACGGTACGTCGGGGCTGTTCGTCAGCAGGGAGAGGTCCCAGAAGATGGGAGTGAGGTAGGTCCAGGCCGTGAGCAGGACGCTCCACAGGTGGATCATGTCGCGGAAGAAGACCGCGAGGGCGCCGATGAGCATGCTCACGCCCATGCAGAAGACCATGAGCAGCAGAAGGGCCGGAATCATCCAGACGAGGTGCCAGGTGGGCGCAATCCGATAGAAGAGCATCACGATCACGACCGCGATGAGCGAGAAGGCGAAGTTGACCGCGGCGGAGAGGACCTTCTGGACCGGGAAGACCCAGCGGTCCACCTTGACCTTCTTGAGCAGCGGCGCGGCGTCGATGATGGAGCGCAGACCTGCGCTCGTGGACTCGTTCATGAGGCTGAAGGTGACGTTGCCCACGATGAGGTAGAGCGGATAGTTGGCGACCGAGGAGCCCTTGAGGAAGTAGCTGAACACGAAGCTCATGATGATCATCATCAGCAGGGGGTTCAAGACGCTCCAGACCACCCCCAGAACCGAGCGGCGGTACCGCAGCTTGAAGTCCTTGGTCACGAGCTGCTCGAGGATGAAGCGGTCCTTGTCGTTTCTCCTCGAGACGTGCGCGGGGCCGTCCGTGACGGTGATGTCTTGGCTCAAGATTCCTCCCGGTCGGGCCGAGCGGTGCTTTGGGTGATGCAACGTGACCTGCAAATCCTAGCACAGCGCATGGCGGGTCATGAAAACGGCAGAGCGGGGGCTCGTCCACGCGGGTGCCGCGAAGAAATCGGAAATTGCCCCTTGCGCCAATCTCGCGCATCGGTATACTGATTCCTTGCGTGGAAGCGTCTTCATTCCCCGGTGGCGCAGTGGTAGCGCAGCTGACTGTTAATCAGCGTGTCGCAGGTTCGAATCCTGCCCGGGGAGCCATTTAGAATTCATACGAACCAGCGATTTCTTTCGCTGGTTTTTTTATGCGAATCCTGCCCTGGCGAGAAGGACGAGACCCTAGGCCAGCACCTGATCTTGCCGACGGGCCCGCCTGAACGTCCTAGAGCGTCTCCGGCCGCACTGCGATGCCTACGAGGGCGGGGCCGGTGTGCACGACGAGGTCCGGGGAGAGCGCGCTCGGAAAGACGTCGGAGAGATTCGAGACGCACGAGCGCAGGCGGGCCATGAGCTCCGCGGTTCGGTCCTCTGTCTTGGTGCAGCACACCGAGCAGACCACGCTCCCGAACTTCTTTGCTCGTTCCCGCGCGAGCTCCAGCTCGCTCGCTAGGGCTCTCTCCCAGCCGCGTGCCTTCTTGAGGACGATCACGCGCCCCTGCTCGTCGCAGGAAAGGATGGGCTTGATGTTGAGAACGGTGCCCAGGCGATAGGTGGCCTCGTTGATGCGCCCGCCGCGACGGGTGTATGCGAGGTCCTTCATCGCAAAGAAGATGCGCGTCTCGGAGCTGAGGACTTCAAGACGGCCCTGCAGCTCGTCGAACGCGACGCCACCCTCGACGAGGCGAACGGCCTCCATGACCACGAAGCCGGCCCCGATGCCGACCGACCTGCTGTCCACCACCAAGGTGGGAAAATCGTCGCTCTGACGCGCGACGAGCTCGACCACCGAGCACGTCGAGGAGAGGCCGCTCGCCGTGGTCACGAACACGCCGCGCTCGTAGCCGTCGGTGCGGGCTCGCCCGAGCGCGGCACGGACGTCGTCGGGGCTGGGGAGGCTCGTCGTGGGAACCTCGCCCGGCATGCGATCGACGACGTCGTCCGTGGTGATGTCGACGCCCGAGCGATACGTCTTTTCCGCATAGCTCACCAGCAAGGAAACCTCGCGGACGTCATGGGCGGCCGCGAAGGAAGCCGGGACATCGGTTCCCGTGTCCGTGAGCACGGCAATGCGCTGATCGTTCATGAAGTCCTAGCCTTCCAGTTGACGCCTCGACGCGAGGATCACTCCTCCATGTAGTCTTTCAGACGTCCGCTGCGGCTGGGATGACGGAGCTTGGCCAGGGTCTTGCTCTCGATCTGGCGGATGCGCTCGCGAGTCACGCCGAACTCGCGCCCGACCTCCTCGAGGGTGCGCGGGTGGCCGTCCTCCAGGCCGAAACGGAACTTGATGACCTTGCGCTCGCGGTCCGCCAGGCCGTCGAGGACCTGGTCGAGCTGCTCGCGCAGCATCGAGTCGGAGGCCGCCTCGGGCGGTGCCACGGCGCTGGAGTCCTCGATGAAGTCCCCGAGCTGGGAGTCCTCCTCCTCGCCTATGGGCGTCTCGAGGGAGACCGGCTCCTGGCTGATCTTCTGGATCTCGCGCACGCGATCGGGCGACATGCCCATCTCGTCGCCGATCTCCTCGGGGGTGGGGTCGCGCCCAAGGTCCTGCAGGAGCTGGCGCTGCACGCGGATGAGCTTGTTGATGGTCTCGACCATGTGCACCGGAATGCGGATGGTGCGCGCCTGGTCGGCAATCGCGCGGGTGATGGCCTGGCGGATCCACCAGGTGGCATAGGTGGAGAACTTGAAGCCCTTGGTATAGTCGAACTTCTCGACGGCGCGGATGAGGCCGAGGTTGCCCTCCTGGATGAGGTCGAGGAAGAGCATGCCGCGTCCCACGTAGCGCTTGGCGATGGAGACCACCAGGCGCAGGTTGGCGCTGATGAGCTGCTGCTTGGCATCCAGGCCCACCTGCTCGATGCGCATGAGGCGCCGCTGCTCGGCGCGGGTGAGCTCGGCCTCGGCGGCCTCGAGCTTGCCCGTGGCGTCGCAGCCCGCCTCGATCTTCATGGCAAGGTGGACCTCCTCGGAGGCCGTGAGCAGGTCGACCTTGCCGATCTCCTTGAGGTACATCCGCACCGGGTCGCCCGTGAGCATGACGGTCGAGGTGTCCTGGCGCCGGGCACGGGCGCGCGAGGAGCGCCTGGGCTTGGTCGCCTTGGCCTTGGGGACGGCGCGCAGGGCCTCCTTGACGGCCTTGGCCTCGTTGGCGCTCTCGGACTCGCCCTCATCGTCGTCGGGGGACGCGTCGCGGGAGGACTCCTCCTCGTCGTCGTCATCCTCGTCGAAGTCCTCCTCAGTCGCATCGCCAGCGAGCGCGGGGTCCGCCGAGGGGGTCTCGCCGGTGCCCGTGACCTCGACGCCCTTGGCGCGCAGCGCATCGTAGAGGTCGGAGAGCTCGTCATCGTCGACGTCTATGTCGCGCAGGGCGACCTGTATGTCATCCTCGGTGAGGGCCGCGCTCTTCTTGGCGCTGCCCACGAGGTCCTTGACGACCTTGTTGAGCTCGTCGGAAAGCTTGATGTCCTCATTGGTCTTCTTACCTGCCACGTATCTCCCCTTCGACGCATTAGTGCTCGAGACTATACCCACAAACTACTCGGCAGAAACCGAGGAAAGCTTTCTCACCAGCTCGTTAACCCTTCTCTGGAGCCTCGTCGCCTCCTGGAAGAGGCGCTGCGACTCGTCGCCGGCCGCGTCGGGCTCCCCGCGCAGGCGTGCGCGTATCTGGCGCACGCGCCGACGGCACGAGAAGAGCTCGACCGTGTCGACGATGAGGTCGAGCTTCTCGGTGTCGCTGAGCTCCTCGGCGCTCATGACGCGCCCACCCGACAGGATGCGGGGCGCATCGTCGACCACGGCCTGCGCAGCGTCCACCGCCGCCGACGGGCTCGTGCCCGCAGGCGTCGAGAGGATCGCCCAGGCCATCGCCTCGTGGCGCTCGTCGGCCCACGAGAGGGAGGCTATGCGCTCCTCGTAGGGGCGCATAGCGTCCGGCCGCTGCGCCAGGGCGCAGAGGAGCTCGCGCTCCGAGGCGACCTGCATGCGCTCGTCGGACGAGAGCGCCGCGAGCGGCTCCCCCCTTGGGGCTGGCGCGGCGGCGTGGGGCGCGGCGTCCTCGTAGGCGTCGGCCAAGACGTAGTCGTCGGGCGCGGCCGTCCCCTCGTCCGGCGGCGCGGGCGTCGACGGGACCCGCGCGCGCGCAGGGGCCAGAGCCTGGCGCGAGCCGCTGCGGGGCCGCTCCTCCTCAAGCTCTGCGACGGGCGCCTCCCGGATGGCGCGCTTGGTCTGGTCGACGTCCATGCCCAGGGTGTCGGCCAGCCGGGTCGCGTAGTCGTCGAGCAGGACGGAGTGCTTGAGGGGCGCGAGCAGAGACGCCATGTCCTCGAGCGCGCGCACGCGCCGCCCAGGCGAGGACAGGTCGTGCGCGGCGAGGCGCTTCTCGAAGACGAAGTCCATGAGCGAGCGGGCGGACGCAAGGATGGGGCGCAGCGCCTCGGCGCCGTGGGCGGAGAGGAACTCCATCGGGTCCTGGCCGTCGGGCAGGATCACGCACAGGAGGGCCGCCGAGGTCTTGTCGAGGTAGCGCACCGCGCGCTCGGCGGCTCGCTGGCCCGCGGCGTCGCCGTCGAACAGGCAGATGATCTTGCTCACCCGCTGGCGCTCCATGAGGCGGACGTGGTCGAGCCTGAAGGCGGTGCCCAGGGCGGCCACGGCGTTGGTGAAGCCGGCCTCGTGCATCGCGATGACGTCCGTGTAGCCCTCGCAGACGATGGCGACGCCGGTGGCGGCCATCGTCTCCTTGGCGCGGTCGTAGGCGAAGAGGTGCTTGCCCTTGTTGAAGGCGGGCGTGTCGCGCGTGTTGACGTACTTGGCCACGTTGTCGCGCCTCTCGAGCACCCGCCCGCCAAAGGCGATCGTGCGCCCCAGCTCGTCGTGGATGGGAAACATCACACGGTCGAAGAAGCGGTCGGACAGCCGCCCCTGACGCTCCATGGCCACGTCGGCGCTCACGAGCTCGGACGCCGAGAAGCCCCTGCCGCGCAGATGGGCCACGAGCGAGCCGTGCCCCGGCGCGAAGCCGAGCGCCCAGCGGCGGCAGACGCCCGCGCCAAATCCGCGCCCGGCGAGGTAGCGCCGAGCGGCGTCCGGGCCGCCGCCGCGCCCGCGCATGAGCATCGTGTGGTAGTAGCTCTCGGCCTCCCCGAGGGCCTCCATGAGGCGGGTCTTCTTGGGCCCGCGGGCGCCCCCCCGCTCCTCGGTCAGCTCGATGCCCGCGCGGTCGGCCAGGTAGCGAATCGCGTCGGGGAACTCGAGGCCCTCGCGGCGCTGCACGTAGGAGAAGACGTCTCCCCCGTCGCCGCAGCCAAAGCAGTGCCACAGGCCCGTGGCTGGATTGACCTTGAACGAGGGGCTCTTCTCGCCGTGGAAGGGGCAGCAGCCCCAGAACTCCTGGCCGCGCTGCCGAAGCTCTACGGTCTCGGCCACGAGCCGCACGAAGTCGGTGGCCTGCCGGACCTTCTCCTTGTCCTCGTCGCTGATCACGCGCTCACCCCCGCAAGCTCCACGCCGCTCTCCCCCAGGCTGCGGCGCACCCAGTCCACGTTGGCGAGGACCGTGCGCGTGAGCTCGTCGACCGACGAGAAGCGCTCGGGCCCGCGCAGCCAGCGAACAAAGACCACGTAGACGTACTGCCCGTAGAGGTCCCCCGAGAATCCCAGGAGCGTGGCCTCGAGAAATGCCTGGCCCTCGGCGCCCGGCGCGAAGGTGCGCGGCACGCCCACGTTGATGGCGGCGGGCCAGGCCGTGAGCGCACCGGCCCCCCTGACCACGAATCCGGCGTACACCCCCTCGGCGGGCAGGCAGACGCTCCGGTCGACGCGCACGTTGGCCGTGGGAAAGCCCAGCCCCGTGCCCTCCCCGCGCCCATGCTCGACCTGTCCCCACACGAAGTGGCAGCGGCCGAGGAGGTCGGCGGCGTCCTCGACGGCCCCCGCCTCCACGAGAGCGCGGATGCGTGAGGCCGAGATGGGCGTACCGCCCACATCCACCAAGTCCATGCCGATGACGTCGAACCCATGCGCGCGGCCGAGCTCGGCCAGGGCGTCGACCGTCCCGGCGCCGCCCGCGCCCAGCCGGAAGTTCGAGCCCACGACGAGGGCGGAGACGCTCATGAGCCCACCGAGCACGTCACGGACGAAGCGCTCGTACGTGAGCGCGGCGAGCTCGCCGGTGAAGTCGACCGTCACGAGCAGGTCGATGCCGCACGCCATGAGCGCGCGGGCGCGATCGGACGTCCCAAGCAGGTTGCGGGGGGCCCAGGGGCCCTCGAGCACGCTGGCCGGGTCGGGCGAGAAGGTCACGACGGCAAGGCGTGCGGAGCGCCGCCGGGCCTCCTCTCGCGCACGGGCGATGAGGGTCCTGTGTCCCCGATGCAGGCCGTCGAAGGCCCCCAGGACGCACACAAAGGGCTGCTCGTCGGACTGGCCCTCACCGCTGGCGCGCGTGGCGGGCGGCTCGGCGCCCCAAAAGCTCAGACGTCCGGTCGCGGAGCCGTCGAGCAGGGAGAACGGATGCGTCCGTTCCTGCGACCCAGCGTGCCACAGGATCGACTCCCGCACGAGCTGGCGCTCGGCATGCGGGCCCAGCGCAAAGACGGGGCCCACCTGGGAGAGGTCCGGACGCACCCCCTCTATGGCCTGGGGAAAGTTGGCCTCGCATACGAGATGAGACCCCCGGCGCGCCCAGATGCCGACGAGCCCCCCGTCCCAGACCAGGCAGACGCGCTCGGAGGGCGCGGGCTCGTGCGCCCCGTGCTCGTCGGCCGCGACGCCGCAGGCGATGGGCCGGCCGCTGGAGACGGCGGCGAGCTCGTTCGCGACGAGCGGACGCCGCGCGAGGCCGAGGACGCGCGCCGGGTCGAGGCAGCGCGTACGAACGAGGCCAACGCCGCCGCTGACGAGCTCGCCGAGGCTCACGCAATCGGAAAGGCCCACCGGGCCCGCGAAGGTCCGCTCGAGCGCCCCCACGTGCGCGTAGCAGCCGAGTTCGCGCCCGAGGTCGCGCGCGATGCTGCGCACGTAGGTCCCCTTGGACACGTCGAGGTCGACGACCCAGGCGCGCTCGTCGGGCAGGACCTCCACGAGCGCGGCGCGAAAGACGCGAGCGGGGCGCGGGGCGAGCGCGGGGCGCTCCCCCGCGCGGGCGAGCGCATAGGCACGCCGGCCGCCCACCGAGATGGCTGAGTAGTCAGGCGGCACCTGAGTGCGCGTCTTTTCCAGGGAGCGGACGGCCCGCGCGGCGAGCTCGGAGTCGAGCAGGCGCTCGGGGACCTCCGCCGTTGCCGTAGCCTCCCCCTCAGCATCGTCGGTCGTGGTCTCGGATCCCAGGTCGATCCTCGCGCGATAGCCCTTGCGCTCGAGCGTGAGCTGGCCCAGCAGTCGCGTGGCCTGGCCGATGCCCACCACAAGCACGCCCGTGGCCGCCGGGTCGAGCGTGCCCGCGTGGCCCACGCGCCGCTCGCCCACGGCCCGGCGCACGCGCGCAACCACGTCGAAGCTCGTCATGCCCACCGGCTTGTCGACCGCTATGAGCGCCGAGAGCGCGCTCGGGCCACGGCTCAAGACCTCTCCTCGTCGTCGAAGAGGGCGCGGATCTTGGGCAGGACCGCCGAGAGCGCCTGGTCCACGTCGCCCTCCAGGGTGAAGCCCGCGGCGGCCCGGTGGCCCCCGCCGCCCATCTCGCGCGCGACGGCCGAGACGTCGCGGTCGGTCTTGGCCCTGAGGTTGCCGCGAACCTGGCCCCCGGGCACCTCCTTGAGGAAGAGCGCCACCTCGGAGCCCTCCACGCAGCGCACGAGGTCCACGAGGCCGTCGCACTCGGCCACCGGGACGCCCGTGGCCTTGAGGTCGGCAGCCGTGGCGTAGCTATAGGCGATCCTGCCGTGCGCGAAGGTGGTGATGCGGCCCATGACGGTCGCCGAGAGGTGCAGGTAGGAGAGGCGGTCGCTCTGGTACACGTTGAGCGCCACCTCCGAGGGGGACGCGCCCGCGTCCACGAGCGCGCTCGCGACCTCGAAGGCCTCCCCGTTGGCGTTCTGATACTGGAAGCGTCCCGTGTCCGTGACAAGGGCGCACAGGAGGTTCTGCGCCATCGTGGGGGTGAGGGGGCCTCCCAGGTGCTCGGCGTACTCGGTCACGATCACGCCGGCCGCGGCCGCGTCGGTGCGCACGACCCCGGCGTCCCAGAAGGGCTCGGACGAGGGATGGTGGTCGATCACGGCCACGCGGGCCGAGCGCTCGAGGACCGCGCGAGCGTCGGCGAGGCGCGCCGGCTGGGAGAGGTCAACGCAGACGAACAGGTCGGGATCCGGCTCGTAGTCGCGGGCGCGCACGAGGCGCCCCACGCCCGGCAAGAAGCGATAGGTGCGCGGCACCTCGTCCGCGTCGGCGAGCAGGCCGTCCACCCGCTTCTCGGGCCACCTGCGCTCGATCAGCTCGGCCAGGGCGAGGCCCGAGCCGAGGGCGTCGCCGTCCGGCGAGGTGTGCGCGCAGATGGCGATCGTCCGCGCGCCCTCGATGAGACGCGTGATGGCGTCGAAGCGCCCCGGCTGACCCTTGATTGCCCTGAGCACGCTCTTCCCCTACTCCCCGTCGTCCGTCGTGGGGGCGTCCCCGGTCGTGGCGTCGCCCACCGGGTAGCCCTCCTCGTCCTTCTCGACGCCGATGGTCGGCGGGACGTCCTCGAGCGCACGCGTGATGCGCTCGGCCTCGTCGGTCGTCGTGTCGATGCGAAAGTCCAGCTCGGGCGTCACGCGCCATCCCAGCGAGCGGCCCAGAAGTGCGCGTATGCGCCCCCTGGCGCGCGCCAGCGCGGCCGTGACCTCGTCGTAGCGCGCGGCGTCGCAGCTCACGAAGGCGCGCAGGAGGGACTTGTCAACCGAGACCTCCACGCCCGTGAGGGTCACGAGCGCGAGATCGGGATCGGATATCTCGAGCAGCAGGATGCTGGCGAGCTTCTCGCGGGCCAGCTCGTTTACCCTGCGTGAGTACTGATTCTGCTTCATGTCCGCCTACTCCGTACGGGCGACCCGCTCGATGCGATAGCCCTCGATCTGGTCGCCTGGCTTCACGTCCTGGAAGTTTTCGAGGCCGATACCGCACTCGAAGCCGGCCTTGACGCTCTTGACGTCATCCTTGAAGCGCCTGAGCGAGGCGATCCTGCCCTCGTAGACCACGATGCCGTCGCGCACGAGACGCACGGAGTCGTCGCGGGAGAGCTCGCCCTCCGACACCATGCAGCCGGCCGCGATGCCCACCTTGGGCACCTTGAAGGTGTCGCGAACCTCGGCGACGCCGGTCTGGACCTCGACCTCGGTGGGCTTGAGCATGCCGATGCGAGCCGCGTCGATGTCCTCGATGGCCTTGTAGATGACGCTGTAGCTGCGAATCTCGACGCCGTCGCGCTCGGCCGCGGCGCGGGCCTTGGCCTCCGGGCGCACACCGAAGCCGATGATGATGGCGTTTGAGGCGTCCGCGAGCGTGACGTCGGTCTCGGTGATGGCGCCGACGGCGGAGTGGATCGTGTTGATGCGGACCTCAGACTGGTCCATCTTGTCAAGCGAGTCCTGGAGCGCCTCGATCGAGCCCTGGACGTCGGCCTTGATGATGAGGTTGAGCTCCTTGACCTCCGCGTCGGCCATGGTGTCGAAGAGGTTCTCGAGCGTGACGTGCTTGACGCGGTTCTGCTCCTCGATGCGGGCCTTGAGGGCGCGCTGGTCGGCGAGGTCGCGGGCGTCACGGTCGTCCTGGAAGACGCGGAACTCGTCGCCGGCCATGGGAACGCTGGACAGGCCCAGGATCTCGACGGCATCGGAGGGGCCCGCCTGCGTGACGGAGTTGCCCTTGGGGTCGAGCATGGCGCGCACGTGCCCGTAGGCCTGCCCGGCCACGACGGCGTCACCGACGTGCAGGGTGCCGCGGGTCACGAGCATCGTGGCAACCGAGCCGCGGCCGCGGTCGAGGCGGGCCTCCAGGACGTTGCCTGAGGCGAAGGTGTTGGGGTTGGCCTTGAGCTCGAGGACGTCGGCCTGGAGCAGGACGGTCTCGAGCAGGTCGTCTATGCCGATCTTCTTCTTGGCCGAGATGTTGGCGAACATGTTCTGCCCGCCCCACTCCTCGGGGACGACGCCGTACTCGGTGAGCTCCTGGCGGACCTTGTCGGGGTTGGCGCCGGGCTTGTCGATCTTGTTGACGGCCACGATGATGGGCACGCCGGCGGCCTTGGCGTGGTTGATGGACTCGACGGTCTGCGGCATGACGCCGTCGTCGGCGGCCACGATCAAGATGACGATGTCGGTCACCTTGGCGCCGCGGGCGCGCATGGCCGTGAAGGTCTCGTGGCCCGGGGTATCGATGAAGGTGATGCGGCGTCCCTTGACGCTGACCTGAGAGGCGCCGATGGCCTGCGTGATACCGCCGGCCTCGCCCTCGGCGACGCCGGTGTGGCGGATCGCGTCAAGCAGGGACGTCTTGCCGTGGTCGACGTGACCCATGACCGTGACCACCGGGGCGCGCGGCACGAGGTCGGCCGGGTCGTCGTAGAACGTAAAGGAGTTCTCCTCTTCCTTGCTCATAACGTTGACGTCGCGGCCGAGGTCGTCGGCCACGAGCTCGATGAGCTCGTCGGACATGGACTCGGTGAGGGTGAGCGGGGTGCCCAGCAAAAAGAGGCGCTTGATGATGTCGTTGGCGGGGGCGCCGAGAAGCTCGGCGAGCTCGGAGACCGTCGCGCCCTGGGGGACCTTCACGGTGTCGAGCTGAGAGATGTCCTGGTCGTTGGCCAGGGCCTCCTCGATGCGCTGCTCCTTGGCGGCCTCCTCGGCCTGCTGCTGGCGACGCTCCTTGCGCCTCTTGCGGCGGCCTGAGGACTCGCGCGACGCCTCCTCGACGGCCACGCGCGCCTCCTCGACGACGTGGCTGTGCGGGTGGGTGTGACTGTAGGCCTCGGCCTCGCGGGCCATGCGGCTGTAGCGGTCCTCGCCGGCCCCCTCGCCGCGCCGTCCCTTCTTGCTGTGCTTGTGTCCGTTCGAGGCCTCGTCCGTTGACGGCGTCGCGCCGGGAGCCGCCGGCTGCGCCGCACCCTGTGCGGGGGCGGCGTGTCGCGAGCCGCGTCCGGACTCCGCGCGACGGGAGCGACCCTGCCCCGCGGCCTTCTTCTGCGCGGCCTCCTCGGACTGCTGCTTGAGGACCACCTCCTGCTGCGCGATCTGGTCGAGCAGGGACGTGAAGGAGGGAATGGACTTGGGCGCGGTGTCGTGCACGCGGTTCTTCTCGGCCTCCTCGGCGGCCTTCTTCTCGGCGGCGGCCCGCTCGGCCTCGACGCGCTCGCGCTCCTTCTCGGCGGCGGCGCGGCGGCGCTCCTCCTCGGCGCGCTCGCGCTCGCGGCGCTCCTCGGCGGCGATGCGCTCGGCCTCCGCCTTCTTGGCGGCCTTGGCCTCCTCGGCGGCCTTGGCCTCCTCGGCGGCCTTCTTCTGGGCCTCGATCTGGGCGGCACGGGCCTCGAGGATGGGTTCGAGCTGCTTGCGAACGATGGAGACGTAGGCGTCCTCGAGCGTCGAGGACGCCGACTTGGCCGGGATCTTCATGTCCAGGAGGTGCCCGAGCATCTCCTTGCTTGACATACCGTATTCCTTTGCGAGGTCGTGTACGCGCGTCTTTGCCATGTGGCCTACCTTCCGAACGTGCGGGCGCGAGGCCCGCGGAACTGATTCAGCGAAGCGAGGAGCCTAGATGAGCGAGTCGGGGTCGGACGAGACCTCGGCCGCCGCCAGCCGCTCGTGGACGCCGCAGAAGCGCGAGCCGGGCCGCGCCATGTTGCGGCACTGGATGCCGTTGGGGCCCACGTACTCGCAGCGATGGGAGCCCCCCTCGTCGAGACCTGCGCCGCCGTCCGTGGCATGCGGCAGATCGCGCAGGATCCCGGCGGCGAGCGACTCGTTCTTGATGTCGATGTGCAGCCCCGTCAGGCGGGCGGCGAGGCGGGCGTTCTGCCCCTCCTTGCCGATGGCCAGAGAGAGCTGGTCGTCGGGGACAATGACCGTCGCGTAGCCGTTCTCGTCGTCGATGATCACGCGAGAGACGCGCGCCGGGGAGAGCGCCGAGGCCACGCACCGGGCGGGGTCGTCGCTCCAGGCGACCACGTCGACGCGCTCGCCGCGCAGCTCGGAGACGACGGTGCGCACGCGGCTGCCCTTGGGGCCCACGCAGGCGCCCACGGGGTCGAGGCGATCGTCGTTGGAGGACACGGCGACCTTGGAGCGGATGCCCGGCTCGCGCGCGATGGAGCGGACCTCGACGATGCCGTCGTAGACCTCGGGGACCTCGAGCTCGAACAGGCGGCGCAGGAGATCCGGGTGGGTGCGCGAGACCACGATGGGCGGGCGCTGGCGCTCGCCGCGCACCACGGGCTGCGTGGAGTTGGGGTCGCGCACCTCGATGATGATCGCCTTGAGGCGCTGGTTGTGCATGTAGCGCTCGCCCGCGGGCCGCTCGTTGCGCTCGTCGGAGTAGCGGCGCTGGTCGAAGTGGGGCAGCTCCGCCTCGACGCCCTCGCGGATCTTGACGATCGTGAAGTCGGGCGTGGACTGCAGGACGGTCCCGGTGATGATGTCGCCGACGCGCTGCGAGAACTCCTCGTAGATCTGGACGCGCGCGGCGTTGCGCACGATCGCCTTGATCTCGGACTTGGCGTGCTGCGCGGCGATGCGGCTCGTGCCGGGCGGGGTCACGTCGACCTCGTCGAACTCGACGTACTCGTCGGTCTCGGGGTCGGGCTCGCCCTTGGGGACGAGCTCGTAGACGTAGACCTTGCCGGTGGCGCGGTCGATCGTGACGCGCGCGCCGAACGGCAGGTGGAGCACGTCCGCGTAGCTCTTGGCCAGCGACTGCTCGAGGCGGTCAAGCAGATAGAGCTGGTCGATATGCTTCTCCTGGCAGAGGAGCTCGAGGGCTTCCATCATCTCTGAGGCCATAGAAAATCCTTCCTTGCTTACTTACTTGCTCTGCGTTGCGCCCAAGGCTGAGAAGTCGGGCTTTATGGTGCACTTCTTTATGTCATCTAGGTCAAGGGCGACCTGCTCGCCCTCGCAGTCGAGGCTCACCGTGGTCCCCTCGATGCCCAGAAGGGCGCCCGTGTAGCGGCGGCGCCCCTCGACGGCCGTGGTGGTGAGGGAGACGCTCTGCCCTGCGAAGCGCGCGAAGTCGCGGGGGCGCGAGAGCGGGCGGGCGAGCCCCGGCGAGGAGACCTCGAGCGTGAAGGGCCCGGCGATGGGGTCGAGCTCGTCGAGGGCCTCCGAGATCCACGTGCTCTGGGCCGCGACCTCGTCGAGCGAGATCGTGGGCGCGTCCTCATCGGCGTGGTCGATGCGCACGCGCACGCACGGAGCCTTGCTCGCGCCGACGACCTCGACGTCCACGACGTCGACGCCGTGCTCGGCGGCGCGAGCCCCGAGCGCCTCGAGGATGGCCTTCTCGGCACCTTCCTTGGGCATGTCTCCCCTTTCCGCTTCATACAGAAAGGAAGCGGGGCGAGAAACTCCACCCCACTTCCTACGATTGCAGCTTCGAATGCCTGCTCACTATACGTGTTTGCGCAGCTCGCGTCAACGACCTCCGCCCGTGAGGCGCGCGGCGTCTCCACGAGACCCACACATGCGGAGGCGACAGGAACGTCAGCCCTCCGCTGTCACCTATTACTTTCTCAGCATCCGGCGCACTTCCACGTTCATCGCTCCTCCTATCCTCGGAAACCGACGTGCTCTGGACTCACGCTATGAAATCAGCACCGGTGTGTCTGTAGCAAATCTGAATTGCCGCACGTTGTCACAGGTCGGCGGGCATGACCAATCATAAGCGGTTTTACACGAAAACGACGAGCTCCACATAGGCATCCCAGCCGCCGCGCTCGTTGTAGCCGGCGGTGCAGCCATCCCCCCATGAGATCGAGGGGATGCCACCTGCGAGGTCGCTCAGGTCCCCCACCGGACCAACCTCGAGGATGGTCCCCGACGCAGCATCGCCCGCGCGCGGCTCGAACTCGGGACAGAAGCCAGCGCTCGCCAACGCTGAGGCAGCGCTGTCGGCGCGCATGCCCACGACGTTGGGCACGTCACCGTACTCGGATGCAATCGCTCCATGGGGCTGCACGGAATACGCATCATGTCGTGGCAGCAGAATCTTTGCCACGATTCCCGTAAAGATGACAAGCGTGCTGCAGAGCAGACAGGCAACGAACAGACACGGAAAGCTCATGGGAGGCCTGCATTGCGGTGACGCAGGATTGGACTCAACGGGAACGACGGGCTTCTTGGCCGGCACGTCGAATGCCGCGAGGGTCGACGCCCATGTCTCAGCCTCAGGGAGCCTCATGAACTCGGCGCGGGTGGAGACGCCCAGCTTGGCATAGCCGCGCTGCCGATAGCTGCCCATGGTGGAGGCGCTCACCCCCAGTGCCCCGGCTGCCTCGGCGGCCGTCTGGGACAAGACGACGGAGAGCAGCGCCTGGGCCTCGCGCTCCGATAGCCCTGTGTCCGCAAGAAGGCGCTCGAAGTCCGCGGGCCCGGGCGAGCTGAACCTCTGATCGACCATGGCGGCACCCCTTGTCCCACTGCAAGTTTGATGGTTGCCATGGTAACGAAGCCGGTGTCAGGAACTTTAAGAATTAGGTCTATGGCGCAGAGCAGTCCCCAGGCGCTCCGAGAGGCGCGCGGGGCGCTGCGTCGCTCGTGCGCTGTGCGGCTGCGTTGCGACTGATTCGGCGGAAGTGAGCGTGCCGAGACGCTCACTTCCCGAGATTTAGGTGCGCCGAGCGCTCACTTCCGCCGAATCGGTCGCAAGCTGCCCGGGTGGGACGGCCACTAGGGCGCGGCCGCGCCTACACCGCCACGATGTTGACGAGGCGGCCCTTGATCACGATGACCTTCTTGACGGTCTTGCCCGCGAGCTGGGCGGCCACGGCCTCCTGCGCCAGGCCAGCGACGTCGTCGTCGGGGGCGTCTGCAGGCACCGTCACGTGCGCGCGCACCTTGCCCTTGATCTGGACCGCGATCTGCACCTCGTCGGCGCGGGCGGCGTTGGCGTCGAACTCCGGCCACGCGGCGTCATAGACCGAGCCCTGCTGCCCGAGAGCCTCGTGCCAGAGCTCCTCGGCCCAGTGCGGGCAGATCGGCGCGAGCGTGCGCACGATCGCGCCGGCGACGCGGCGGCACAGCGCGGCGTCGCGCTCCCCCGGCTCGCTCACGTACTTGCTCGCGGCGTTCGTGATCTCCATGACCGCCGAGATGGCGGTGTTGAACTGGCCGCGGTCGAAGTCGCTCGTGCACTTGACGCCCAGCGCGTTCAAGCTGCGCCAGAGCGCCTTCGAGCGTGCGTCGAGCGACGCGACGTCCACGGGGCTCTCCCCGCCCGCCTGGGCGAGTTGCCAGACCACGCGCCAGGCGCGCTTGATGAAGCGGTTTGCGCCGGCGACGACCTCCTCGTCCCAGTTGAAGTCCTTCTCGGGGGGGGCGATGAACAGGATGGCCAGGCGCATGGTGTCCGCGCCGTAGGGGTCGATGACGCTCGAGGGCGGCACGACGTTGCCCTTGGACTTGGACATGGTCTCCCCGCGCTCGTCCTTCACCATGCCCTGGCACAGGAGGTTGGTGAACGGCTCGTCGGCGTCGATGAGCCCCAGGTCGCGCAGGACCTTGGTGAAGAAGCGCGAGTAGAGCAGGTGCAGGATCGCGTGCTCGATGCCGCCGATGTAGTTGTCAGCGGGCATCCAGCGGTCGACCGCCTCCTTGGAGAACGGCATCTCGTCGTTGTGCGGGTCGCAGTAGCGCAGGTAGTACCAGCTCGAGCAGGTGAACGTGTCCATGGTGTCCGTGATGCGACGGGCGGGTCGGCCGCACCGGGGGCAGGTGGTCTCGTAGAACGGGGCGTACTCTGCGAGCGTCTCGCCGGCCCCCAGGTCGAGGTCGTCGGGCAGCGTGACGGGCAGGTCCTCGTAGGGCACGGGCACGTCACCGCAGCAGTCGCAGTGGATCATGGGGATGGGGTTTCCCCAGTAGCGCTGGCGGCTGATGAGCCAGTCGCGCAGGCGGAACTGCACCGTCTTGCGGCCGAGGCCGCGCTCGGCGAGAAAGTCGATGATCTTGTCGACCGCCTCGGAGTGCTTGCCGCCCCTCATGCCCGTGAACGGCCCGGACTGCACGAGGTAGCCCTCGGCGGCCATCGCGCGGTCCCAGTCGACCGACCTCACCCGAAGCTCGCGCTCGTCCTTGAGCTCGTCGTAGAGGGGGTCGTCGGGCGCGCAGATGATCGGGGCGATCTCGAGGTCGTACTTCCGGGCGAAGTCGAAGTCGCGCTGGTCACCGCAGGGCACGCCCATGACGGCGCCCGTGCCGTAGTCCATGAGCACGTAGTCGGCGACCCAGATGGGGGCCGGCCGGCCGTTGACCGGGTTCAACACGTAGCGGCCCGTGAAGACGCCGTGCTTCTCGCGCTCGGAGCCCTGGCGGTCGACGGACGACACCTTCTCGGCGGCCGCCTTGAGCTCCGCGAAGGCCGGCTCGTACGCCGTGCCTGCCACGAGCTCTGCGGCCAGGGGGCTCTCGGGGGGCAGGAGGAAGAACGAGACGCCGAACAGCGTGTCCGGGCGCGTGGTGAAGACGCTGATCGTGCGGTCCGTGGGCGTGCGGCCGTCCGGGTCGGCCAGGGCGAAGTCTATCTCGGCGCCCTCGGAGCGGCCGATCCAGTTGGCCTGCATCGCCTTCACGCGCTCGGGCCAGCCGTCGAGCCTATCGAGGTCGTCCAGAAGCTCCTGGGAGTAGTCGGTGATCCTGAAGTACCACTGCGACAGCTCGCGCTTCTCGGGCACCGAGCCGCAGCGCCAGCAGACGCCGTCGGTGACCTGCTCGTTGGCGAGCACCGTCTGGCAGGTGGGGCACCAGTTCACGGGCGAGGTGTCGCGGTAGACGAGGCCCTTCTCCCACATCTTGAGAAAGATCCACTGGCCCCACTTGTAGTACTCGGGGTCGCAGGTGTTGAACATGCGGTCGTAGTCGTACGAGAAGCCCATGCGGCGCATGGTCCTGACGGCCTGGTCGATGTTCTGGTGCGTCCAGACGCTCGCCTGGGTGTGGTGCTTGATGGCGGCGTTCTCGGCCGGCAGGCCGAAGGCGTCGAAGCCCATGGGGTGCAGGACGTCGAAGCCGCGCATGCGGGCCTGGCGGGCCATGGCGTCGCCGATGGTGTAGTTGCGCGCGTGGCCCATGTGCAGGTCGCCCGAGGGGTACGGGAACATCTCGAGGATGTACTTCTTGGGCTTGGCGGGGTCCTCCTCGGTCTTGTAGAGGTCCTCGGCCTCCCACGTCGCCTGCCACTTGGTCTCGATGGCCTCGGCGTCGTAGGCCGGTATCTCGAAGCTCTTATCGCACCTCTCGGACATGCGCGACCCTTCTCCTTGTGCTTCCCGTCGTCTGGCACGTCATTCTAGCAGGTCTGGGTTGGGGCGGCACCGACAGGGCGCACCGGCGAGCCGCATGGGAGCCGCCCGGGTGGCCGCCCGCCTCTGTGCGGCCGCACGGGTCAAGACTCCTCGGCTGACAAAACACTCGACACGTCTACCTGCGACGATACCCGGCCTTTCACTTGAGAAGGCGTTGCCTCGGCTTTTGCGGCCGCAAACGCCGTCACGGCGGATCCGGGCCGCACGCCGAAGTGGACGCGACAAGAAGAGGGGCCCACGGCAGACGCCGCAGGCCCCGAGTCTCCCAGAGAACCGCCGCTACGAGCGGAAATTGATGCTCACCTGCTGGTTGGCGTCCTTGAGCACGACGTCGTGGGCGCCGCCCTCCACGAGCGAGGTGGACGAGACAAGCGTGATCTTGGCCTTCTCGCGCAGCTCGGGCAGGTCAAGCGCACCGCAGTTGCACATCGTGGACTTGACCTTGAGCAGAGACCCCTCGACACCCTCCTTGAGGGGGCCGGCGTAGGGCACGTAGGAGTCGACGCCCTCCACGAAGGAGAGGGACTTCTTGTCGCCGCCCAGGTCGTAGCGCTGCCAGTTGCGGGCGCGCGCGGAGCCCTCGCCCCAGTACTCCTTCATGTACTGGCCGTTGACGCTCACGCGGTTGGTGGGGCTCTCGTCGAAGCGCGCGAAGTAGCGCCCGAGCATCATGAAGTCGGCCCCCATGGCCAGGGCGAGCGTCATGTGATAGTCGTAGACGATGCCCCCGTCTGAGCAGACGGGCACGTAGGTGCCGGTCTCGTCGAAGTATTCGTCGCGCGCGCGGCAGACGTCTATGAGCGCGGAGGCCTGGCCGCGGCCGATGCCCTTCTGCTCGCGGGTGATGCAGATCGAGCCGCCCCCGATGCCCACCTTCACGAAGTCGGCTCCGCTGTCGGCCAGGAAGCGGAAGCCCTCTGCGTCGACCACGTTGCCGGCCCCCACGCGCATGGAGGTCCCGTAGCGCGCGCGGACCCAGGCGAGGGTGCGCCTCTGCCACTCGGAGTAGCCCTCGGACGAGTCGATGCAGAGCACGTCCGCACCGGCTTCCACGAGCGCGGAGACGCGCTCGGCGTAGTCGCGGGTGTTGATGCCCGCGCCCACGAGGTAGCGCTTGTGCTGGTCGAGAAGCTCGTTGGGCTGGGACTTGTGTGAGTCGTAGTCCTTGCGGAAGACGAGCGCGACGAGGCGTCGGCCAGCGCCGACGATGGGCAGGGCGTTGAGCTTCTTGTCCCAGATGAGGTCGTTGGCGGCCTTGAGCGAGGTCGCGTCATCGGCCACGACGAGCTTGTCGAAGGGCGTCATGAACTCGCGGACCCTGCGGTCGCGGGGATCGCGGGAGAGCCGGTAGTCACGTGAGGTCACGATGCCGCAGAGCCTGCCGTGGGGGGTCCCGTCCTCGGTGACGGGCATCGTGGAGTGGCCCGTGCGGCCGAGCAGCTCCACGACGTCGTCGAGGGTCATCTCGGGGGTGAGCGTGGAGTCGGAGACCACGAAGCCGGCCTTGTAGCTCTTGACCTCGCGGACCATGGCCGCCTCGTCGGCAATGCTCTGCGAGCCGTAGATGAATGAGAGGCCGCCCTGCTGGGCCAGGGCTACGGCGAGCTTGGGTCCGGAGACCGACTGCATGATGGCCGAGACCATGGGGACGTTGAGGGTGATCTGAGGCTCCTCGCCACGTGCAAAGCGCACGAGCGGCGTCTTCAGCGACACGTTGGCGGCAACGTTGTCCGCCGAGGAATATCCGGGAACGAGTAGGTACTCAGAAAAGGTGTGGGACTCCTCCTCGAAGAACGTTGCCATACGCGTGTGGCTCCTTCCGCCTGCCTGAGGCTCTTCAACTGGACTTGGTTGAAAGCCATTGTAGCATCCGCGCGGAGAAGCCGAGAAGATGCCGCGGAACGGTCACGCCGACTAGCCCTGGGCGCCGCCGGCCATGACGTCGTCCACGTTGACGGCGATGTCGTGCTTGGTGGGGACCCACTCGACCTTCTTGAAAAGGGCGACGACCGTGATGGGAACGTAGGTCATCATGAAGAGCGGGAACGTGAAGAGGTTGGTCACGATGCGCCAGTGCTTCTGGGCGTGGATGTGCTTGCGCTCGGAGACGGTCGTGATGACGGCCAGCACGAAGAAGACCACGTACATGGAGGCGAAGGTCATGACGAGCGATCCCAGGCACATGGCCAGCTCGCCCTGCGTGGCGATGAACCCGTGCGAGAGCGACCCCACGCCGAGGTAGGTGGCGTTCACGAAGAACGACAGCAGGGTCAAGATCATGCCCGGGGCTATGGTCATGAGCATGTCGTACGAGGCGAATCTCCCCTTGCCGACCCCCTTGACCAAGTCGCGACCGTACGAGAAGAACACCTGGTAGAAGCCCTTGGTCCAGCGCATGCGCTGAATCCAGGACGCCTTCAAGGTGACGGGCTGCTCGTCAAAGAACTCAGCCGGGGCGTAGCCGACCTGGATGTTGTTGGCGCAGCAGAACGACGAGAACTGGATGTCCTCGGTCAGGGTGTGGAAGTCCCAGCCGTGCATGCCGCGCACGATGCGCTCGGACACCATCCAGCCGGACCCCGAGATCGCGCAGCTCGTACCCACCATCATGCGCGCGTTGTTGAGGAACTTCGCCTCGCGCATGAACCACAGCGCGTAGGCCGAGCTAATCCAGCTGGAGTCGAAGTTCTTGGAGTTGCGGTAGCTCGTGCAGACGAGGTAGCCCGCGTCGAAGGCCTGGTTCATGATCGAGAGGTAGTCCGGCGAGACGAGGTTGTCGGCGTCCATGACGATGAAGGCCTCGTAGCGGTCGCCGTACTCGTCCAGGATGCGGTTGAAGCCGTAGTCCATGGCCCAGCTCTTGCCCTTGCGCGCCAGGTCGTTGCGGTCCCAGACGATCGCGCCGGCCTCCTCGGCGCGATCGTGCGTGTCGTCGGTGCAGGCGTCGCAGACCACGAAGACGTCCATGAGCTCGCGCGGGTAGTCCTGCGACAGGATCGAGCGCACGAGGTTGCCAATGACGAGCTCCTCGTTGTGGGCGGCGATGAAGAAGGCGTAGCGATGCTGCCTCTTGGTCGAGGGGAGCTTCACCGTGCCGCGCAGGAGCACGCGGATGATGTAGACCGCCTGATAGAAGTAGGCGAGCGTGAAGAACAGCCAGATGATCACGTTGAAGATAACGATCGGCGTGAGCCCGAACCTATTGAACTCCATCATGACCTGGGCATCCCTCGCAAGCGTCTGCTCCTTGGCGCCGCGCGAGCTGCGGGCAGACGAGCTCCCCCGCCTCCGTGCGACCCATGGAGGTTCCTTTCAGTGACCCCAGTATAGCGAGAAGGTCTTCGGGCAGGTGGTCGGCGCGCTCGATGGTCTCCCCCGTCACCGGATGGTCAAAGCGTATGTGCCAGGAGTGGAGGAACTGGCGGGCCAGGCCATGGTTGGCCCGCTCGTCGCCGTGGCCGTAGAGGGCGTCGCCCACGACCGCGTGGCCGATGTGGCGCATGTGCACGCGGATCTGGTGCGTGCGGCCCGTGTAGAGGTGGCACTCGAGCAGGCTGTAGCCCTCGTCGCGCCGCCCCGCCTCAAAGCGCTCGAGGGTGCGAAAGGTCGTGATGGCCTCGCGGGCGCCCGGCGCGTCCGTGACCGCCATGCGCAGGCGGTCACGGGTGGAGCGGGCGATGCCCGTCTCTATGGTGCCCTCGTCGTGGGCCACGTAGCCGTGGACGAGGGTGACGTAGCGCCGGTCGAGCACGCGCAGGCGGATGAGGTCCTGCAGGGCCCTCTGGGTCTGGTCGTCCTTGGCGGCCACCATGAGGCCCGAGGTGTCGCGGTCCAGGCGGTGCACGATGCCGGGGCGCTCCTCGCCCTGGAGCATCCCCAGGTGATCGTAGCCGCAATGCGCCACGAGGGCGTTGGCCAGCGTGTCGTCGGCGTGACCGGGGCTCGGGTGGCAGACGAGGCCCGCCTGCTTGGACAAGACGACCAGGTGGCCGTCCTCGAAGCGGATGTCCAGGGGGATGTACGGGTTGGGGGCCAGGGGCCCGCCTGCTGGCTCGAACACGTCCACCGCCGCGCGGACCCTATCGCCCAGAAGGACCTTCTCGGACTTGCTCGTGGCAAGCGTCTCGTTGATCGTGACCTGGCCCTCGTCCACGAGGCGGGCGCAGGCCGAGCGCGACGGCATGTCCGGTCCGGCGGCCAGAAAGACGTCGAGGCGGGACCCGTCGGCCTCGGGCCCCACGAGCAAGTTGACGACGCGGATGGGCATGGGACGCGGCTCCTCTCGAGGGACGGCAGATGACAGGTACGTGGCGCGCGAACGGCGCCCCATCGTAGCACGCGCGGGCGAGCGGCCTGCTTGCCTGCGGCCTGACCGTTGCCGAACGCCCCTTTTTTGAATGAATGGGGACTTGTCAACAGATTTGCGCGGACCACGCGAGTAGCCGTCCGACGGGCAGCTCCTCTACCAGCGCGTCTTTGGCCAGACTTCTTCCGCCTACTCGACGTGGCCGGAAGAATCTGCTGACAAGTCCACCCCCAAAGCTCCAGAGGACGGCACCTCGCTCAAAGTATGCGTGAGTCCGTATAAATGGCCTACTTTATGCAATGTTGCACGCAACTCATTTCCCCACCGCCCCGGCGCGCTCGCGAGCGCTGTCCCAGCGCGCCCACAAGACGAAGCTCGCCACGACGCCGCAGGTGATGAAGACGTCGGCCACGTTAAAGACGGCGAAGTCCACGAAGGTGGTGGCAAAGAAGTCCGTCACGCGGCCGGCAACCACGCGGTCGATCGCATTGCCCACGCCTCCCCCCGCCACGCAGGCGACCGAGGCCACGAGCGTCATCGGCGCGTCCGTGCGCCTCCAGGCAAGCCACAGGCCGCAGGCGCAGATGACCACGGCCACGAGCACGAAGAGGGGGCCGGCCCCCTCGCCCAGCGAGAAGGCCGCGCCCTCGTTGTAGACGAGCGAGAGGTCCAGCACACCCGGCACGAGCGCGCGCGGCTCCCCCACCACGAGCAGGGCGCGCATGGCCGCCTTCACGAGCTGGTCGAGCGCGACCACAGCCACCGCGAGGCCGCAGAACAAGGCCAGCCGCCGGCCGCGCGGGAGACCCGCTCCCTCCGCCCGGTCACCACTCGTCGCCGACAAGGCCCTACTCCCCGTCCGCGCAGGCGGCCACGGCATCGTGGCAGCGCGCGCACAGGCCGTCGGCGCCCAGCTCGCGCCAGTTCCAGCAGCGCGGGCACTTCTCGCCGTGGGCGGCCTCGACGACGCAGGAGAGCTCGGCTCCCCCCACGAGCTCGACCTCGGAGCACACGAACGGCTCGGCCAGGTCAACGCCCGAGGCGCGCAGGACCTCGAGGGTCTCTTCCGGCGCCGCGAGCGTGGCGCGCGCGGCCTGCGGGGTCTTCTCGGCCACCGTACCGTTGGCAAGGGCCTCCTCGTAGGACTTGGTGAAGGCGGCGCGGGCATCGACCATGGCCTCGTAGGCCGCGAGCAGGGGCTCGTAGTCCGCGGGGGACAGCGGGGCCTCGTACCAGTCGAGCAGGGCGGCGTAGGTCTGGCCGTCGCGCAGCGAGGCGGGCAGGTGGCTCATGACCTCGTCGGTCGTATAGACGAGAATGGGCTGCAGGTCGTGGACGAGCATCGAGAGGAGCTGCGCCCAGACGGTGAGCGCGCTCCTGCGCTCGAAGCCGTTCGCGGCGCCACAGTAGACGCGGTCCTTGGTGGCGTTGAGGTAGCCGTTGGAGAGGTCTCCGATCACGTAGTCGTAGAGCGTGCGAAAGACCACGTTGAAGCGGTAGCCCTCGTAGGCCGCGCTCACCTGGTCATGGACCTGGCACATCCGTGCGAGCGCGAGTCGGTCGAAGGGTAGCAGCTCGCTCGTAGCCACGCCGTCGGTGGCCGGGTCGAAGCGGCCCTCGACCTCCCCGAGCAGGAAGCGCAGGGTGTTGCGGAAGCGACGATACGCCTCGCCCACGTGGTCGAGGATCTCGTCGTCGCAGGGGACGTCGGTGGAGGTGTCGACCGACGAGACCCACAGGCGCACGATGTCGGCGCCGCGCGTGGCGCACTCCTCGTTAGGGTCGATGACGTTTCCGAGCGACTTGGACATCTTGCGGCCCTGGCCGTCTAGGGTGAAGCCCTGCGAAACCACGGAGCGGTAGGGAGCCACGCCGTAGGCGCCCACCGAGGTCATGAGCGAGCTCATGAACCAGCCGCGGTGCTGGTCGGAGCCCTCGAGGTACATGTCGGCGGGAAACTTCAGGTAGGGGCGGTGCCGGCAGACGGCCGTGTGCGAGACGCCGGAGTCCCACCAGACGTCCAGGATGTCGCGGTTGGGCTTGAGGTGGTGGCCTCCGCACGCGGGGCAGACGCAGGCGTCACCCAGGTAGCTCGCCGGGTCATCGGTGAACCAGCAGTCCGATCCGCGCTCGCGGAAGAGCTCTATCACGGCGTCCAGGGTGGCGTCGTTCATGACGGTCTCGCCGCAGTCGGCGCAGGTGAAGGCCGGGATGGGCACGCCCCAGTTGCGCTGGCGCGAGATGCACCAGTCGGGCCTCCCCTCCACCATGGAGCCTATGCGCCGGGCGGCGTGGGCCGGGTAGAACCTCACGCGGGAGAGCTCGCCCAGGGCGCGCTCGCGCAGGCCGGTCTTGTCCATCGAGACGAACCACTGGCTCGTGGCGCGAAAGATCACCGGATTCTTGCAGCGCCAGCAGTGCGGGTAGCTGTGGGTGATGTCCACTGCGGCTACCAGGGTCCCGCGTTCGGCGAGCCACGCGATGATCCGGGGGTTGGCCTCGTTGACCTCCATGCCCGACCACGGCCCGCCCGTGCCGATCTTCTCGCCCGCGAAGAAGCGCCCGTCGTCATCGACGGGCATGACCAGGTCGAGGCCCCACTTCATGCCGGCGTTGTAGTCGTCCACGCCGTGGCCGGGGGCCGTGTGGACCACGCCGGTGCCGTCGTCGAGGCTCACGTAGTCGGCGGTGATGAAGCGGCCCTCGTAGTCCGAGAAGACCGGCTGCTCGTAGGTGTTGTCCGCGAGCTCGGAGCCCGTCGCGCGCCAGGGCTCGCCGTCCGCGCCGCGCACGAGCTCCACGCCCCAGCCCGCGATCTCGCAGACGCGCTCCTTCAGGGCGTCGGCCATGATCTGGGCGCGCCCGTCGTGGAGCACGGCCACGTAGTCGAAGTCGGGCCCCAGGATGACGCCGGTGTCGGCCGGCAGCGTCCAGGGCGTGGTCGTCCAGATCACGACATCGGTGGCGCCGGCGTAGGCCTCCAGACCCCGAGGCACGCTCGTGAGCGCGAAGCGCACGTAGATCGATGGGCTCACCTCGTCGCCGTACTCGATCTCGGCCTCGGCGAGCGCCGTGTGGCAGTGCGTGCACCAGTGCACGGGCTTGCGGCCGCGATAGATCGCGCCGGAGTCGTAGATGGCCTTGAAGACCTCCACGTCCGTGGCGTCGTAGTCGTTGACGTAGGTGAGGTAGGGGTTGTCCCACTCGGCGAGAACGCCCAGGCGCTTGAAGCCCTGACGCTGGGTGTCGACCTGCTCGACGGCCATCTTGCGACAGAGTTCGCGGATCTTCTCGGTGGGAAGGGCGTTGAACTTCTTGGTGCCGAGCATGGTCTCGACCTTGTGCTCGATGGGCTGGCCGTGGCAGTCCCAGCCGGGGACGTACGGCGTCTGGAAGCCGCGCATGGACCAGTAGCGGTTGATGATGTCCTTGGAGATTTTGTTCTGCGCGTGGCCCAGGTGGATGGGGCCGTTGGCGTACGGGGGCCCGTCGTGCAGGACGAACTTCTCGTGGCCCTCGTTCTTCTTCAGCATGAGGTCGTAGACGTCGGCCTCCTCCCACGCCGCGAGGCGCGCGGGCTCGTTTCTGGCCAGGCTCGCCCGCATGGGGAAGCTCGTGCTCGGGAGGTTGGTCGTCTTCTTGTACTCGTTCGCCACGCTCGTTTCCCTTCGTCTTCGGGCACGAAAAAAGCGCCCGTCCCTCCTGCTGGGACGAAGCGCTCACGCCATGCTTCGCAGCCACCCAGCGAGCGGATATCCGCCGTACTCGGCTGGCCTGTCTCGGCGGCCACTCCGGCGACGCCTACTTGCCACGTATGGCTTTGGGGCCGCGGCTCGGGGGTGATTCTCGCCGGGACGCGACCGCGAGATCCCACCGTCCTCGCTCTCTTCTGACCGCGCGATCCCGACTACGCTCCCCGTCATCGCCTTGGTCGAAGATGGTAGCACTATCGTCGCAGGCGACGGCGCGCGTCACGCACCGGCAACGAAGCCGTCGCGCCGCGAGCGAGAAAGACGTGCAGAAACCGTGGACGCGCGCCGCACGCGCGGGGGACGTCAGCCGGACGCCGAGAAGGCGGTTGCGGCGCGCGCGGGGGACGCGCATGGTAGGAGGTTAGTTCAACCCAGAAGGAAGGGATTCGCCTGATGTCAGAGAAACTCTGCCCGCAGCGCAAGTACCTCGAGCTTCTGTCCGAGAAGTTCCCCACCGTGCAGTCCGTCTTCACCGAGATCATCAACCTCGAGGCCATCCTTAACCTGCCCAAGGGCACCGAGCACTTCGTCTCGGACGTCCACGGGGAGTACGAGGCCTTCGAGCACATCCTCAACAACGGCTCGGGCGTCATCCGCGAGCGCGTCGAGACCATCTTCGGCCTCGAGCTCACCCACGAGGAGCAGGCGGACCTCTGCACCCTCATCTACTATCCCGACCGCAAGCTGCGCCGCCTCGCCGACGAGGGGCGCCTCACCGAGGAGTGGTACGCCAGTGCCCTCATGCGCCTCGTGCGCCTGGCGCGCCACCTCTCCGGGTCCTACACGCGCTCCAAGGTGCGCAAGGCGATGCCGGTCGCCTACGCCTACATCATCGACGAGCTGCTCCACGCCTCGCCCGACGAGCAGAACGCACGCCTCGCCTACCACCAGCGCATCATCGACACGATCATCGACACGGGCAGCGCGGATGACTTCGTCACCTCCCTGTGCGCCCTCGTGAAGAGGCTCGCCGTCGACCACCTCCACCTGGTGGGCGACGTCTTCGACCGGGGGCCCCACGCCGACAAGATCCTCGACCGCCTTGGGTCCTACCACTCGATCGACCTCGAGTGGGGCAACCATGACATCGTCTGGATGGGCGCGGCGGCCGGCTCGGCCGCGTGTTTGGCCGCCGTGATCCGCAACAACATCCACTACGACAGTCTCAAGATCCTCGAGGGGCCCTACGGCGTGAGCCTGCGCGAGCTGGCCCTGTTCGCCGAGGCCACCTATCAGGACGACGACGTCATGGCCCCGGTCGAGAAGGCCATCTCGGTCATCCTCTTCAAGCTGGAGGGCCAGACCATCCGCCGACACCCCAACTGGCGGATGGACGACCGGCTGCTCCTGGACAAGGTCGACCCCGAGCGCGGCGTGGCCGTGGTCGGCGGGCACGCCTTCGAGCTGCGCACGCGCGACTTCCCCACCCTGGACCCGAGAGACCCCTACGCCCTTTCCGAGGACGAGGGGCGCGTGATGGGCCACCTCCTGGCGGCCGTGCGCGCATCCGACAAGCTGCGGGCCCACGTGGGCTTCCTCTACGAGCACGGCAGCGCCTACCTCGTGCACAACGACAACGTCCTCTTCCACGCCTGCGTCCCCATGAACGAGGACGGGACCTTCTGCTCGGTGCCCCACCAGGGCCGTCTCCTGTCCGGGCGGGCCTACTACGACTACGCCGATCGCATGGCCCGACGAGCCTGGCTCGAGCACGACCAGCCCTCCCTGGACTGGATGTGGTACCTGTGGTGCGGTCGTCTCTCGCCCCTCTCGGGACGCGTCGTCAAGACCTTTGAGCGCACCTACTTCACCGACCGCTCCACCTGGGTCGAGCCGCGCGACCCCTACTTCGCCCTCACCGACGACGCGGACGTCTGCCGGCGCATCCTCACGGAGTTTGGCGCGGACCCCGAGCGCGGCCACATCATCAACGGCCACACACCCGTCCACGCCTCGTCTGGCGAGCGCCCCGTGCGGGCAGGCGGCAGGCTCGTGGTCATCGACGGGGGCTTCTGCCAGGCCTATCACGCCACCACGGGCATCGCGGGCTACACGCTCATCGCCGACCCCACGGGCATGCGCATCAAGGCGCACCGACCCTTCGGCTCCATCGCGGACGTGCTCGACCTCAACGCCGACATCATGAGCGACGACGACCGCTTCGAGGTCGAACCGCGCCCGCTCACCATCGGCGACACCGACACTGGCACGGACATCCGCGACCAGATCTCGGACCTGCGCGCGCTTCTCGACGCCTATCGCGCAGGCGAGCTCCCCGAGCGCCGGGCCTGAGAACGAGTGAGGGCGTACCCCGACCCCGGGGAGCCGCACCCCGGGGCCGCACGTGGAGTTTCGCCCCCTGCGACCGCGCGCGGGTAATTTGGGTATGAGAGACCCAAGGGCTCGCGTACGGGCCCCTCACTCGGACTCGGCGCGACGCGAAAGGTTTCCTACCGATGGACATGAACGAGAACAAACGGCGGCGCTCGATGCTGCTCTACATTTTGATTGCGCTCGTCGCGTACCTTGCGATTAGCCAGACGATCGGCCCCAGCCTCACCTCGAAGCAGTCGCAGGAGGTCGCCTACAGCGACTTCCTCAACATGGTCGACGACAGCAAGGTCACGAAAGCCACGATAGACACGAGCGACGGCTCCATCACGTTCACCACGGGCTCCGGCGACGACGAGCAGCTCTACACCACCGTCGCCTTCCCCGGCGACGCCGACCTGACGAGCACCCTGCGCTCGCACGGCGTCACGATGGTGGCGGAGCTTCCCACCAGCGATAGCAACTCTTTGCTGCTCTACATGCTCATCTCCTACGGCCTGCCGCTGCTTCTGCTCTTTGGCCTCGGCTGGTGGTTCAACCGCCGCATGAAGAAGGCCATGGGCGACGACGGTCCCTCGATGAACTTCCGCGGGGGCGGTTTTGGCATGGGAGGCGGCCTTGGCAAGTCCAACGTCAAGGAGATCAAGGGCGAGGAGACCGGCGTCACGTTCAAGGACGTGGCCGGCCAGGACGAGGCCAAGGACTCCCTAGTCGAGATCGTGAGCTTCCTCAAGAACCCCGACAAGTACACCGAGATCGGTGCGCGCTGCCCTCGCGGCGCCCTGCTCGTGGGCCCTCCGGGCACGGGCAAGACGCTCCTGGCCAAGGCCGTGGCCGGCGAGGCCGACGTGCCCTTCTTCCAGATCGCTGGCTCCGAGTTCGTGGAGATGTTCGTGGGCCGCGGCGCCGCCAAGGTGCGCGACCTGTTCAAGCAGGCCAAGGAGAAGGCCCCCTGCATCATCTTCATCGACGAGATCGACGCCGTGGGCAAGAGGCGCGACGGCAGCCTTAACTCCAACGACGAGCGCGAGCAAACCCTGAACCAGCTACTGTCCGAGATGGACGGCTTCGACAACCACAAGGGCATCGTGGTCCTGGCGGCCACCAACCGGCCCGAGTCCCTCGACCAGGCGCTCCTGCGCGCCGGCCGCTTCGACCGCCGCATCCCGGTCGAGCTGCCCGACCTCGCGGGCCGCGAGGCCATCCTCAAGATCCACGCCACCGACGTCAAGATGGAGGGCTCGATCGAGCTCGGCGTCATCGCCCGCTCGACGCCGGGCGCCTCGGGCGCCGACCTCGCAAACATCATCAACGAGGCGGCCTTGCGCGCCGTGCGCTTCGGGCGCAGCCGTGTGACCCAGGAGGACCTCGTCGAGTCCGTCGACGTGGTCATCGCCGGCGAGAAGAAGAAGTCGACGGTCCTCTCCCCGCACGAGAAGGAGGTCGTCTCCTATCACGAGACCGGCCACGCCATCGTGGCGGCCACCCAGAAGGGTCGTGCGCCGGTCACCAAGATCACGATCGTGCCGCGCACCTCGGGCGCGCTCGGGTTCACCATGCAGGTCGAGGAGGACGAGCACTTCCTGACCACCCGCAAGGAGGCCAAGGACAAGATCGCCGTGCTGTGTGGCGGCCGTGCGGCCGAGGAGCTCATCTTCAACGAGATGACCACGGGCGCCTCAAACGACATCGAGAAGGCCACCCAGCTCGCACGCGCGATGGTCACCCAGTACGGCATGTCCGACAAGTTCGGCATGGTCGCCCTGGGCCAGCAGCGCAACCGCTACCTGGGCGGCGGCTCCGAGCTCACCTGCTCCGAGGGCACCGCGCAGGAGATCGACGCCGAGGTGCAGCGCCTCGTGGAGGAGGGCCACCGGACGGCCCTCGAGACGCTCAAGGCCAATCGCTTCAAGCTGCACGAGATCGCGCACTATCTCCAGAAGAAGGAGACCGTCACGGGCAAGGAATTCATGAACATCCTCACCCGCGACGACGGCTTCGCCCCCAAGATGCCGGAGCCGGTCGAGTAGCCGGTACGGGGCTGACCCCCACCTTTCCATCGCTCATCTTCGAGATCCCTCCCCCTGCTTGCAGGGGGAGGGATCTCTCAGAATGTCTCTCTTGGAAAGGCGGGGGTCAGCCAGCCAGGACATAGGACGTCTTGCGTCTTCGTGGGGCGGAGCCGTCGGTGCTGGGCTTGGAACAGGAACTTAGTGACGGAAGAGGTGCCAGAAGGCG
This sequence comes from Thermophilibacter immobilis, assembly GCF_015277515.1. Lineage (NCBI taxonomy): Bacteria > Bacillati > Actinomycetota > Coriobacteriia > Coriobacteriales > Atopobiaceae > Thermophilibacter > Thermophilibacter immobilis. Next base: position 985,814 of record NZ_CP063767.1, on the reverse strand, counting down.
ACAGCGGAGCTGGCGGCGACGTTCAGGGAGTCGACGCCGTTGGCCATGGGAATGACCAGGCGCCGGTCGCAGGCGGCAAGGGCGCGCTCGGAGAGGCCCGGCCCCTCGCTGCCAAAGAGGAGCGCGCGCTTCTCGCCCAGCTCGAGGGTAGGGTCGTCGATGGGCACGGCGTCGGGGCCCAGGGCCATCGCCCAGCAGGAGAAGCCGCGCTCGCGCAGGTCGGAGAGAGTCTTGTCGGGCCAGGTGCCCTTCTCGGCGCGCGCCCAGGGGACCTGGAAGACCGTTCCCATGGAGACGCGCACGCTCCGGCGGTTGAGCGGGTCCGCGCAGCCCGGGGAGAGCACGACCGCGTCCGCGCCCAGGGCGGCGGCCGAGCGGAAGAGCGCTCCCACGTTGGTCACGTCCACGAGGTCCTCGAGCGCGGCGACGCGGCGGGCCCCGGCCACGACCTCGTCAAAGGGGCGCTCGGGCGGGCGGCGCATCGCGCACAGAAGGCCCCGCGTCACTTGGTAGCCGGTGAGGCGCGCCATCTCCTCGTCGGGCAGCACGTAGACGGGGACTTCGTCGCCCGCGCGCCCCAGCAGGTCGGCGCAGGCCGCGAGCTGTCGCTCGTTGGCGAGAAACGCGAGCGGGACGACCCCCGCCTCGAGCGCCACCTCCACGACGAGGCGCGACTCGGCCACGAGGATTCCCCGCTCGGCCTCGAGCGCGCCCCTCAGCTGCCGGTCGGTCAGGCGCGCGAACGCGTCGAGGCGCTCGTCGTCGAGTTCGGCCAACCGAAAGACTTGTGCCATATTCTTCTCCTTTGGCCTTGTGAAACTAATGCGACGCCCTCGAATCCCCCACCTAGAGTACGATAGCCCAGTGGCGCTCACGCGTCCTGGACACGTCCGACGAGCAAAGTACGAGGTGCAAAGCATGCCCAACCACATGAGCGCAGAGCGCGCGACCAAGCGTGCGAACAAATCTCACAGGAGGCGCTGGATCGCACCCGTCGTCATCGTCGGCGTCCTTCTGGCCGTCTACCTGGGGGGAGTCGCCGTCTTCAGCTTCGTCTTCATGCCCCACACGACACTTGACGGAGCCGACGTCTCCTTGAAGACCGCCTCCGCCGTGGGCTCGCAGAAGAGCGACGCCGTCGCCGCCCTCCAGACGCACGTCACCGGCAACGGCGTCGACCTCACCGTCTTCGGCTCCGACATCGATCTCACCTGCGACGGGGCAAGTTACGCCCGCTCGGCGCTCACGCAGGTCAGCGCCTGGGCGTGGCCGGTCGAGGTCACCCGCACCCACGACCTCTCCGCCGAGGCTGGCGTCAGCTTCGACCACGACAAGCTCGCCGCCCTTCTCGCCCCCGCCATGGACGAGAGCCGCCAGGCGGCCAGCGAGGACTCCGGCGACGTGATCTCCTACGACTCCTCCTCGGCCTCCTTCGCGCTTGACGATCGGGTCATCGCCCAGTACCTTGACGTCGACGCGGTCGCTGGCGTTCTGTCGACCGCCTTCGCCCAGCACGCGGCCTCCGTGGTCCTCGGTGACGAGTGCCTCTCCACGGGCGGCTCGATCGAGGACGCGGTCGCCCAGGCCAACGCCTACGTCCAGGCGGCCACCACCCTCACCCTCGCTGACCAGGACGTCTACAACGTCACCGCCGACCAGATCGCCGGGTGGGTCACGATCGCGGACGACCTCTCGGTGTCGCTCGACACCGACGCCATCGCGACCTGGTGCCACGGCGAGCTCTCCGAGCTGCTCGACACCGTGGGGGCCGAGCGCACCTACACGCGCCCCGACGGTGTCGTGGAGACCGTCAACGACGGCTCCGCGGCGTTCGGCGCGAGCGTCTACGGCTGGCTCATCGACGGCGAGACTGCGGCCGACGAGCTCGCGGCCGCCATCCAGGCCGGCCAGCCCACGACCCTCGCCCTGCCCACCCTGCAGGAGGCCGCCCAGGTGAACCCCGGAGGGCAGGACTGGGGCACCCGCTACATCGACGTGGACATCCCCGCGCAGCACATCTACTTCTACGACAACGGCACTCTCATCTGGGACGCCGACACGGTGACCGGCCAGCCCAGCCTGAACCGCGGCACCCCCACGGGCGTCTGGACCGTGACCAACCGCCTCTCCGGCAACATCAACCTCACGGGGCCCGTCAACGCCGAGACCAACGAGCCCGAGTGGGACAGCCACGTCCAGTTCTGGATGGGCGTCGTACGGAACATCGTCGGCTTCCACAACGCGCCGTGGCGCTCCACGTTCGGCGGCCAGATCTACACCTGGAACGGGAGCCACGGCTGTATTAACCTGAGCTACGCGGACGGCCAGTCGCTCTACGACCTCATTCAGGTCGGTGACGTCGTCGTCATACACAACTAACCCTTTCCGGGTTTGGGTTCGCTCGTCTACGCAATCGAGGTTGCACGGGCATGCCCTGACACCATACCTGCGCAGATTAGGCTTCCTGCTTGTAACGTAGCCTCGCAAGCGAACCCAAACCCAAAAAAATCGACCTAGAGAGATTTGCGGGAGGGCTCGTTTCTTGGGAAGCTGTCGACTCCCCTGCACCTGCTTGTCTCGACCGATAACGACAGTCATACATCTGACCTTGTCATCAGGCACGTCACTAAACTGAGGCCTCCCCGGCGAGCCTTCGTCCGCCTCGGCGAGGGACCGTGCGTAAGCTCCCTCGGGCTCATCGCATTTCAGATGGCACGTATCTGCACCGTCCACGAACTCGCCCTGCTCATGAGCGAGCTGTGCGGTACCTATACAATCGACCCGCGAGTCCCGGACGGCTTCTTCCGGCGCGAAAAACCTCTCGCCACTCTCCAGGACATCAGAGGACTTCTGCTCAGGATGGGAACAGGCTACGGAATCAAAAGGGTGCGCGCGGCTCTGCCTCTTGCCTGCCAGGACTCCTGGTCCCCCATGGAGAGCAAGCTTGCGCTACGCCTCAGGCTTCCTGCACAAGACGGTGGGTTCGAGGTCCCCTACCGCTCCCTCAACGAGGAGATCAGCCTACGCCCCATTGGCGAGGACCTCGAAGAGCGCAAAATACGCATTCCTGACATACTTATCCTCAACCCCGAGCGTCCGCGCCCAGGAGACCCCTTGGCGTCCATTGGTATCTCGCTCGACTACAACGGGCGCGTCCATCTCACGGACGAAACCGCCGCCGAGGGCTAGCGGCGGCCGCCCATGCCCATGTTGCGCATCATGGACTGCATCGCACGTCGACTCTTCTTGCCGACCGCGCCCTGCTGGGTGAGGCCGCGCATCTTTCCCATCATCTTGTTCATCTCGCCCCACTGCTTGATGAGCTGGTTGACCTCCTGAACGCTGCGCCCAGATCCGGCGGCGATGCGGCGGCGCCTCTGGCCGTTGATGGTCTTGGGGCGGACGCGCTCGCCCCTGGTCATGGAGTGGATAATGGCCTCGATGCGCACGAGCTGGTCCTCGTCGGCGGCCCCGGGGGCCTGGGCCATCGCGCGCTCCATGCCGGGAATCATGCCCGCGATCTTCTGGAGACCGCCCATCTTCTTGATCTGCTGCATCTGGGAGAGCAGGTCGTCCATCGTGAAGCCCTCGCGCAGCATGCGCTCGGCGTCGGCCACCTGCTGCTCGTCGGCGACCTTCTCGGCCTGCTCGATGATGCCCACGACGTCGCCCATGCCCAGGATTCGCTTGGCCATGCGGTCGGGGTGGAAGACCTCGAGCGAGTCGGGCTTCTCCCCCATCGAAACGAACTTGATCGGCTTGCCGGTGACCTCGCGCACGGAGAGCGCCCCGCCGCCGCGCGCGTCGCCGTCAAGCTTGGACATGATGACGCCGTCGAAGTCCACTCGAGTGGCGAACTCGCTGACCACGTTGACGATGTCCTGGCCGCCCATGGCGTCCAGGACCATGAGGATCTGGTCGGGCCGCACGGCCCTCTTGATGGCGACGGCCTCGTTCATCATCTCCTCGTCAATCTGGAGGCGACCGGCCGTGTCCACGATCACGAGGTCGTTCAGGTGGTCGACCGCCTCGCGAACGGCCTCGGAGGCCACGGCCACGGCGTCGACGCCGTCCCCGCGGTACACGCTCACGCCGATCTCGCCACCCAGGGTGGCGAGCTGGTCGGCGGCGGCGGGGCGATGCGTGTCGCAGGCCGCCAGAAGCGGGCTGTGGCCCTGGCCCTTGAGCAGGTAGGCCAGCTTGGCCGCGGCCGTCGTCTTGCCCGAGCCCTGCAGGCCCACGAGCATGATCACGTTGGGCGTGCGGTTCTGCGCAAGCGTGAGCTTGGAGTCCGTGGACCCCAGAAGGACCGTGAGCTCGTCGAGCACGATCTTGACGACGTTTTGCGCCGGGGTGAGCGAGTCCATGACCTCGGAGGTGAGGCACTTCTCCTTGCAGCGGGCCACGAACCCCTTGACCACGCGATAGTTGACGTCGGCCTCGAGCAGCGCCATGCGGATCTCGCGCATGGCGACGTTGATGTCGTCCTCGGTGAGGCGGCCCTTGCCGCGCAGCCGCCCGAAGGTGTCCTGGAGGCGGTCGGACAGTGAGTTGAACATGAGCTACATCCCTTCCTCGCCCACGAGGGCGCGGCAGAAGTCGAGCGCGTCGAAGATCTGGAGGTCGTCGAGCGACTCCCCCACCCCGATGCGGTAGATGGGCAGCCCCAACTGGCTGGAGATGGCCAGGGCGATGCCACCCCTGGCGGTCCCGTCGAGCTTGGTGACGATAAGGCCGTCGAGGTCGAGCGCGTCGTTGAACTCGCGCGCCTGGGCGAGGCCGTTTTGCCCCGTCGTGGCGTCGATCACGAGCACCACCGAGACCGGTGCCGCCGAGCGCTTGCGCGTGACGCCCACGAGCTTGGCAAGCTCGCGCATGAGGTCGGCCGAGGTGTGGAGCCTGCCGGCCGTGTCCACTAAAACGAGCTCGCTGCCGCGTCGCTCGGCCTCCTCCACGACGTCGTAGCAGACGCTCGCCGGGTCGGCCCCGCGCTCGCGCGTGATCACGTCGACGCCGGCGCGACGCCCCCAGACCTCGAGCTGCTCGATCGCGGCGGCCCGGAAGGTGTCGGCGCCCCCAATCAGGCAGCTCGTCCCCGCGTCCCTCGCGCGGCCCGCGAGCTTGCCCACGGTCGTCGTCTTGCCGGCCCCGTTGATGCCCACAAAGACCACGCAGCTCGGCAGGTCCTCGAAGGGGTCGCGCGCGGCTGCGGGAAACTCCGCCGCCAGGCGACGGGCGAGGGCGTCCTTAAGCTGATCGGCGCGGACGAGGTTCTCGCGGGCCGCCTGCTCGCGCAGGTCGTCGGTCACCGAGAGGGCCACCTCGGCACCCATGTCGCCCATCACGAGCGTGTCCTCAAGGTCCTCCCAGAAGTCCTCGTCGACCTCGCCGCCCATGTAGAAGATCTCGTTTATCGCCTCGCGCGAGCGCTTGAGGCCCTTCTTCAGGCTGTCCATCAGGCCCATCTATGCATCAACCACCTTTCCCGTCGTGCGGTCGAGCCTCTGGGAGACCACGTGGCTCACGCCGTCGGCCTGCATCGAGACGCCGTAGAGCACGTCGGCCTGCTCCATCGTGCGCCTCTGGTGCGAGATCACGATCAGCTGCGTGGTCTTCTTGAGCTCCTCGATCGCATCGAGCAGCTTGGAGAGGTTGGAGTCATCGAGCGCGGCCTCCACCTCGTCGAACACGTAGAACGGCACGGTGCGCACCCGGTAGACCGCGAAGAGCAGCGCGAGCGCCGTCAGGGACTTCTCGCCGCCGCTCATGAGCATCATCTTGGCGATGCGCTTGCCGCGCGGCTGTGCCACGATCTCGACGCCCGTCTCGGAGAGGTTGTCGGGGTCGGTCAGCTCGAGGTGCGCCTGGCCACCGGGGAACAGCAGCGAGAAGATCTCCGAGAAGCTCTGGTTGACCCGCTCGAAGATCACGACGAAGCGCCGGCGCATCTTGCGGTCGATGGCCGCCGTGATCTTCCTGAGCGAGCCATGGGCGCTCTCGAGGTCCGCCACCTGCTCGTCCAGGTAGTCGGCGCGGCACTTGAGGCGCAGGTACTCGTCCATGGCCACCTCGTTCACCGGGCCGATGGACGCGATCTGCGCCGTGAGATCGGCCACGCGACGCTCCGCGTCCTCGCGGTCGTCGGGCGCGGGCAGCGTGAGAGCCTCGTCGAGCACGGCGCCGGTCGCGCAGATGGCGTCGATGGCCCCCTGGACCTGCACCTCGAGCTTGGCGAGGTCGACCTTGACGTCGGAGGAGGCTCGCTTGGCGCCCTCGAGCCCCTCGCTGGCCTCGCTCACGGCCTGGCGCGCGTCGCCGATGGTGCGCTTGAGCGAGTCCGAGTCGGCCTCGGCGAGCGAGGCCCGGTCCCTGAGGCGGGCCGCCCAGTCGAGGGCGCGCTCGCGGATGGCGTCGTAGCGGTCGTGCAGGGGGTCGACGCGCAGCCTCACGACCTCCAGGGAGCGCGACCCGCTCTCGGTGGCCTCGATGCGCGCGGCCAGGGAGCGCAGGCGGGCGTCGAGGTCACGCAGGCGGGCGTCGAGGTTGCGGCGGCGCTCGGAGGCCATGGCCAGCTCGAGGCGGGCGTCGGACAGGGCGTGGCTCGCCTTGCCCTGGGTGCGGATGGCCTCCTCGTGCGCGTCCTTCTTCTCGGCGAGGCGGCCGGCAAGCTCGTCGGCGCGCGCGCGGGCGGCGCGGGCGGCGGCGCGGTGGGCGTCGATCTTGCCTTGGGACTCGGACCCGCGGGCCTGGGCGGCCTCGCGGGCCTTGGTGACCTGGGTGCGCTCGGAGGTCGCGTGAGCGAGCTGCGCCTCCAGCCGGCCCCGCTCGGAAGTGGCCGAGGAGAGCTCCGCTGCGAGCCGGGCGACCTCCCCCTTCGCCGCGACGCTCTGGTCGCGCACGGACGCGAGCTCGGCCTCGGCGCAGGCCGCGGAGGCGGCAGCTACGTCACGGGCGTCGATGAGCGCGGTCATGCCCTCGTCGAGCGCGCGGATGCGCCGCTTGCGCTCGAGGGCGCCCGTCTCGTTGGTGGGGGCCGACCCCACGTGGACGCGGCCGTCGGGCAGGACGGCCGCGCCGTCCGCGGTGACGTAGGTGAGCGCGGGGAGCTTCTCATGGGCCGCCACAGCCTCGGAGGCGCTCCCGACGAGCCGCACGTCGCCGAGAAGGGCGCAGATGAGCTCGTGCGCGTCGTCGGCGATGCGCAGGCGGTCGATGAGGGCTGTGCCCGGGGCGTCGGCCGCAGCCGCGGCCGCACGAGCCACCCGGCGCGAGACGATCGCGGCGCGCCCGTCGACGCCCTCCAGGCCGAGCGCGCGCTCGGCGAGCGAGCCCGCCGAGACAGCGTCCGCGACGACGAGGGCCGCGAGGTCATCTCCGAGCAGCTGCTCCACGAGCGCCTCGATAGCGGGGTCCGCGTCGATGAGGTCGGCAAGGCGGCACTCCACGTTGGCGGCCCGCTCGTCGGCGAGGGCCGCGGCGAGCGGGCTCGCCTGCTCCACGCCCGCGTCCACCGAGCACAGCGCATCGAGCGTGGCCTGGGCCGAGGAGAGCCTCCCGCGCGCCTCGGCCTCGGCGGCGCGCGCGGCCTCGAGCTCGGCGGCGCGCATCGAGATGGACGCCGCGAGCCCGTCGGCGCGCGTCCGGGCGCCCTCGAGCTCGGACGCGGCGCGCTCGGCGGCGTCTGCGCGCTCGGAGAGGGCCTCGGACGCCGTGCGCGTGGACTCCTCGAGCTGCGCCAGGCGCGAGGCGAACATCTGGTCCTCGAGCTTGGCGTTCGAGACCTGGTCCTCGAGCTTGGCGTAGGCGAGCGTCTCGCTGTCCGCCTCCGAGCTCGCGGCGCGCTCGTCGGCCGTGAGGCGCGCGAGCTCTGCGTCCAGGGCGCGGCGGCGCTCGACGGCGTCGTGCGAGGTCCGCGCGAGCTCGTCCGTGCTGCGCTTGAGGTCTGCCACGCGCACGGACAGGTCAGAGCGCTCCGCCTCGGCACCCTCTCGCTCGCGCGCGACGTCGGCGCGCTGCTTTTGGGTCACCGACAGCTGCATGCGCATGTCGGAGAGACGCGCGACCATGTTCTTGCCCTTCTCCTCGAGCAGGCGCATGTCGGAGTCCATGCGGCCGAGGATATCCTGCATGCGACGGCGCTGCTCACCGAGGTCACCCACGAACAGCCCCTTCTGCTCGAGCAGCGACTGGAGCTTCTCGAGCTCGCGCCCCTTCTCGTCGAAGCGGTATTGCGCGAGCTCGATCGCGGCGTCGACCTCCCGGCCGCGCGCGGAGAGGCGCTCGTAGTCCTCCTGCAGGCGGCGCAGATCGTCGACGGCCAGCTGGCGGGTGAGGCCGGCAAGCTCGTCTTGCAGGTCGTGCGCGCGCTTGGCCTTGTCGACCTGGCGCTCGAGGGGCTTGAGCTGGCGTCCCATCTCGCGCGCGAGCACCTTGGCCCGCGAGAGGTTCTCGTCCATGGAGGCGAGCTTGCGCTCGCTGCGCTCCTTGCGGCGGCGGTGCTTGGAGATGTCGGCCGCCTCCTCGATGAGGGCGCGACGCTCCTCCGGGTGGCTCGAGAGGATCGAGTCGAGCTTGCCCTGGCTGATGATCGAATGGGTGTCCTTGCCCAGGCCCGAGTCGTGCAGGATGTCCTGGACGTCCATGAGGCGCGAGGGCGCCCCGTTGATCAGGTACTCGGACTCCCCGGAGCGATACATCCGCCGCGTGACGCCCACCTCGGCAAAGTCGATCGGCAGGGTGTGGTCGGCGTTGTCGAGCACGAGGGTGACCTCGGCCACGCCCACGGCTCCCCGCGCCGACGAGCCCGAGAAGATCACGTCCTCCATGGCCTGGCCGCGCAGCATCTTGGCGCTCTGCTCTCCCAGGACCCACAGGATCGCGTCGGAGACGTTCGACTTGCCGGAGCCGTTGGGTCCCACGACCACGGTCAGGCCGGGGTCGAAGACCATCTGGGTACGGTCGGCGAACGACTTGAAACCCTTGAGCGTGAGGGACTTCAGATACACGGGGGAGGGCCTCCTTGGCGCTAGTTGGTGGTTGCCGCGCCCTCGAAGTCGCCCTCGTCGGCGTAGCCGAAGCGGACGAGGGCGTCCACGGCGGCGGCGCTCTCGGAGGACTTCTTCGAGGAGCCCGTGCCGCGCCCGATCCTGCGCCCCTCGACCAGGACGGCCGAGGTGAAGGTGGGGTCGTGCGCGGGGCCCTCCTCGGAGAGGAGCTTGTACTCGGGCCCGCAGTGCCAGTCGCGCTGCGAGACCTCCTGCAGGCGGGACTTGGGGCTGATCGGCTTCATGGCGAGCGACGCCGAGACCTGCGGCCCGAGCGTCGAGAGCACGAAGTCGTGCGTAACCTCGTAGCCCGCGTCCAGGTAGAGAGCCCCGACGATCGACTCGTAGACGTTCTCGAGCGCGGAGTGCATGCCGCGCGCGCCCGTGCCCAGCTCGGACTCGCCCATCACGATGAGCCGCCCCACGCCGAGCTCGTCGGCCACGCTCGAGAGCATCCTGCCCGAGACGAGCGCGATCTTGGCCTGCGTGAGCTCGCCCTCGTCCATCTCGGGAAAGCGCTCGAACAGGTCGGTGGCCATGATGGCGCCGAGCACGGAGTCCCCCAGGAACTCGAGGCGCTCGTAGGAGGCCGAGACGGGACGACCCTCCACCGCGGAGGGGTGCGTGAGGGCGGAGACAATGAGCTGCTGGTTTGTGAAATGGTGGCCGCAGATTCTCTCGGCCTCGGCCACCCTCTGGTGCATCTTCAACGAACGGCCCCCACCTACTGCGCGCTCTCGACGGCGTCGACGACCTCGCCGATCGTGGCGATCGTGCCCACGGCTTCGTCGTCGAGGGTCAAGGAGAACTCGTCCTCGAGCGCGGTCACGAACTCAAGGAGGTCAAACGAGTCGGCCCCGAGGTCCTTGAGGTTGGTGCCCTCGGTGAGCTCGACGCCGTCGGCGATGTCGAGCGTGTCCTGTGCGACGGATACGACCTTCTCGAGAATGGCGTCACGATCCATGCTGGTCCCTTCTGTGCGCGGGCAGCCCCGCGTCCGATGCTGTCTTGTCGTGTTGATTCTACTCGTCTGGGCGCGCGTCGGCCCGCTGGGGCTAGCGCGCGATCTCGCAGGCGTCCGCGATCTGCGCGCAGAGGCCGGAGCGCGCGAGGCTCGCGGCGAAGAGCGTGCCCTGGCAGACGGCCCGCGCGCTCGTGGCCCCGTGACCCTTGACGACGGGGGCGCGCAGGCCCAGAAGGATCGCGCCGCCGTACTCGTCACCTGAGAGGTCGGAGGCCATCTTCTTAAGCGGGTCCTTGAGCAGCGCCATGCCGATCTTGTGGGAGAGGGACTCCCCCATCGCGGCCTTGAGGCGACCGATCATGAACTTGCCCGTGCCCTCCACCGACTTCAGGGCGACATTGCCGGTGAAGCCGTCGGCCACGATCACGTCGAAGGTCCCGGCCAGAAGGTCGGTCCCCTCGGCGTTACCCGAGAATCCGCAGTTGCCTGCCGCGAGCGCCTCGTGGTAGGCGAGCGCCATCTCGGAGCCCTTGGTCTCCTCCGAGCCGTTGGTGAGAAGCCCCACCCGGGGCTCGTCCACGCCCAGGACCGTGCGCGCGTAGGCGCGTCCCATCTGAGCGAACTGCACGATGACGTCGGGCTTCACGTCCGCGTTGGCGCCCATGTCCAGGAACACGGTCGAGCGGCCCGAGGTCCCGGGAAACGAGAGCGACAGCGCCGGGCGCTTGATGCCACGCACGCGCCCCACGCCAAAGGTCGCGGCCGTGAGGACGGCGCCCGTGGAGCCGGCCGAGAACAGGCCGTCCGCCTCGCCGGCGCGCACGGCGGCGGCGGCACGCACGATGCTCGCGTCCCTCTTCTTGCGCACCGCGCTCGCGGGATGCTCAGACATCGCGATGACCTCCGTAGTGACCAGGGCCCGCGCACGGGCGTGAGCGGCGCAGAAGGGCTCCACGACGGAGGCGTCCCCGGCCACGAGGGCCTCGAGCTCGGGGTCCCCCTCCAGGGCCGCGGCCACGCCCTCGAGCAGGACGGCGGGCTCCTTGTCGGCACCCATGACGTCGACGCAGATGGTGGTCATGCTTCCTCCTCGCTAGGGCCCCTCGGCCCGATGGACTGCTCTTCCAGTATGACGCAAGGCCTGGCGCGGGGTACCTCTCGCAGTATGCTGCCCCTCGCCCAAGGGCGTTCGCGCGCGGGCCCCGTCCTTGACAGCAAAGAGGCCGACCCTGTGGGGGCCGGCCTCGAAGGCGCGCGTTGAGAGAGCCGCTACTCGGTGACGATAACCTCGCGGTCCTTGTAGTGACCACAGTTGGGGCACACGTGGTGCGGGAGCTTGGGGGCACCGCACTGAGGGCACACGGAACGAGCCGGGGCCTCGAGCTTGCTGTTGGCCGAGCGACGGGTGTGGGTGGCGCCGCGACCCTTTTTCTGCTTGGGTACTGCCATGTCAGACTCTCCTGTTCAGTTCACGAACCAACGCCTCGCGCTTACGCGCGGGCGGGGCCATCACCGGTCATGCGATGGAATACTATAGCACGCCTTCCGGAGAATAGCACCTCGCCCTATGTCTTGTCAGCATTTTTTCACGCCCACATCCCGCCGCGGCTGGGATGACGGAGCGAAGCTGACGCTTCCCTCCTCGATTTGAGCACACTTTTGATATTCGGTCGCGCTCGAGGAGACCATTATGAGAAAAAGCTCATAAAAGAGCCCCTTATGCATGTTTTTTCATAAAGAAGGACATCAGGCTTTAATGAGGATAAAGAAAGCGCCCCAATCCGATGAGGGAGAGAGGAGGAGGCAGCCAAAGCCCCAACAAGCCGGCAAGAAGACCACAGAGGCCGCGGCGAGAAGACCGTCTACTCCCCGGGCACCTCGTCCGCAGAGCCGCCCTCGCCCAGATCAAGCCCGGAGAGGGCCACGAAGGGGCTCGCCATGAGGCGGTCCTCCTCGCGCGCGGCCTCCAGGGCCGCGCCATGGCCGCAGTCGCCCTCGTTGAGGTTGGCGCCGCAGACGGGGCAGAGCCCCCTGCAGTCGGGCCGGCACAGCACCACGAACGGCGTCTCCATCACGAGCGCCGAGACGAGGGCGCCCGCGAGGTCGATCGTGTGGTCGTCGCCGACGAGCTCGTAGTCGGCCTCGTCCTCGTCGTCGGAGAGGTCCTCGGGCTCCTCGAAGAGGTAGTACTCGTCCACCTCCGAGGCCACGTCGAAGGCGGCCTCCTCCAGGCAGCGGTCGCACGCTCCCACGACGTGAGCCTTGAGCAGGCCCGTGACGAGGACGCCCTCGCCGGCGTTGGTGAGAACGACGTCGTAGTCCATGCCGTCGGGCAGCGAAAACTCGTGGTCGCCCAGGGCATAGCCATCCTGGTCAAGATGGCCCGCCACCGGCAGCGTGTCACCGGGATTGGAGAGGCGCTCGTCAAGCGAGATGATCAGAGGGCTCATCGGCTACCAGGGAACGTTGTTGGTGGTGTTGCGGGCGCCGGAGTTCTCGTCCAGGGTCTGGCGCACGCGCGAGACGGAGCCGGTGAGCGACTTGAGGTTCTCCTCGAGGTGCGCGAGGACCGTGTCGGCGTACTCCTCGGCGTTGTAGCGGGTGTCACGCTCGTACTGCGCGGCCTGGTCGCGCACGCCGTCGGCCTGCTGCTGGGCCAGGCGGACGACCTCCTGGTCGCCGGCGAGGATCATGGCCTGCTGCTGGGCGTCGGCGATGATGGAACTGGCCTGCTGCTGGGCGCGGTCGAGCGTCTCCTGCTCCTCCTTGAGGATGCGGCGCGCGTCCTGGAACTCCTGCGGGAACAGGCGGCGAATCTCGTCCAGGATCTCGTAGACGTCCTGGGCGTCGACGATCTTCTTCTGGCCATTGTCCATGAGGGGCGACTTGCCCTCGTTCACGATCTGCTCGAGCTCGTCGACCAAGCTCTCAATTTCCTCACCTGGCTGCATCCAGGGCTCCTCTCGCGTAGCTCAAAGGACGCATGGCTTGCGTGGCATGGCATGGCCCCATTTACATGCATAGTAGCAGATTGGACAGGGTTGCACGAAACGGCCTCGGCCGTCAACGAGAACCTCAAGCGCGCTCGGGCCCATCCTCGGCAGCGTAGTGCGCACGCAGGCGCGCGTTGACGTTGGCGGGAACCAGGATGCTCACGTCGGAGCCCATCGAGGCGATCTCGCGCACGATCGAGGACGAGACGTAGCCGTAGGTGGGGCTCGACATGACGAAGACGGACTCGAGGTCAGGGGCCATGTGACTGTTGAGGTCGGCCTGCTGCAGCTCGTACTCGAAGTCGGTCATGGCGCGCAGGCCCTTGACCACCCCGCCGGCCCCCAGCTCGTGGCAAAAGTCCACGAGAAGCCCGGAGAACGACTCGACCCCCACATCGTCCGGCAGTCCCTCGAGCGCGAGCGCCTCACGGATCATCTCCACGCGGTCAGCAAGCGAGAAGGCCGTGCCGTACCCGTTCTTGTTGGCCGAGGAGGCCACGGCCACGGTGACGCGGGGAAAGAGCCGCCGCGCGCGGCGGATGACGTCGACGTGCCCGAGCGTGACCGGGTCGAAGGTCCCCGGGACGACGACGTGCGTGATAGTGCTGCTCATTGCTTCCACCCATCTGCGTGTGAGACCAGAAGGTCAACGGTCGTGATGCCGTGCGTCTTGGAGCGCAGGCCGGACAGGCCGGGCCCCGCGAGCCCGTCCTGTCCGGCGGAGTGCTCGTAGACCACCAGGGCGCCGTCCGCGAGCTGTCCCGTCCGGGCCAGAGCCCTCACGAGCTCCGAGGCGCGCGTCGCCCCCACGGCGTAGGGCGGGTCGAGAAAGACCACGTCGAAGGGCGCACCCGCGAGCCCACGGGCCGCCAGGGCGAAGACGTCGCCGGCCAGGGAGAAAAACTCCTCGGGCCGCGCCCCCAGGGCCTGCGCGCTCGCGCGCACGCGGCGGGCGGCCGTCCGGTCGCGGTCCACGAAGGTGGCGCGCGCGGCCCCGCGCGAGACGAGCTCGAGGCCCATGGCCCCCGAGCCCGCGAAGGCGTCGAGCACCGAGGCACCCGAGAGGTCGAGCCCGGCCGCCGAGAGAATCATCGAGGCGATGGACTCCCGCGCGCGGTCCGTCGTGGGACGGGTGGTCTGCCGCCCCTCGGGCGCCGCCACGGACCTCCCGCGCCACTTGCCGCCCACGATTCTCATGCGTGCTCCAGCTCCTCGAAGTAGGCCCCGAACCGGTCGCGCACCTCGAGCGCCAGGGCGCGGTGCGCGGGCGCCGCGAGGCGCGGGTCGTCCTGGGCCAGGGCGCGGGCGTCGCCGTGGGCCGCCTCGACGAGGTCGCGATCCTGGTCGAGGTCGGAGATCTCCAGCGACACGCCACCGTGCTGGCGGTAGCCCAGGACCTCCCCCTCGTGGCGCAGGTGCAGGTCGAGCTCGGCGAGCTCTGAGCCGTCCGAGGTGGCCTCGAGCGCCGCCAGGCGCGCACGGGCGGCGCTGCCGCGCCTGGCGGCGCACGACAGAAAGACCACCCCCGCGGCGTCGCCGCGGCCCACGCGGCCCCTGAGCTGGTGCAGCGTCGCCAGCCCAAAGCGATCGGCGTCGAGCACGACCATGACCGTCGCGTTGGGCACGTCGACGCCCACCTCCACGACGGTCGTCGCCACGAGGACGTCCGTGGCGCCCGCGCGGAAGCGCTCCATGGCGCGGTCCTTCTCGGCGGCCGACATGCGCCCGTGGATGAGGTCCGAGGTCAGGTCCGGCAGCACGCGGGAGGAGAGGTCGTCCGCGGTCGCGGTGGCGGAGCGCAGCCGAGACGACGTCGAGCGCACGGACTCGGGGACGTCGTCGAGCTCCGAGCCGTCATCGGCGTCGTCGACGAGGGGGCACACCACGTAGGCCTGGTGGCCCCGGGCGCAGGCGTCGCGGATGGCGCCCCAGGCCAGGTCGAGGTTGTCGGGCGTCACGACCCTGGTGCTCACGCCGGCGCCCGCGTGCGGGCGCCTCCTGATCTGCGAGAGCTCTACATCGCCGTAGATTGACAGGGCCAGCGTGCGCGGGATGGGCGTGGCCGTCATGGCGAGCAGGTCGGCGCCCGCGCCCTTGCGCCGGAGGGCGGCGCGCTGGTCCACGCCGAAGCGATGCTGCTCGTCGATGACCACGAGCGACAGGGCCAAAAACTCGAGGTCCTCCGAGAGCAGCGCAGTCGTGCCGAAGCACACCGTGAGCTCGCCTCTCGCGAGCGCGTCGGAGCTGAGTGCGCGCTCGTCGGAGGGCGTGGACCCCGTGACGAGCGCCCAGCTCACGTGGGCGGCGTCGAGCACGGGGCCGAGCTTCTCGGCGTACTGGCGCGCGAGGACCGAGGTAGGGGCCATGACGGCGGCCTGGGTCCCCGTGTCGGCCACGGCCGCGAGCGCCACGGCGGCCACGGCGGTCTTGCCGGTGCCTACGTCGCCCAAAAGCAGGCGGTTCATCACGTGCGGAGCGGCCATGTCGGCCAGGATCTGGTCGGCGCAGGCGCGCTGCTCGGCGGTGAGCGTGAAGGGCAGCGCCGCGAGAAGCGCGGCGAGGTGCGGCCCGGACGTGACGTGCACCTGGGGAGTCGCCCCCGCGAGCTCGACCGTGCGGCGCGTGAGGAGGGCGAGCTGGAGGCAGAGCAGCTCGTCGTAGGCGAGCCTCCTGCGCGCGGCCTCGGCCGCGGCCGTCGTAGACGGGAAGTGGACCTCGCGCAGGGCGCGGGCGAGCGTCATGAGCCCGTGGGAGCACGCGAGGCGGACGGGCAGCCAGTCGCCCACGTCGCCCACGTCGGCCAGGGCCGCCGCTTCGATCCGACGCATCCAGGAGGCCGTGACGCCCTCCCCCACCGGGTGGACCGGGAGGACCCGCGCGTAGGAGCCGCGCCCGGAGGGCGAGTCCAGGACCTCGTGGAAGGGCGCCTTCATCTGCCTGAAGCCGTAGGCGAAGCTCACCTTGCCGGACAGGGCCACTACGTCGCCGACCTTGACCTGCTCGGCGATCCAGGGCTGGCGGAAGAACGTGGCCACGAGGACGCCCGTGTCGTCCATCACCGAGAGCTCCACGATCTGCATGCGCGGGCGGGGCCGCTTGAGCTCGACCTTGTCGACGGTGGCGACGATCGTGGCGTCCTGCCCCACGTCCGCGTGGCTTATGGGGACCTGATGGGTGAAGTCGAGGTAGCGGTGGGGCACGTGGAGCAGGAGGTCGCGCACGCGGAGGATCCCCAGGCGCTCGAGCGCCTGGGCGCGCTGGCCCGAGACGTAGCGCAGCCGCGAGACAGCGTCAGAGAGAGCACAGGTTCTCTGCACCCTCTCTGCGGCAGTCGCTATGGCAAGGCGCGTCCCCACGCGAGCGTCTACTCGATCGAGAAGATCACGGGGTAGAGGGGCTGCTCGCCGCGGTGCGGGTCGACCTCGAGGTCGGGCTGGGCGGCCTCGATGGCGTCCACGAGCGCCGAGAAGGCCGCATCGTCCAGGTCCTGGCCCGCGAGGATCGTGAGGGAGTCGCCCTCCTCGTCCGCCTGCATGCGGGCGATGAGCTCGAGCGTGACGCCGTCGAGGGAGTCACCCACGAGCTCGATCGAGCCGTCCTGGATGCCCATGACGTCGCCCGCGTGGATGGGCGTCCCGTCGGCGGCCGCGGAGTCGCGCACGGCGCGCGTGACCTCGCCGCCGCGCACCTCGGCGATGGCTTCGGTCATGGCCTCGACGTTGTCCTCGAGAGAGGCGTCCAGGTCCGTGGCGAACATGGCCGAGAAGCCCTGGGGCACGGTCTTGGTGGGGACCACGGCCACGCGCGCGGAGTCGCAGGCGGAGGCCGCGGCCTCCGCGGCCATGCGGATGTTGCCGTTGTCGGGCAAGACGATGACGGACTCGGCGTTGACCTCGTCGATGGCGGCGAGGATGTCGGCCGTGGAGGGGTTCATGGTCTGGCCTCCCGAGACGACCACGTCGACGCCGAGCGAGCGCAGGATGTCGGCCTCGCCCGAGCCGGCGGCCACGGCCACGAAGCCCAGGGGCTTCTTGGCCTGCGTGCTCGGCGCGCCCGCCTGGTCGGCCGCGATCTTGGCCGTGCGGTCCTGGGACTCCATGTCCATGTTGTGGATGAAGACCTCGAAGATCTGGCCGTACTGCAGCATGTAGGCGAGCACGAGGTTGGGCTCGTTGGAGTGCACGTGGACCTTAAAGTCGGGATAGGAACCCACGACGAGCTCGCAGTCGCCGAGCGTGGCCAGGTAGGAGAGGGCCTCGTCGGCGTCAAAGGGCTTCTCGGCGTGGAAGAGGAACTCGTTGCAGTAGCGGTACTGGGAGCCCTCCCAGTCGTCGTTGAGCTCGATGGCGACCTTGGAGGTGACGTCGGCCTTGGCGTCGACGGTGGTCTTGAAGTCGGTGAGCCCGTCGGACTTGCCCAGGGCGGCGTTGACGAAGGCCTCGAGGAAGGTGGCGAAGCCGAAGGCGCCCGAGTCCACGACACCGTTCTCCTTGAGGACGGGCAGGAGGTCGGGGGTGCGCGCCACGGACTCGTAGGCCTCCACGACGAGCGCGTCGAGCATCTCTCGCGTGGTGATCTTGGTCTTCTCGAGCTGGTCGGCGCGGGCGGAGACGTCCTTCAGGACCGTGAGGATCGTGCCCTCGACCGGCTTGCGAACGGCCTTGAAGGCCACCTTGACGCCACGCCTCCAGGCGTGCGCGATGTCGGCGGGCGTGGGGTCCTCCTGGCCCTTGGCGTCGCAGAGCCCCTCGGCGATGCCACGCAGAATCTGGCTCGTGATGACGCCCGAGTTGCCGCGCGCGCCCATGAGCGAGCCGTGGGTGATCGCCCGGGCGATGTCCTCGATCGAGGCGCCCTCGGGCAGGGCCTGGACCTCGCGCACGACGGTACCGAGCGTCAGGGACATGTTGGTGCCGGTGTCGCCGTCGGGGACGGGAAAGACGTTGAGCTTGTTGATGTCCTCGGCGCGGTCGGCCACGACCTGGGCTGCCGCGGGAAAGCACCTGCGGATGACGGTCGAAATCATCTTCGTAGAACCTCGGTTCCTTGGTCGATACGGGTATCTAGCGCGCGTTGCGCAGGCCCTCGATGTGGACGCGCACGTCAACGTTTGCGAGCTCGGCGATCTGCTTGAGCAGGAACCTGACGGAGCTCGTGAGGTTTCCCACGACCGAGGCCATGTTGACACCCTGTTCCACGATCACGTGAAGGTCAACGACGACGCGCCCGTCCTCGGCGGCGACGTCGATGCCCTTGCGCAGGCGGAAGGACGGCAGGAGACGCGCCACCCCGGCCTGCTCGTCGATTTCGGCCATGCCGACCACGCCGTAGCACTCGAGGGCGGCGTAGCCCGCGAGGTCGGCGATGCAGTCGTTGGACACCTTAAGCGTTCCCGGAACGACACCAGACATGTGTCTCCTCTCGCTGGAAAAGAAGAGTGATCATTCAGAATCCGATTCAGTATAACGTAAATGGATTCTGCCTCCCGGAATTCGCAGAGCGCACGCAACGGCAAACCGCCCGCCGGGCTGCCCTGGCCCACGATTCGTGAGCAACCCTCTGAGCGGCCCTCACGAACGGCCGGCCCGTGGCCCTCATGCGCCGCAAAAAAGGAGGCCGCTCGTGGCGGCCTCCCCTTGGACGTGCTCTGTGCGGCGCTAGCTGCGCGCGATCTTACCGGACTTAAGGCAGCGCGAACAGACGTTGGCCTTCCGACGGTGACCATCGACGACGACGGTGACCCGCTGGATGTTCGGCTTGAACGTGCGGTTCACCACGCGGTGAGAGTGGCTGATGGAATGACCGGCAACGGCGTGCTTGCCGCAGAACTCACAGACCTTCGACATGACTCGTACCTCCTCGGGGGCGCGGGACTCAGGCGCGCCCGCAACTTTCCAAAGCCGTATGAATATAGCACAGCGTCGGGCCTCTGCAACGAAAAAGCCCAACCCATTATGGACTTTTATGGCGCAGGGACACCATGCAGAGACGCCAAGGAACCACCGCGCAACGCGCTAGGCGATCAGAAACGCCGCGACGGCGCCCGCGCGGCAGCGCACGAGCGCGTCCGGACGGGTGACGACGTTCGACACGCCCAGGTCGCCCAGGAGCTCCATCGGCTTGTCGGCGAGGGGCCAGCGCATGCCCTCCTCGTCGACGCGGGTGCCCTGCTCCAGGGCCACGGCCGAGAAGGTCCTGCCCACGGCGCTGGGTCCGAGCTCCCAGACGTCCGCAGATGCCGGAGACACGACGCGCATCTCGTAGTCGTCCTCGACGAGTCGCGCCGCGGCCCCTCCCCGCGCGGCGAGGGCGAGCTGCCCCACGACCGCCAGGGCATGGTCGGGTCGACCTCCCGAGGCGCAGGTGAGGGTCAGCGAGAGGGACGCCTCTCTGCGCGCGGCCTCGTGGGCCGCGCAGTCCAGGGCGATCGCGAGGTCGGTCGCGTACTTCTCCGTAGGAAAGTCCACGGTCGTGGCAGCTGAGGAGCGGGCCCACGCCGCAGCATCCGCGGAGACCGAGTCCTCGTCGCCGCAGAAGACGTCCGGGGACACGCCCGCCGCGCGACAGGCGTCGGCGCCGCGGTCGGCGCAGATGACGTAGGCGGAGGCGCGGGCGAGCTCGGCCACGAGCGCCGGCGAGCTCGGGTCCGGCGAGCCGGCAACGACGAGCACGCCAAGCGGCTCGCGCGGCGACGCAGTGGCAACCGTCCGCTCGTAGTCGCGCAGACGCGCGAGCGAGATCTCGGCAAGGCCGTGCGCGAGGATGTCGGCGGGGGCAAAGTCCTCCTCACGGCGTCCGTCGTGGTCGTTGAGGAGGCCGACAACGGCGAAGCCCGCCTCGCGGGCCGTGCGCACGCCAAAGGGGGCGTCCTCGAAGACCCAGGTGGTCGTGGGGTCCGAGCCGAGCCTGCGCGCCGCCTCGAGGTAGACGTCGGGGCAGTCCTTGTCGCGGCCGCCCACGTCCTCGGTGCTCACGAGGGTCTCGAAGTAGCCCAGAAGGTCGTGGGCCCCCAGGGCGCTTCTCAGCTCGCGAACCGGGGTGGACGAGGCCACGGCCAAGGGCACGCCCGCAGCCGCGAGCTCGTCCAGGAGGGCGCGGACTCCTGGCATGGCCTCTACCTCGTGCTCGTAGACGTCACGCAGATGCGCGCAGACCTCCTCGTAAATGTCCTCGGCCGAGAGGTCCGCCCCGAGCTCGTCATGGAAGAGCGTGCAGGTGTCGCGCAGGGGAAGCATCTCCACGCGCGCGAAATCGACGTCGGGCACGTCGTAGCGCTCGGACATCCACGAGATGACGCTCCTCCACATGTCCATCGAGTCGACCAGGGTCCCGTCGCAGTCAAAGATCGCCCCGCTGATGTCCATTGCGCTCCCTCGCGTCCGCCCTGCGTGTCGTCACATGATAGCCCAGGATTTCGACTGGGCGCGCGCACGCTGGCGCCAGCCAGGACCGACCGAAAAAAAACCCGCGCCCCGAGGCGCGCGACATTGGGTACAGTATCAGACGTTTGCAAAGCGGTACCTTCGGAGGAAACATGGCTCGTTATGACTACCACTGCCCGGCCTGCGACGCAACGTTCGAGGTGGAGCACCCCATGAGCGCGCGGCCCAAGGTCGTCTGCCCCAGCTGCGGCCACGAAGCCGAGCGTCTCTTCGACCCCTCAAGCATCGTCTTCAGGGGATCGGGCTTCTACAACACCGACCAGCGCACCAAGGGCTCCCATGCCGAGAAGGTCTCGGGCGCGGCCTGCGACTCCTGTCCCAGCGCGTAGGCCCGCGGGCAAGCTGACCCAAGTCCCCTCAAAAACATTTATGTACGTCTGCACTCGCTAATAAATCCTTTGACCCCTGATGGCTCGCATCCGCCATCAGGGGTTTCTCAGTTGGAGAAAATCTCTATGTACGACTCCGGGCATACATAAAGATTTTCAAATTTGAATGGCTGGTTCCCACCAGGCGCGGGCCTATGCGAACTGGCTGCGGTAGAGCTCGGCATAGGCACCGCCGGCGGCCAGAAGCTCGCTGTGGGTACCCTGCTCGATGATGGTGCCGGACTCCATCACCAAGATGAGGTCGGCATCCACGATCGTGGAGAGGCGGTGCGCGATGACGAAGCTCGTGCGGTTCTCCATGACGGCCTCCATCGCACGCACAATGGCCTGCTCGGTGCGGGTGTCCACGCTCGAGGTGGCCTCGTCGAGGATAAGGATGGACGGGTCCGTGAGCATCGCGCGGGCGATGGTGAGCAGCTGCCGCTGGCCCTGCGAGACGTTCTCGGCGTCGTTGGAGAGCATGGTGTCGTAGCCGCGCGGCAGCGTGCGCACGAAGAAGTCCACGTGCGCGGCGCGGGCGGCGGCCTCGACCTCCTCGGTCGTCGCCCCGGGCTTCCCGTAGGCAATGTTCTCGGCGATGGTCCCCTCGAAGAGCCAGGCGTCCTGCAGCACCATGCCAAAGCGGCGGCGCAGATCCGCGCGCGTGAGCTCGCGCGTGTCCACGCCGTCGAGCGTAACGCGCCCGCCGTCGACCTCGTAGAAGCGCATGAGCAGGTTGATGAGGGTCGTCTTGCCGGCGCCCGTGGCCCCGACGATGGCGACCTTCTGCCCCGGCTCGGCCACGAAGGACACGTCGCGCATGAGCGGTTGGTCTGGCGCGTAGCCAAAGCACACGTGCTCGAAGGCCACGCGCCCGCCCGAGGACGCCGCAAGCTGGGCGGGCACCGGCGGGTCGGCCACGATCTCGTCCTCGTCGAGCAGCGCGAACACGCGCTCGGCGGCGGCCAGGGCGCCCTGCAGCATGTTCATGGTGAGCGAGAGCTGCATGAGCGGCTCGGACGCCTTGAGCACGTACTGGAAGAACGCCTGGAAGACTCCCACGGAGAGCTGGCCGGCCACGAGCATGCCGCCGGCGAGAAGCCCCACCGCGACCTGGCACAGGCGCATGAGGAAGCGGATGGCCGGCGCGATCGCGTTGGTGAGGAAGTCCGCCGAGGCGGAGACCTCGGCGAGGTCGTCGGCGGCCTGGCGAATCTCCTCGAGGCTCTGGGGCTCGCGACCGAAGGCCTTGATGACCGCGCGCCCGCTGTAGGCCTCCTCAACGCGCCCCGTAAGGGTGCCGAGCAGCGCCTGGCGCCTTGAGGCGACCTTGAGAGTCCGGACGCCCACGACCTTGGTCACCATGAACGAAACGAGCACGAAGCACGCGAAGACGCTCGCGAGCGTGAGGCTGTAGGTGCACATCACGGCCACGGAGCAGATCACGGTGACCACCGAGGTCATGATCTGGAGGAGGCCGCGCTGCAGGACCTCCGAGATCTTGTCGAGGTCGTTCGTGGCTCGGCTGATCGCGTCGCCGGGCTGGTGAGCGTCGTAGTAGGCAAGCGGAAGCCGCCCGAGCTTGAGAGAGATCCGGGAGCGCAGGGCGAGGTTGAGGCGCTCGGCGAAGCTCGCCATGACGAGCGTCTGGACGGTGTAGAACAGCCAGGAGCACGTCCAGAGGCCCAGAAACGTCAGGATCTGGGCACCGCCGTTGTGAAGCGTGACCACGAAGGGCTCGCCCGCGGAGAAGGACGCCTGGATGTTCTCCCAGAGCAGGTCCATCAGGTGGGCGCTGTAGGCCGTCGCGGCCACGCTTCCCGCCACGCTCGCAATCGAGCAGGCGGCGGCAACGACGAGCCTCCAGCGCTGGCCGGCGGCCGCCAGCCAGAGCCTGCCCACGGTCCTGCGGGAGCTCGCGGGGTCGGCCCCGCGCCTCTCGGCGCCCGCGCCCGTGGCCTCGAGGTCCCTATCGTCCGCCATGGTCGCCCTCCCCCCTGGTCTGGGAGTCGGCTATGGCTCGGTAGGTGGGGCAGCCGTCCATGAGCTCCTCGTGGGTTCCCCTGCCCACGACCGAGCCGTCCTTCAAGACGACGATCTGATTGGCGTCGTGGATCGTGCTCACGCGCTGGGCGATGATGAGCGTCGCCGCGCCGGAGAGCTCGGCCGAGAGCGCATGGCGCAGCGCCGCGTCGGTCTTGTAGTCGAGCGCGGAGAACGAGTCGTCGAAGACGTAGAGATCGGCCTCGCGCACAAGAGCCCGGGCGATGGCGAGCCGCTGGCGCTGCCCGCCCGAGAAGTTCGTCCCGCCCTGGGCCACGCGCGTGCCCAGCCCCTCCGGCAGCTCGCGGACGAAGGAGGCCTGGGCGACCTCGAGGGCGTGCCAGAGCCGCTCGTCGGAGGCCTCGTCGTTGCCGTGGCGCAGGTTCTGCGCGATCGTGCCCGAGAAGAGCCACGCCTTCTGGGGGACATAGGCGATGCGGGCTCGCAGGTCCGCCTGGGCGAGGTTGCGCACGTCGATGCCGCCGAAACGCAGGCTTCCCGCCGTAACGTCGTTGAAGCGCAGGAGCATCTTGGCGATCGTCGACTTGCCAGAGCCGGTGTTTCCGATGATGGCCGTCACCTGGCCGCGCCTGAGGGAGAAGCTGAGGTCGTGCAGGGTGTCCTCGTCGGCGTCCGAGAAGCGCAGGCTCACCTGGTCGAAGCGGGCCACCTCGTCGACCGCAGGGTCATCCGCCGGGGAGCACGAGGCGAGGTCGCGAATCTCAGGCGAGAGGCCCAGGACCTCGGAGGCGCGCGCCAGGCAGGCCAGCGCGCGCGGCACGGAGAGGAGGGCGAACTGAGCCATCATCATGAAGGACATGATGAGCATCGCGTACTCCACGAGCGCCGAGATCGAGCCGATCTGCATCGCATGGACCCCCACGCGGTCGGCGCCGAGCCACATGATCAGGGCCTCCACGGCGTTCATCAGGAAGAAGGTCATGGAGTCGGTGACCGCGAAGATGAGGTTCACGCTGATGGCGTTGGTGGCGTAGTCCGTGAAGGTCTCGTCAAGGCGGCCGCGCTCGTGGGCCTCCTTGCCAAACGCGCGTATCACGCGCACACCGGTCATCGCCTCGCGCAGGCGCACGTTCATCGCGTCTATGAAGCCCTGGAGACGCGTGAAGATGGGCGCGGAGTGGAGCACGGCCGCCACCGAAATCGCGAGCGAGGCAAACGTCACGACGAGCAGGACCCGTCCCATGACGGCGTCGGTCGAGAAGCCCAAGATGATTGAGATCGCGCACATCAGGGGCACCGGAACGATCATGAGTATGGTCATGAGCAGCGTCTGCTGTATGACGTTGACGTCGGAGAGCGTGCGCGTGATCATGGACCCCGTACCGAAGCGGTTGAAGTCGGAGCCCGAGAAGGCCAGCGAGGACTCGTAGACGCCCATGCGCAGGTCACGGCCCACCTTGGCGCACAGCTGCGAGGCCAGGTAGGTCGACGAGATGTAGCCTCCCGAGCCCACGAGCGCCGCGATGAGCATGGCCACGCCGTGGCGCATGAGCGCGTTGACGTCGTGCGTGGTAACGGCCACGTTGATGATGGCCGAGAGCTGGGTGGGAACGTAGAGCATGCCCGCCGTGTCGCACAGGAGCATGAGCAGCGTGCCCGCGACAAGCGCCTTGTAGGGAGAAAGGAGGCTCAGCAGAAGCCGCATCGACGTGCGCTTGCTGTAGCCTCCTGCTGCGCTCCCCTGCTCCTCATCAGCTGAAGACGCCCTCGTCAGGACCGCGTCTTCCGTCGGTGCACCGCTGCCCATCGCTTCCCTTCTCGCCCCGTGTGTGTGGGCAATCTAGCCTGAACTCGAAGTGCTGTCAAGGACGCGGAGGGGGGCGAGAAGGAGGACCGGAAACTCTGAGGGGCGTATGCGGCTTTTTTTGACTTCCATGTGACGAAAGTGCCCCGCTCTGAGCATGCAAGCTCGAACCCGCGGGGCGCTTGCGGCGTCTTCATCTGCCTCTCACCGGAAAGCCCCGGCGACCCCGCGCCCCAGTGGACATGCATAAAAAAGGAGACCCACCTGTGTGGGCCTCCTCTCAGCTCTCTATAAGTAAATAGGGCTTAGATCTTGTGTACGTGGGACGCCTGGAGCTTGCCGTTCTGACCGGTCGTGATCTCGAACTCGACGGCCTGGCCCTCGTCCAGAGTCTTGAAGCCGTCCATCTCGACCTCAGAGTAGTGGACGAACAGATCGTCACCATCCTCACGAGAGATGAAGCCGTAGCCCTTGTCCGGATTGAACCACTTAACAGTACCCTGAGCCATGTCGTGCCTTTCTTTCTTTGTCCCGCAGGACAAAAAGCTGCGCTCGCGCGCGATACCCGTGGCCGAAAGGCCACAAGAGACATAATACCCCGAAAGCCTATCTATAGCTAGAACAATCCGCTGGGAGCCAATTTAGTACCAGTCAGGGAAACTACTTCTGGGCGAGAAGACTCATCACTCGCAGGAGCTTGGACGCATAGGACGGGTCGCTCGCCCATTTTCCGCTGCCAAGATCCTCGACCAGGGGCGCGCAGCCACGAGTGACATACTGAAAGCGCGGGTCCACACAGGTGTTGTTGGGCTCGGCCGTGGAAGCATATGCCTTGAGATGCTGAGCCTGGGCACGAAGCCCCATGCGCACGCCGTCGCTCCCGTACGAGCTAAAGTCGGCACTCGAGCCGCCGTCGTCGAGAGCTCCGAGCCCACCGAAGTTGCACTGCGCCACCTTGACGGAGCCCCCGAATTGCAAGTTACCCGTCTCGACCATAGCCTGGGCAAAGAGGACCTCAGCACGAACCCCCTCGGAGTTGGCCTCCTCCAGAAGGATTGTGCAGAACTGTTTGATGGTCGAGGCGCCGTACTGCGTGTAGACAGACGAGGGATACGTGGCTCCCATGCTCTTGTAGTAAGAGACCATCTGGGAGATCGTCGTGGTCGAGGCCCCCATAATGGGTGTTTTAGCTGTGGATGTCGTGTCTATTGCATACCACGCCACGCCCTCCTGCTTCCAACCAAGGGTCTTAAGCGTTGCATACTCATTAGAATCCATAGTGTAATGATGAGTCCCGATGGTGGCATTGGGATTGTAGAGACGGTAGATCGCAACGGACTGGGAATCATCCGAATACCATGCAATACCCTCCTGCTTCCAACCATAAGACGCAAGCGTCGCATACTCATTGGCATCTTTTGTGTAGTGGTGATCGCCACTGTTGGGATTGTAGAGACGGTAGACGGGCGTATTAGACGACTCAGGCGAAGTCCACGCCACCCCCTCCTGCTTCCAACCGTAAGACGCGAGCGTCGCATACTCGTTGGAATCCGTTGTGTAATGATGGTCCCCGTCATTGGGGTTATAAAGACGATAGACAGCACAGTCTTGTTCCATCGCCTGTGCAACTGTCAGTGGAATCGCAAAAAACAGGGCTGAAGCTGCAAGGATAACCGCCGTAGTCTGAGCAATACGTCGCATGAGCATACATATTCTTCCATGTGTGTACGATTCCAACGGCGAAACTAGCCGACCGACATTCCGTACCAAGCCACGCCCTCCTGCTTCCAGCCAAGAATCTTAAGCGTCGCATACTCGTTTGAGTCCATGGTGTAGTGGTGAGTGCCAACGGTCTCGTTGGGATTAAACAGACGGTAGACGGTAACACCATGAGCATCATCGGAGTACCAAGCCACACCTTCTTGTTTCCAACCTATAGTCCCGAGCGTCTGGTACTCGTGAACGTCCATTGTATAGTGATGATCGCCGCTGTTGGGATTGTAAAGGCGATAGACAGGCGTGGTAGAAGAGTCAGGCGAAATCCACGCCACCCCTTCCTGCTTCCAGCCGATACTCCCAAGCGTGGAGTATTCGTTGGAGTCCATGGTGTAGTGATGGTCTCCGCTGTTGGGATTATAGAGACGGTAGACCGCACCCTCAACCTGACTCAGACCATAGTAGCTTGCTATGCCCGTCGCATCGGCAGCACCCAGGCGCTGGAGCTTTGAATCGCTGCTCAAATAAGCATAGTAGTCGCTCCCATTATTGATAAAGGCGTGCTCGACAATGATGGCAGGGAGATTCGACTCGCGTGCATAGCGAATGATACCGTAGTAGTCTCCGATGGTGCCATCCGGGTAGTCATACTGGGTGTAATGGCGATCGTTTGGCCTTACCTTGGTGCCGCGATTTGAGAGCCCGAGTTTCTCGAGCTCAGCAAGGATTTGATTACCTAGGGCCTCCCCAACCACATGGGTTTCATAATTATAGTCAGCAGAGTAGGGGACCCAGACTTCAGCTCCGTAGGCGGTGCCTGACGAGCCTCCCTCGCTGGTCGAGTTCAGGTGAAGGCTCACGAGGACGTCGGCACCTGCGTCGACCGCTCGCTGAACGCGCACCTTGAGCTCCGTGCTGCTGCTAAGCGCCTCGCTCTGGCTCACGGTGAGGACAACGCTCACGTTCTGATAGGTCTCGAGCTCTGCTTTGCAGTACTGAGCAATCTTCCAAGTGCACGACGCCTCGGTGGTACCGTTGACTCCCACGGCACCAGAGCTCACCGCCACATGGCCCGGATCAAGGGCGACCACGAGGTTCTTGGAGGAGACGGACCTCATGCTCATCGTAGTCACAGTCGCAGAGGTTTCTGCCGCAGAGGATGAGATGCCCTCCTCAATGGAGTCGAGCTGTATGGTCTCGCCGTCCTCGTCGGCCGAGTAGACCTCAAGCGTCGGCTCGGAGTCATCGCTGGTAGGCTCAACTTCGAGAGACATTGCCGCTATGGCCGAGGTCGCCGTAAAGGACCGATACGAGCCATCACAGTCAGAGAAGTCTACGAGACTCTGACCGTCTTCCGTGACGAGAGAGAGGCTGGACACCACGTACTCCCCCACGGTCGCGGGCGCGAAGGTAAACAGCAGGGAGACGTCCGTCGAGCCAGCCAAATCAAGGGTGAGGTCCTCAGCGGTATCGCTGTTGTGCACCTGCAACGAGGCGTCCTGAAAGGTTAGCCCCTCCTTCAGGGAAACGACGATGTTTTGAGTGTCTCCCGCCGTCAGCGTGGAGCAGTCTATGTAGAGAAAGTCGATAACGTCCGAGGAAGCGAGAAGCTCGTCCGCAAAAGCTCTGGCCGGGGCCGGGAGGGCAAGCCCGGCGGCAACAACCGAGGCAGACAGGAGGGCATTTCTGCGCGTAATGTTAGGTGACAATGGAGACATAGATGAAACCTCCGTGAGGGCAAGATGCTAATGAGCTACGTTTCATGCTCACGCTCTGAGCATGTGGCCTGCATGAACCTACCATAGTTCCCGCATGCCCATCGACCCACGGTGAAAAGTCCACACTACGTAACGGGCGGGAGCGAGAATACCAACGGCAGGGGAAGCGGTAAGCGTGAGGTTTACTCCCGAGGAACGGGAGCCAATCTGAGCATACGCAGTCTTCCTGAGGGACTAAGAGGCTATTCGCTCGGCACTGTCCTCTGTGCTCGACACCGAGCGTACGCTATTCGACACGAGAAGACCGCCCCCCAGACGCCAGTTGCGCAAACACCGTTCGTCTAAGGGCAGCCTCATGCAAAGCTGCCCGTCTACTTTTTTAACCATACCCAACCGCCTGTTTCGAGGGCGTTTTACCCTCGAAACAGGCGGTTGGGTATGGTCGAAGTTCCAGCACTCGCCACAGGGGCCTCGGGACCCCTTGCGGGTCGTCTACATGAGGCTTTCCTGGGCCAGGGGCGTCGTGCGCAGTGCCAGAGGCTCCGCCGCCTGTGCGGAGACGGTAACCTGATACGTGAGGGTAACGGTCTCACCGGCACGCGCGTGGATATGGGCGTTTATGACCTGCAGGCCGTAGACCTCGTGGTCGCTGGGGGCAACGTCTCCCACCAGGCCCCCTTCGCTCACCGAGAAGTTCGAGATGGACCCCCCAGCCGGTGCGTAGAGATACACGTAGTCGAGCATGTCAGAGACGTTTCGCTTGTTCTCGTTTCCACCCGAGATGTACGTGGGGGCCTCCGCCGCCTCCGCCGAGGTGATGGTGTTGGCCACCGTCGTGGTCACGTTGTAGGTGGTGGTCCCGTCGGCGTTGTTGGTCCCCTCGCCCAAGTCCGTCTTCGCCGACGTGTACCAGCTGATCTTGCTGATCGTATCGTCGTCGAGGTAGACGCCCAGAACGGGAGCGGAGGGGTCGCTCGCGAGGGCGCCGGAGAGACCCAGCGTGCCCATCACGCTCTCCTCGTCGTCGGAAGCCATCCAGACCTGAAGGCGTCCCTGGTCGCCGGCCTGCTCGACTGCCTTCCAGAGGTCCTTCATGTCCGCGTTGCCCAGATTGTCCATGACGTTCTGGAAGGCGAGGGCGGCCACGGACGAGAAGTAGGCGTCTTGGGCATCGCCGTCGTTTCCGAACTTCCAGTAGGTGTCGCTGAGCAGGACCGTGGCCGCGTTGGTGCCGTCGACCGTCGTGCCGTCGGGGGCCTCGAAGCCGCCCGTCAGGGCCAAAAGGCTCTGGAGAAAGACCGGGTCTATGGCGATCACGCCGTCGACCGTGCCATAGCCCGCCTGCTCCCAGTACTCGCGAGAGAGCTCGCCCACGCGCGTGAAGTCGGGGGTGAAGTTCACCTGCGCCGGGTCGGTGTGGATGGTGGCGCAGATGTAGCTGATCTCGTCGTCGGTGGCCGAGACCCTGAAGTTGTCACCGTGCAGGATCGTCTGGAAGTCGTCGCCCATGGAGATCTTGCCGTTGGTGACGGTGAGGGTGCCCCACGATCCCGGAAGGCCGCCGGTGGAGCGCAGCTCCGCGTTGTTCTGCGCGATGACGAGGTAGGTCCTCGTCTGGCCGTCCGCACCGAGCATCTGCGGGAGCACGTCCAAGATCGGCTGCATCTTGTCGATGGCGCCCTGGGCCTTGCTCAGGGGCTCCTGAATCTTGGTGAGAATGTCCGCGAGCTGGGGGATGTGCGCCTCGGGCAGGCCGGCGATCGTGTCCGCCGAGCTCTTGATCACCGGCGAGGCGTCGGACAGGGAGGTCGAGAGCGCCTGGACAAGCCCCACGTTGACGGTGCCGTCCTGCAACAGGTCGGAGAGCTTCATGCCCGAGATGCTCTTGGTGACCGGCACCAGAGCCTCGTTCACCAGGTCGGAGGCAGCGTCACCCAGGGTCTGGGCGGACCTGATGTCCTCCCCCACCACCGGGACGAGGGTGGCGAGGTTCCACAGGGGCGTATGGACCTCGGCGTCTATGGATGCCGTCTTCTCCACGATGGTGTCGACCGAGCTGGAGAGCGCGTCGGCGTCACCGTTCTTGAGGCTGTCCGTGAGCGTGGAGGTCTGTCCCATGATCTCCGACGCCTGCGCCTTGACCGACATCGCGGAGCGGTAGAGGAGAAACCCCGCTGTGCCGCCCGCTACAAGAATCACGGCGAGCACGACACCCACCACGATGGCAACGGTACGCCCGGTGTGACGCCCGCGCGGACCCGAGCCGCGCCGGGCGGCGGCGTAGGCGGCCACGTCAGAGCGAGAGTAGGCAGACGAGGACGAGGAGCTCCGCGGGGTGCTCTGAGCGTGATCATCCTGGGGGGCGAAGTGCGATGCCATAAGTTCTACCTTTATTCTCTCGACTCGTTTTGCAGGTTCCTCTACCTACGGTGATATTCTAGAGCCCATAGTACGCGCTGTCGACGTCGAGGTTCGGGTTGGTGTACGGGTCTCCCTCGACAAAGACCTCGGGCCAGCGCCGCACGAACAGCGCCTGCTCCCGCTTCCAGCGCATGAGCTTGCCCGGGTCTGCGACCTCCCTGCCCCGCGATACGAACTCGTAGTGGTAGAGCTCCGCATACGGCGTGAAGGTCACGAGCCTCCCCGTCGCACGAACGCGGAAGCAGAAGTCCACGTCGTTGAAGCCCACGGCGAAGTCCTCGTCGTAGCCGCCGACCTCCTCGAAGACCTCCCTGCGCATCATCTGGCAGGCCCCGGTGACCGCCGAGAAGTTTCCCGGGCGCACGGCACGGGAGAGATAGCCCTCTCGCTGGGGCGGGAAGTCCTGGTTGGGATGGGCCACCGCGCCATGGGGGCCCACGAGCATTCCCGCGTGCTGCGTCAGACCGTCCCTGAAGTAGAGCTTGGCCCCCACGACGCCGACCTCGGGACGCTGCAGGTACCCGAGCATCTCCTCCACGAAGTCGGTCGAGATGACCTCGGTGTCGTTGTTCAGGAGCAGCAGATAGGAGCCGCGCGCGGCGGCGGCGCCCGCGTTGACGAGGCGCGAGTAGTTGAACTCCCCCGCCTGGCTCGAGGCGTCGATCACGCGCACGATCCCAGAATGCGAGGCCTGGACGTCATGATAGTAGGCGCGCGTCTCGGGCAGCTCGCTGTTGTTCTCCACCACGACGACCTCCAGGGCGTCGTAGGCCGAGTGCTCAAGGAGCGAGCCCATGCAGGAGCGTAGCAGGTCCACGTGGTCGCGCGAGGGAATGACGACGCTCACGAGCGGGTGCGGGTCCGGCAGCTCGTAGCGCACCCGATAGACGAAGGGGCGCTCGGTAAGAGCGACCTCGGCGCCGATGCCACGCGACTCCAGGTGACGAGCGAGCGCGAGGCGCCCCGCCTCCTCGGCGTACGGCTTGCTCTGCGCGTGGTCCCCGCTCGTGGAGCCCTCGTGCTCGCGCCAGTGGTACAGGACGCGGGCAACATGGGCAAAGCGGGCTCCGCGCGCGAGAGCGCGCAGGACGAGGTCGTAGTCCTGGGCCCCCTCGACGTCGTCTGGGGAAACGCCCATCTCGTCCACGAGGCCGCGGCGGACGCACAGGAGGTGCGTCACGCAGTTGTGGCTGTAGAGCAGGTCCACGTTCAGGCGCGTCTTGAAGATGGGCTGGCGATAGGCCCCCCGCTGCGAGAAGAGGTCCTCGTCACAGAAGAGCACGTCGGGGCGCTCGGGAACGTTGAGGGCGTCCACGTAGCGAAAGAGGGCGTCCGGCTCCAGAAGGTCATCGTGGTCCAAGAAGGCCACGTAGTCCCCCCGCGCGGCGGCGATGCCCGCGTTGGTGTTCCCCACGATGCCCCTCGGCGCGCTGGTGTCCAGGACGCGCACGCGCTCGTCGGGCACGCCGGCGCTTTTGGCGGCCGCGCGGACCACGCCGTCTTGCGGCGTGGAGTCCAGGAGCAGCAGCTCCCACCTCCCGTAGCTCTGCGCGCGCACGGACGAGACGAGCTCGCCCAGATAGCCCGCGTCCGAGCGGTAACAGGGGACCACCAGACTCACGAGAGGCTCATAGGCAAGGCGCGCGTGCGCCTGGGCCTCGAGGTCACCGCCCTTGGCGCGATGCTCCTCGAACCAGCGCACGTAGTGCGCGTCGTCGGCGCGGGCGTCACGCATGTGGAGCCACGTCTCGTGCTCCTTGTCTGTCCAGAAGCGCTCGTCCGAGGAGCAGAAGCCCCCACGCGCGAGGCCGCTCTGGTCACGGGCGCGCAGGACGAAGCAGCGGAGCCCCTCGGGAAGCTCGACCGAGAAGAAGCTCCTGTTCACGGGCACGCCCGCGGGCGTGGGCACGTGCAACTGCCGCTCGAAGGGAAGGACCCTCCCCTCAAGGGGGCGGCCCTGATCATCAAGGAGCTCCAGGGCGGGGTCCGTCTCGTCGGAGCCCTGCCACGTGACGCTCACCCGCCAGACGTCGACGCCGTCACCGGCCAGAAGGCGATCCAGAGAAGGTCGCAGGCGGTCGTGGAGCCAGCTGTCCTGGACGCCGCGCAGCCGGGGGGGCAGGTCCTTGCGCAGGCGGTAGACGAGGCTCGACTCCCAGCGTGCCCGGGCGCAGTTCACGTCGAAGGAGCCGCGCTCCTCCCCCACCGCGAGCATGACCCGCAGGCGCGCCCGAGCAAGAAACGGCAGGACGACGACCCAGGCGCCGTCCTCGTAGGGATAGAGCTCCGCGGGAATCGGGCTGCCCGCGAGCGAGGCCTCGGCCGACGCCTCCGCGGCGGGAGCGCCGCCCGCTCCCTCCAGGTCAACGATGCAGTAGAGGCGACCGTCCGCTCGGCAGCACGCGCGACGTCTGATGCGCATGGGACCCCCTACCCTCTGAGCAGGCGCCTGAGCGCCGCCTTGCGCCCGTGCTGCTGCGCGTAGTAGTCCAGGGCGAGCCTCTTTCTGGCCACGTTCCCCAGGTCCGTGCGATAGCAGGCCGCAAGGGCCATGCGCCTCGTGGCCGGGGCGAGGTCCAGGCGAGCGACCTCCCCCGCGCCCCAGTGGCGGCCCAGGACCCCGGTGAGCGCCTCGGCGACAGCGCGGTAGCTCGTATCGTCCAGCTTGATCGCGTCGTAGAGCGCGAAGTCCATCGAGAAGGCCACCATCTCGGCAGGATACTGTGCCAGGAAGCCGCCCTCGTCCCAGTCGGAGAGGATGCGGTCGAGAATCTTCACGTGCTCGAGCATCTTGGCACCAAAGTCGTCCTTGAGCTGGTCCATGAGAGAGCCCGCGCGCGAGACGCGGTAGTCGTAGAGCTTGGCCGAGCTCAGAGCAGTCCTCTTTGCCCGGGGGTAGATGGCAAAGTCGAAGACCTGGTCCTCGCCAAAGCGCAGCGTCTCGTCGAAGAGGATCTTGTGGTCCACGAGAAAGTCCGTGCGACATGCCGTGCGCCACGCGAAGGGACGCGACTTCTCCTTGAAGAGGATGTTCGGGGTGAACCCCTCGAAGACGGCGTCGCGCGGGCTCAAGACGTCGACGAGCCAGGGGTAGCCCGCCTCCTCGGGGTAGCACGTGGCCCCAAAGGTCAGGACGTCCGCGCCCGTCTCGTCGAGCGAGCGCACCATCTCCTCGCAGGCCGTGGGATGGAAGCGGTCGTCGGAGTCGAGGAAGCAGACGTAGTCCGTGCGCGCGGCCGCGATGCCGGCGTTTCTGGCCGAGGAGAGGCCCCCGTTGGCCTTGTCGATGATCTTGATGCGCCCGTCACGCGCAGCCCACCTGATCAGCCCGTCGTGGGAGCCGTCCGTGGAGCCGTCGTTGACGCAGATGACGTCGATGTCCTCGAGCGTCTGCGCCTCGAGCGATCCCAGGCACCAGTCGAGGTAGTCCTCGACGTTGTAGACCGGGATGATCACGGAGATGCGGCTCACGCGGCGCCCCCCTGCTCGTTGGTCCTGCGAACGGAATGGCAGAAGGTCTTGTAGGCCATGACCTTGAGCACGAGGGACGCTCCGCCCAGGCTGAGGTAGTGCCTGAACGTGTTGAGCTTCCCCGGGGCGGTGAACTTCGAGCGCGAGGCGTCGAATTCCGCGGGATCGGCGACGAGCGCCCTGAGGTCGGCCTCGGCCCACGGCTCGAAGAGGCCCATGTCCACCTTGTCGGCGGCAAGGGCCTCGGAGAACTCCCGCGCCGCGCGCGTAATGAACTCCTCGCGCAGATCGTCGCTCAGACGGTCGTAGTTCCACATGTAGCTGTCGAACTTCATGCGCTCGAGGATACCCGTGAGAGCCTCCCGGTCCTCGCCGCGCGCGTTGACAAACGCCTCCATGGAGGCGTACTCGTCGCACACGCAGAACACCTTGGCCGCCGAGTTGACCGAGGACTTCTCGTTGTCCTGACGGTAGGACAAGATGGGGTCCGCAATGAACGTGGCACGCTGGGCCGAGGCCCAGACCTTGAAGTTGAAACCCGCGTCCTGGTAGGACGCCCCCGGCGTCTCGAGGAAGCGGATGCCCCTCTCCACCAGAAGCGAGCGACGGTAGAGGGCCGACCAGATGGACGGCTTGCGGAAGAATATCGCGGGATCCTCGAGCGGCCGCAGGGTGCGCCCGGCCTGCGCAGCGTCCACGATGTGGAAGAGCTCGCGGCGCTGTGCGGGCTCGGACCAGAAGAGCCAGAAGTCCGCCTTGACCACGTCGGAGTCGTTCTCCTGGGCAGCCGCGACCAGCTTCTGGAGGGCCTGGGGCTCGTAGAAGTCATCGGACTCCAGGATGGCGACGTAGGTGCCGCGCGCGGCGTCGAGCCCCAGGTTCATGGAGGCCCCGTAGCCGGAGTTGGGCTTGTCGATGACGCGGAAGCGCTCATCGGCGTCGAGGTAGCGCTGAATGATCGCGCGCGAGTCGTCCGTGGAGCCGTCGTTGATGCAGATGACCTCGAAGTCCGCAAACGTCTGCGCGACCAGCGAGTCGAGGCACTGGGCCAGATAGCGCTCCACGTTACAGATGGGAACGAGGACGGAGATGCGCGGGCGCGCGGCGCGCGGCTCCGAGACGCTAAGGGCTGTGGGGGCTTCTACCACGTTCGATCCAACCTACTCGAGGGTGAGACGCTCCTCATCATAGCGCACGGGCCCGGAGCAGATGAATGCCTCGGACCCGTGCACGACAAGAGCGTCGAGAGGTGCCGCCGGCTACTCCGCGAGCAGGCGGTCGAGGTACTCGTCCAGCTCGACCTGCCAGTCGCGCGGCGTGAGGCCGGTGGCCTCCAGCTTGGAGAGATCCAGGGCGGAGTGGACCGGGCGCGGGGCGACGGGGCCCTCGGCGCCGGCGTAGTAGGCGGCCGTGGAGACGGGGGCCACGGCCGACCCGTTGGCGTTGACGCGCTCGAAGACGTGCGCGGCGACGTCCGCCCAAGAGCGAACCTCACCCTCCCCCGTGGCGTCGTAGGTGCCGAAGGGCGCCGGCGCGGACGGCTCCAGATCTCCCGCGCGGTAGCCCAGCAGGTGCAGAATGGCCTCGGCCATCTGGTCGGCGAAGGTGAGGCGTCCCAGCTGGTCATCGACCACGCGCACCTCGGAGAGGGCGTCCGAGGGGTCGGCCACGCGGTCCGAGAGGGCACGCATGGTCTTGACGAAGTTGTGACCGTCTCCTATGACCCAGCTCGAGCGCACCACGTAGTGGGTGGGGCACCCCGCCACGGCGAGGTCGCCCGCCGCCTTGGACTGCCCGTAGACGGACAGCGGCGAGAGGGGCTCGGACTCGTCGTGCAGCTCGCGCGTCCCGTCGAAGACGTAGTCGGAGGAGACGTGCACGAGCGTGACGCCATGCTCGGCGCAGGTGCGGGCCAAAAGGGCCGGCCCCGTGGCGTTGGCCGCCCAGCAGATCCTGCGCCCCTCGGGCGTCTCGGCGCGGTCCACGGCGGTGTAGGCGCCGCAGTTGATCACGGTCCCGTAACCCGACCAGTCAACGCCCGCGTAGGCGGCGGGATCACTCATGTCGAAGGTGTCGATGTCGCAGTAGTCGAAGCCGGGCAGGCCGCGCCCCTCGGCGGCCGCGCGCACGGCGCGCCCCAGCTGGCCGTTGCAGCCGGTCACGAGGGTGCGCCGGGGGGTCATGGGCAGGGCCTCGGCCAGCGGGGGGTGGTGGAGGTCGGCCTCGGACAGTGTGGCCTCGGCAAGGGGGATGGGCCACTCGATGCCAAGCTCGGGGTCGGCCAGGCTCACGAAGGTGTAGGTCCTTTTGAGCTCGGCCGACCAGTGGGCGTTCACGAGATAGGTGTACGCGGTTCCGTCCTCCAGGGCCTGGTAGGCGTTGCCCACCCCGCGCGGCACGTAGATGGCCTTGGAGGGGTCGAGCGTGCAGGTGAGGACCTCCCCGAAGCTCGCCCCGGGCCTGAGGTCGACCCACGCGCCAAAAACCGAGCCCGCGGCGACCGAGATGAGCTTGTCCCAGGGCTCGGCGTGGATGCCCCGGGTCACGCCCCTGCAGTCGTTAAAGCTTATGTTGTTCTGGACGAAGCGCACGTCCGGCAGGCCAAGCGCGCGCATCTTCTCGCGCTGCCAGTTCTCCTTGAACCACCCGCGCGCGTCCCCGTGCACGCTCAGGTCGAAGACGAGCACGCCGGGGATGTTGGTCTCCTTCGCCGCGAGGTCCTTCTCGAATTCCATCGACATGCTCCCGTGACTTCCTTCCATCTACTGCCCCTGCTTGGCGTACTTGGCCTCGGTCGCCTCCTTGGCGCCCTCCCACCAGTCGCGATGGTCGGCGTACCAGGCTATGGTCTGGTCCAGACCCTCAGAGAAGTCCGTGTGGACGGGCTCCCATCCGAGCTCGTCGTGGAGCTTCGACCAGTCGATGGCGTAGCGGCGGTCGTGGCCGGGGCGGTCGCGCACCCAGTCGAAGTCGTCGGGGGACCTGCCCATGCGCTCGAGGATGGCGCGCAGGACGTCCAGGTTGGAGCGCTCCCCGTCCGCGCCGATGAGGTAGGTCTCGCCGATCCGTCCGCGCGTGAGGATCTCCCAGACCGCACGGGAGTGGTCCTCGGTGTGGATCCAGTCGCGGACGTTGGCCCCGTCGCCGTAGAGCTTGGGGCGGACCCCGCATAGGACGTTGGTGACCTGGCGCGGGATGAACTTCTCCACGTGCTGATAGGGTCCGTAGTTGTTGGAGCAGTTGGAAATCGTGGCGCGCACGCCGTAGGTGCGGTGCCAGGCGCGCACGAGCAGGTCCGAGCTGGCCTTGGTGGAGCTGTACGGGCTGGACGGACGGTAGGGGCTCTCGGGCGTGAAGCGTGCCGGGTCGTCAAGCGCGAGGTCACCGTAGACCTCGTCGGTCGAGACGTGGTGGTAGCGCACGTCGTGGGCGCGGCAGGCCTCGAGCAGCTGGTAGGTGCCCTCGACGTTGGTGCGCACGAAGGGCGAGGGGTCCAGGATCGAGTTGTCGTTGTGCGACTCCGCCGCGAAGTGCACGATGGCGTCGTGGCCCGGGACCACGCGCCCCAGGAGCTCGGCGTCGCAGACGTCGCCCACCACGAGCTCGACGCGGTCGGCGGGAAGCCCCGCTATGTTGCCCGGGTTGCCCGCGTAGGTGAGCTTGTCGAGCACCGTCACGTGAGTCTTGGGGTGCTCGCGCACCACGTGGTGGACGAAGTTGGACCCGATGAAGCCGCAGCCCCCGGTCACGATGATGTTGGTGGGCTCGAAGGCCTCTTCCATGCTGCTCTCCCTCTCCTGATTGCTAGTCTCGGTAGCACCGGTCGGGCACGATGCCGCCCTCGGCCACGATGCGCAGGTGCCTGCCGTAGTTGCTCTTTCCGTAGCGCTCCGCGCAGGCTAGGAGGCGCTCGCGGGAGACCCAGCCGTTCTCGTAGGCAATCTCCTCGGGCACGCTCACCGGCAGGTCCTGGGCGGTCTCCACGGTCCTCACGAACTGGGAGGCCTCGTAGAGCGACTCCATGGTCCCCGTGTCCAGCCACGCGTAGCCGCGCCCCAGGGTGACCACGTCCAACGAGCCGTCGGACAGGTACCTTCGGTTGAGGTCGGTGATCTCGTACTCGCCGCGCTCCGAGGGGCGCACCTCGGCCGCGTAGTCGCAGACGCGGGCGTCGTAGAAGTACAGGCCGGTGACCGCGTAGTTGCTCCTGGGACGGGCTGGCTTCTCCTCGATGGAGACGGCGTTGTAGCTCTCGTCGAACTCCACGACGCCAAAGCGCTCCGGGTCGTCCACGCGGTAGCCGAAGACGGTGGCGCGCCCGGAGGACTCGGCCGCCTCGGCGGCGCGCCTGAGGTGGCGCGAGAGGCCGTTGCCGTAGAAGATGTTGTCGCCCAGGACCAGGGCGCAGGGCTCGCCGCCCACGAAGTCGCGCCCGATGACGAAGGCCTGGGCGAGCCCGTTGGGCTCGGGCTGCTCGGCGTAGGAGAGCTCGATGCCGAAGTCCGATCCGTCGCCCAGGAGGCGCTCGAAGTTGGGCAGATCGGCCGGGGTGCTTATGACCAGGATGTCACGTATGCCCGCGAGCATGAGGGTGGACAGCGGGTAGTAGACCATCGGCTTGTCGTAGACCGGCAGCAGCTGCTTGCTCGTGACCGTGGTCAGCGGGTAGAGCCGGGTGCCGGAGCCCCCGGCCAGGATGATGCCCTTCATGGGTTGAGCCTCCCGTGTACTCTTGCGTAGCGTTCGTATAGTATAGGTATCGCTCTCTACGATAGCCCATGCGATGAAGTGTAGACGCAGGGGACCCTTTAGAAGACTCCGCACGAGACGAAGACCATATTTCGACGAAGCTGCAAGTTCTCAAAAGACCTCTCGACGCGTCCGAGAGGATCGATGCTTCATTTACCAGGAGGTACCCTATGCAACAAAAACGCAGAAGCTTGACCTTGGGCATCCTGTTCTCCGTCCTCGCATTCCTCTGTTCCTTTCTCTGGGCCTCTCCCGCCTCGGCCGACGTTATCGAGGACCAGTACGGGACGGTAATCGACAGGACGGACTTCTTTGACATGGGCGTATCGGATAGTGCGCCATCGGTTATGTCCCTCATGTCCACAAGGTCCGTGAGCAGCATCGAGCCCATGGAGCTTTCCGCAGAGATGCTCTCTCACTGCAAGTACGAAAGCGGCCAGAACTACGATCAGGGCCTGAGCTATGGGGATGGCTATCACGCACTGGGCTACTTCCAGTTCGACAACCGCCATACGCTTGGATCGTTTCTTGAGGCCGTCTATAACTACAACCCCACGACATACAGTTGCCTCAAGGTGATCGGAGACAACTACGATTGGGATGTCACGGGGGAGACCCGCAGCAACGGTGCCTACACGCAGCTGGGCAATGACCTCAACACGGCATGGCACGCGGCCTATGCTGCCAATCCCACCGAGTTCTCGCAGCTCCAGAACTACTGGGCCTACGTCCAGTACTACAGCGGCTCCACGGGAGTTCGGGGCAGCATGATCGCCATGGGCATCGACATCGACTCGCGTCCTGATTGCATAAAAGGCCTCTGCTGGGGCCTGAGCAGCCTGTTTGGTCCTGGAGGCGGAGCCAGCTATGTGAAGCAGGGATACTACTACGGTGGCAACTGGTTCATCAAGAACTCAGGGGTCAACGATTCGATGAGCGACGTGCAGTTTGTCACAACCCTTTGTAATTTCGTGGTGGATAACGTCAGGGCTCGCTACCACGCGCAATCGCAGTATTGGGCCGGCTGGGAGAATCGCTATCGCAACGAACTTGCAGACTGTCTCGGCTTTCTTTCCGAGAGCTCGGAGGTATGGACGCGCCTCTACGGCCAGGACCAGCTTGGGACCATGGAGGAAATCTCGCAGGCAGGGTTCTCCAGATCTTCCACGGTCATCATAGCCACGCAGGAAACGTACTGGGACGCCCTTTCCGCCGCGTCGCTCGCCGGTGCCTATGACGCACCGATTCTCCTTTGCAGCCAGGATTCTCTGCCTCAGGAAGCAGCAGATGAGATAGCTCGACTCGGGGCCACGACCGCCTACATCGTGGGCGGCCCCGTTGCCGTGTCGAGCTCCGTCGACTCCCAGATACGGGCGGCGGGCTGCCCGACCGTGGAGCGCGTCTACGGGCAGGACCAGCAGGGCACCGCGCGGGCGGTGGCCGAGAAGCTCTCCTCTGCCCGATCTTCGACCTGCATTATCGCAACTTCGAACGGATTTCAGGACGCGCTGTCCTCTGGCCCTTACTCCTACGTAAAGGGAGCGCCCATCTTCCTCGCCGAGACGTCCACCAACGCCTTGTCCCAGGAGACGCTCAAAGCCATCTCGTCTGGCGGTTACACCCGTGTCATCATTGCCGGCGGCCCCGTTGCAGTGTCATCGAGCGTCGAGGCCCAGCTCTCTTCGCTTGGCCTTACCGGCAGCGCGGTTAAGCGGGTCTATGGGCAGACGGGATATGAGACGAGCGCCGCACTGGCCGAGTTTTCCCTGAGCGAGGGCATGAGCGCGTCGGGCATGGGAGTGGCCACTGGCGAGACCTACTGGGATGCCCTGACCGGGTCCGCGCTCTGCGGTAGGAACAACTCCGTCCTCGTACTTGCAAGCGATGCGAACACCTCTGCCATCGATGGCTTCATAAGCACGCACGCTGCATCGATTGGAGAGGGTAACGTCTTTGGTGGGAATATCGCCGTCTCCTCCTCGGTGTGGAAGAAGCTCATACTCGCGACTTCCTAGAAATCGCCACTGAGCTTCTGACTCTCTAAGGCGAGGGGGCCGAGGATTTCCTCGGCCCCCTCGTGTCTCTACGTAAGAAATCCTAGTACAGATAGTTTCTCAGAAGGATAATCCAGCTGGCTTCAGAAACGGCAATGGGACCGCCCAGCACGTACCCCTTGTCCACCTCATTTTTCTGAGATGCGACGAAGTCCGTCAAACAGACGCGATTCGTATCGCTTGTGATCACGAGGACGGAGTTGTTCCTGCCGCAGAGTGCTCCACCCGTAAGGGCGTCATAGAACGTAACGCCTGTTGCAACGGCCATATTGGTGCTGACCATGCCCTACGCAAGCTCCCACTCGGCAATGGCCTGGCTCGTCTCGTATTCCGTTTGACCGTACACTCGTTGAACAGATGAAATGCCGGACTTTTTTAGCTGTACTTCCACCCCACTGTCAACCGCAACGGGACCACCCACAATGACCGCCTTCGAGAATCCCATGTTTCTTATCATCTGAAGCGTGGCCTCAGCAAGCGCGTTTGTGCCTGAGTCGCACAGGAAGATGGGTACCTTATATGCGTATGCATAGGGAGAGATGCTTAGGGCATCCTGGAATTTCCATGACGTGGCGATTATGCACGTGTCAGCATGGTCTTTACCGAGCTTCTCGGCCACCGCCCGCGCGGTGCCCTGCTGGTCCTGCCCGTAGACGCGCTCCACGGTCGGGCAGCCCGCCGCCCGTATCTGGGAGTCGACGGAGCTCGACACGGCAACGGGGCCGCCCACGACGTAGGCGGTCGTGGCCCCGAGCTCCTGCAGCGCCACTCTTGCCTGTGAGGAGAGCGAACTGGACGAAGTAAGAAGAAGAGGACAGTCCAACGACCCCGCCAATGAGCTGGCGCAAAGCGTATCCCAGAATGTATCCTGCGTAGCAACGACAACGGAGCTTGAGGAGGACCAGCCCGTCTCGGCAATACGCTGCATGGTGTCAAGCTGATCCTGACCGTAAAGGCGACTCCATGTCGTTTGGTTCGCATAGTCACTGCTCAGACCAACAAAGTCAAAATTAATGTCAACGCTGCCGCTGATGCCGTCGACGCTCCCCCTGCTAGTAGCCTGCCACATGTCGTAGCGTCCACCATAGTCGCAGGTGACGTTATACTGGGCAACCCAACGAGTCCAGTTACTCAGGCTCGTATCCGTAAGGTAATTGTTCCACCAGTACAGGTTCGCGTAGACCCCCGCCTGATATCCCGCGCTCTCTACGCGCTCGCAAAATGCCCTCGCAATCGCGTTTAGATCGGCTCCCAAGATGCTGTTGTCTTCCAGGTCGAGGTAGACGGGATAGGTTGGGCTGTGCCCCTTGAGCAGGCTAAGGATATAGTCTGCCTCCTTTACTGCGCCCTCCACGCTCGTGGCGTAGGAATAGATGTAGGCCCCGTAGGGAATGCCGAGGCTATCGCATTCTGTGGCGTTCTGATCCCAGCAGTAATCCTTGCCCCACCGCTTTGCGCTGCTTGAGTATCCCGCAAATGCTGCGGCGCGGATAATCACATAGTCAGTTCCATCTTGCTGAGCGGAGCTCCAGTCAACCTCCTTTTGCCACTCGCTCACGTCAATACCACGTAGCGGGGCTCCTGGAATAGGGTTACCAACGCTATTACACCAGTTTCCGTCGCTGTCTTTGCTCCAAGCGGTCGTAAGGCTTTGAGGTGAGAGGCGAGTCATCAGCGCGACGTCATCAATGGGCTGGCCGTCCTCGTAGCGCCAGCTATTTGCGACGTACTCGTCTTCCGTGTCCTCAGTCGTCTCGTCTGCGGCCGCCGTTGTGGGAACGGCACCCACCATGACGGCTCCGGCG
The DNA here is from genome assembly GCF_015277515.1 of Thermophilibacter immobilis. Taxonomy (NCBI): domain Bacteria; kingdom Bacillati; phylum Actinomycetota; class Coriobacteriia; order Coriobacteriales; family Atopobiaceae; genus Thermophilibacter; species Thermophilibacter immobilis. Next base: position 943,261 of record NZ_CP063767.1, on the reverse strand, counting down.
CCCACCATGAGACCCAGGACGTCTCTTCGCGTGACGGCATGTCCTGAACGCTTGGAGGAACTCGACGCGGGCGATTTGCTTTTAAGAACCATTTCTTACTCCCTATGTGTTTAAGCTACGTTTAAGTCGCATTTATCAAGCGAGAGTATTTTAGCCGAGCATTCATCTGAGCCATAATAGAGGCATATTGCTGTAAAAGTAACGTACTGGTGGTGACATGAGTTCCATAGAGTCTGAAGGCGTTTCGGATGGATCGGGCGGCGAGAGCATCTCCTGTCCCGCCGACTTTGATAAGCTCCTCGCCGAGCATACTCCCGAAGCGGCTATTCCCCTCCTTGCACAACGCTACTGGGATAAGCCAAGTGAGCTCATACGCATTGCAAACAGCGCTCGCTCCCTGCGCACGACACGTTCAGAGATAAGAACCGTCGCCATTTTCTTTCACGCCCTAGGAATCGGGGGCGGGGAAAGGGTCACGCGTGACCTCACGAACCTGTGGCTTAACATGGGGCTCAACGTCATTCTTCTCACTAATGTCAAACCTGGAGAGGACGACTTTGAGCTTCCCGAGGGGGTGAAGAGGATCGTTCTACCCACCTTCGTCGGAATGACTAAGGACGGCTATGCACCTAGGTGCAAGAGGCTACTGGACACCCTGCAAGAGAACGCGGTTGATACCCTCGTGTTCACTCATTGGTTCTCGGACACGCTTGCCTTTGACATTATTGCCGCAAGAAGCTTAGGCATCTCAACATTCCTTTACATTCAGAGCTCGTTCACGATGTTCTTCCTTGACTCCGATATGCCAGCCAGGTACGCGGATATTCCCCTCCAATACGAGCTTGCAAGCGGCATCATCTGCCTCAGCGAGATGGACCGTCTTTTCTGGAGTAACTTCAATAGTAACGTGATGGTAACTAATAACCCAATCACCCTTGAGCCCCCCGACGAGGCAGCGGCTCTCCAAGGGCACACCATCATATGGCCTGCTCGTCTTCATGTGGACAAATGCCCAGAACGCGTCATTCCCATTATGTTCGAACTCGTCAGACGGGTTCCCGATGCGCAGCTTCTGCTCATCGGACCCGAAGATCAAGAAATCGCCGACAGGATGCGGGCAGCCCTTGTGGACACACCCCTTGAGGACCATATCGTCTTCTGTGGACCCCAAAGAGAACAGGACATGGCTGCCTTCTATCAGTCCGCAGACGCCTTTCTTCTGACCTCCGAAAGGGAGGGCTGGTCTTTGGCGCTCGGTGAGGCCCTCGCAACCGGACTCCCCTGTGTCATCTATGACCTTCCCTATCTCACGCTTGTTGCGGGAAATAAAGGAGTCGTCAGGGTTGCCCAAGGAGATTCCGAAGCGGCTGCCAATGCGCTTGCCCGCATCCTCACGGACAAGACGTACGCCCGTGGCCTGGGAACGGCGGGAAGAGCCTTCGTGGAAGGCATCATTTCCTACGACTACGAGGGCTTCTGGCACTCTTGCTTTGTCAGCTCTCTCGAACCCTATCGCCCAGCCCCGAGCAGCTCGCTCAACGCTACCATGTGGTCTGAGCTTCTCTGTGCCTATCGCTCCCATCTCGAAAACCTTGAACAAAGTCATCGTCAGGCCATCCTGAGGCAACAAACAAAGGTTGCTCAGCTTGAGGCTAAGGTCATCTCGCTCGAGGCGCAGACAGACGACCTAAGAAGCGCCTTTCGCAAGGTCACTGGATCAACCTCCCTCAAGGTGGGTCTTGTGTTCACATATGTTCCCCGCATCATAAAGGGAGCCTTTCTACGCCACAGAGCCACAAGGTTCTCTTAGGGTTTCTACGTATTTCACGTAGGATTCTAGGAAACTCCCCGAGGTCGCTATCATTGCTTGGACGCATCTTCTCCATTGAAGGAAGGCACATGAGACTAGTAGCAAGCGGAACCTGCAGAGGAAGCGGCAAGGTTTTCGTTCGCTTTGAGGCACACGATCTACCCGACTCCCGCAGCGTGTCAATCAAGGCCCAGACGAGCGGCACGGCAGCGGTTCCTTGCTCCATTCATGAGGTTCCCTCATTCCAAGAGCACGAGAGCCGTCAGTTCGTGGCCGCCTTCCCCATGCTCGACACCAGAAGCTGCCAGGTGACCCTAAGCGAGGAGGGCGAGGCAGGCTCCATTCTCTCATCTCAGTCCTACGCACTATCCTTCTCTGCGGCAAAGTGGGAGTCACGCCTCAACTATCGACTGCGCAAGTCGCTCTGCGAGGAAATCCGCGATTTCGATCGCGTCGACATGTATGACAGCGCCACCATGGAGTTCTGGGACTGCATCGAAGACGGGCCAGACTTCATCTTGCGGGGCATGCTGCGCGAGCCGTATCGCACCGACAACAAGGCGTCTCTGCGGTGTCTCACGTCGACCCTTGAGCAAATTCCCGTCAACCCCATCATTATGGGTGACGCATGCGTAAAGGTGCCCTTTTCCGATACAAAGCATCGTCGCGAGCTGCAGTTTTCTATTCGCGTTCCAGCGATTCTCCAGCGCCTCGTCTTTGACATAACCGACGAGAATCATCCCGCCTTCTCCAGCTTCGAGGTGCTGGATCGCCCCGTCCTCAGGGAGCTGAGGGACACCACCAGAAAGCACACCGAGAGTGCTCAGTTCAACCCCGACTACAATTGGTGGTTTGCCCAGAAGAAGGCGAGCATAGGCACCATTGCCAAGGAGTCAAGAATCGAGCTTCGCGACAGCCCGCGCTTTAGCATCGTGGTTCCCCTTTTCAAGACTCCGCTAAGGCTCTTTAATGAGATGGTCGAATCAGTCCTCTTCCAGAGCTATCAGAGCTGGGAACTCGTACTCGTGAACGCCAGCCCCGAGGACGAGAAGCTCTCAACCGAGGTACGAACGCGTGTAGAGTCGGACGAGCGCATCCGCCTTGTCACGCTCGAGCAGAACCTCGGCATCTCCGAGAACACCAATAGGGGAATCGAGGTGGTAACAGGTGACTTCGTCTGTTTCTTCGACCATGACGACGTCCTGGAGCCCGACATCCTCTTCGAGTACGCTCATGCCCTCAATGAGCGCAGGGACACGGATGTGCTCTACTGCGACGAGGACAAGCTATTGCCTGACGGAACGTACACGCAGCCCTTCTTCAAGCCCGACTTTGATATAGACCTCCTCAGGAACAACAACTACATCTGCCACCTCATGACCATTCGCAGATCCCTGCTAGAAACGCTCGAGCCCAACAGACCTGAGTTCGATGGTGCTCAGGACCACAACATGGTTCTTCAAGCCGTCGAGAAGGCCCGTCACGTGCACCACGTGCCCAAGGTCCTCTACCACTGGCGTATGACAAAGGGATCGACGGCCGAGAATGCCGGGAGCAAGTCCTATGCGACCAAGGCGGGCATCAGGGCCGTCCAAGCCCACCTTGGCCGGATGGGACTGCGCGCCAAGGTCTCCCCGTCCCGTCGTCCCTTCACCTATCGCGTCATCTATGACGTTCCCGAAGAGCGCCCCCTCGTCTCCATTATCATTCCCTCAAAGGATTACACGGACGTTCTCGATGTCTGCCTGCAGTCCATTCTCTCCACGTCTACCTATGAGAACTATGAGATCGTCGTCATAGAGAACAACAGCGAGATTCCCGAGACCTTCTCCTACTATGAGCGCATCCAGCAGGAACATCCCGACAAGATAAGAGTCGAACACTGGCCCGGTGAGTTTAATTTCTCCAAGCTCATGAACTTTGGGGTGCAGAAGGCTCGAGGGGAATACCTGCTCCTACTTAACAACGACACCGAGGTCATAACCCCGGACTGGATTGAGGTCATGCTCGGCCTCTGCTCCCGCGAAGACGTGGGCATAGTGGGCGTACGCCTGCTCTACCGCGACAGCACCATCCAACATGCCGGGCTCACCATCAGCTCCTCTGCCGCAGGAATGCTCGGACATGCACTTCCGCGCAACAACTGGGGCTACTTCGCCCTCCTTGACGCCCAGAGGGAGCTGAGCGCGGTCACGGCAGCCTGCATGATGACCAAACGAAGCGTCTTTGACGAGGCAGGGGGGTACACCGAGGAACTGCAGGTGGCCTTTAACGACGTCGACTACTGCCTCAAGGTCAGAGATGCCGAGAGGCTCGTCGTGTATACCCCGGAGGTGGAGCTCTACCACTACGAGTCCCTCTCGCGGGGCGATGAGAACAACGTGGAGAAGAAGGTGCGCTTCCACCGCGAGGTCTCGTACCTCAACTACCGATGGGCACGGTACTTCGTAGAGGGAGATCCCTACTTCAATCCCAATTTCACCAAGGGAGAACCGGGAAGCTGGTACTACCAGATCTAGTGAAGTATTGGAAGGACTCACTGCCTCCATACAAGCGCTCGTCCGGAACGAAAGCAGAACCCCCGCCAAAGCAGCGTCATCCCAATCCGGACGAGCGTGGGAGCTATTAGAACATAACTATAAAGGTTGCGGCGAACGTAGCCACTTCAGTCCCAAGCACAATAGAGGTGAACGCTCTTTTATTTTGTTTAAATCTACAGGTTCGACGACTGCATAAGCCCACAAGCAGAAGGGGGGCAAGGAGAGGAAGCGCATAGCGCGACTGGACCCCATTAATCGTCGACAGGGCAACAGGCGTAAAGGAGACATAGAGCGCCGAAACTATCAGCAGATATGCACAAGCAACGCCTATTGCCACGGCAATCTTGATCCTCACCGTGGCATATGCTGCATCTTCCCCTTCCCTATCGTAGAGCGTTACAAAAAGCAGCAGGCCCATCTCACAAATGGGCGCCACCAGATAGTATGAAGAAGCTGCGAGCAGATAGGGGAATCCAACGAACATATTCATCGACCCCTCGGTGCTAGCAGGCAAAAAGCGAAGGATTGTGAAGCTCACGACCATCTCCGCATAATCCAGGGGACTGGAAAGCACATGCGCAATCTGCAGGGCAGAGTTCACATCCGAACCTCCGCGTACATCTCCCCCACCAGCTCCGCCTATAACGAGGGGAACTAAGAACGACCCGAGCAAGGTCAGGGCAGTCAAGACGACGGAGAGGTGATACCACCGCATGCTCGTCTTGCGCAAGGGAAGTGTCATGAAAATAAGGGCGAGAGGGAAGAGGACTGCCTTTACAAGTGCGCCCAGAAAAAACGCGAGAAGCATTTTGGAAATATCCGAGAAACCAGCGGGATCCTTACTCTGGATTAAGGATACATACTTGGAAAAAGAATACGTGATGAGTGCAAAGCACCAGGGATCGTAGGCGAAGTTGCATGCCATCAGAAAAGGAGTTGGCAAGAGCGCTATAGACAGCACAATGAGCTTTCCGCCCCTTAGCTGCTTTATCGCACAATAGAAAACTGCACAATAGAACAGGAGATTACCCAACCTGCCAAAAAAGTATTGTCCAAGGCTGGGAAGATGGATAAGCCTCGCCAACCAGAGCCCTATGGCATTGGGAATGTATCCCACACCCGAGGGAGTGAGATAAGAACTCCCCCCAAGTGTTTCCGTCCCCTGTGTCCTCACGATTGGCTCTGTACGCTCACTCTCCAGCAGCGCTTCGTTAGCGGACACCACCGAGGAGTAATCTTGTTTGGGGTTCCATACTGCTGCTATATCGCCGCTCTTTAGCAGGTTGAGTTTTACCACTGCGTCAGCTTGAGTCATAATGCCATCCGCACCGGTGTATTGAGCGCCCTGCACATATGAGAGAGCCTGCGCTTTGTCAAAATGAATCTGACCATCCCAGCTAATCTCAGCAATTACTGGCATGCAAATGCAAAAAATCAACCCAAAGGGCAGAGCAATGTAAAGAAAGGCAAGCTCAATTTTTTGGAAGCATCTCTTACGATTCAGAAAAAGAAGGGTCACGCTTACAAACAGGGCAACCACGAAAAGCGTGGGCCTTAGATCCACGCCCTGATAGAAGGCCCTCTGTACCACAACAAAAAGACCAAGAGCTCCCGCAACTCCAGCTACGGCCGCGCTCAGTCTTTTGACTAGCTCCCGTCGAAGTAATGGGTCTTCCTTATGCAAGACCTTTGTATCCCCAGCTTCCAAAAGGAGCCGGTAAATTACGCTAACACCCAGGGACAGCAGCGCAAAGAAAATAATCCGGCGCTTTGACCAATCATCAGGATTCAAAATATCTGATGCGGGGGATCCAAAAATAGTCCCCATTTCAAGAAGAATGGCTGCAAGGACACAGCCCCCGCCCCTTAGCGCAATCCTTTTGAGTTTATCGCTCTGCTCGTGCATGCCCCTCCCCAATACTCACGTATTCCACGTTGGCACCTGAGCCGCAGCTATATTATCAGAGACCAATCCTATAGAGCCTCATGTCTCCCCTCGCGAGCACCACGGTAAACCCTGGTGTCTCGTCGCTAACGGACTCGAAGCCAAGCCATTGCTCTGGATAGTACGACCAGAAGTGGCGCCGTGCGTCTGATGCTTCCTCCCCTTGGTCCAGCAAGAGCAGATAGGTTGCCCCTGACCTCTCCACGGCGTCTTGCACGGATTGGTCCATTGCGAACTTGTCGAGCGATTCCCTCATGAGGCGGCTGTCTGCAGATTCGGAGCGCTCGTTTGAGGGCAAGTCGAACCTACGGTAGTACACGTTGGCGCCGTACAGTCCATAGAGAAAGGCGCTGCCGTCATTGGGCGAATTGAGGATAAGGGACCCTTCGGGAACAGCCAAAAGCGCCTCCTGCGAGAAAGCGATCTCGTCGGAGCTCAGTACGTTTGGAGCGCTCGTGTCATTCTGGGCATTGATGCGCTCCTCCTGGGAGCCAAATGACGTCTGGACGCTGAGGTGGTCCCCCAGTTCGTAGCTGGGCAAAAAGATGGCGGCACTGAGAGCTGCGACGAGCGCAAGGGAACAGGGCCTAAGAGATGGGTCCAGCTCGGCTGGCCTCGCGAGTGAGCGCCGCTCTAGGGGTCTTGCAGCCCATTCGAACACAACCGACATCCCCCAGGCCGCAAGGGGAATGGCCATAAGTGCCGCGTTGGCTGCCAGACGATGGGGATCCGTATACCAAAAGCCCGCGAGCAGGCGCTTGATCAGACCCTCCGAGCTCATCGCGACGACGAAGCTCACGCAGGAGAACCCAAAGGGGGCCACGAGCCACCTCGCGCCCGCCTTACGCGTCAGCGAGGCGGCCCCCGCAAGAACCAAGAAGGCAAGCACTGGCTGCGCCGTGTGCTCAAAGAAGGCGAGCGAGAGGGCGTCGGCCACAGCTTGAGGGATCGAAACGGTAGCCGGCCAGTTGAACAACACCACCGAGCGCAGGAACGGAAGCTTGTAGCACACGCACCAGATGAAGGCCACCCCAAGAGCAACCGTACACGCGAGCCCACAAGAAAACGCGGGTGACCTACCGGCCGCCCTCGAGAGCCTGTATCCCTGCCACACGCAAAAGGGGGCAAGAAGCACCGCCATGGTGAAGACGGCGCCGGAATGCGAGAGGACGAGCGCAACGCACCCCACAAAAAAGAGCGTCCCCCAACCCATCCTCCCACCTGCACCCAGGCCATCCTCAAACATCCTCATGAAGCAAACGGTTGGCAGAAAGAGGATGACGTTTCCCAGAAGGTTGGGATAGAGCGGTCCAAAGGAGAGGAAGTCCCAGGGAAACGTCGTAAACGCGAGCGTGACCATGGCCCCGGCCCAGAGGGCGCTGTGCCTCTGGGCCCCAAAAAGACGGCGCAGCAATAAAAACGTGCTCACAGGGAATACGGTACCCACGAGCGCCGCATTAGTCGCGTTGACGGCAAGCGTAAGCGGTGCCCCCAGAGTTCCCGCGACAAGAGCCACAAGAGCGTGCCACAGCGCGGGGTAGAAGCCTCCCCCCATGACGAAGGGCGACATGGTTTGATCTGCAGGCACCTGGGGATAGGGGGACGGGCTGAAGGGGGAGTAGTTACCGCTGCTCAGAAAGCTCCTGGCCTCTCCCAGATGGGCTCCGTTGTCATATTCCTGAAGAAACGACGCGGGCCCGTCGAGGTTTCCCACAAAGACAATTGCGACGGCCACCACGCCAAAGGCCACATAGGCCACCAGGGCGCACCAATCCGAACCATAAAGCATCTTGGACCAAGACGAGCGCCGCCCCGGCGCGATCCCCGTGGCGCGATCCTTGTGCACGCCCCGGGACATGAGCCATGCGCCCGCACCAACCAGAAGAAGTGGCAAGGCCACTGTGGACACGGAGGCTTGAATGCCAAGCGACGCGAGCGAGGTGCACCAGACGCCATAAAAGGACAGGCTGATAAGGGGCCCAAGGCACAGCGCCTCTATGCGAGGGAGCCGCGTCGCCAGCAAGACGAGAAAACCTGGTAGATACAGCAGGACAACCGTCAGGAGGTAGGCGACAAAAAACAGGGTCCACACGAGAAATCCTCACCTTACTGCCAGATTATTCTAGGCTCATGGACACCAAGCCAGCGACTACCAGACACCTTACTTTACTCTAAGCTCAAGATCCTCGCTTTGGGATTCAGCGCCCTTGCAGGCCCAAGGGTACCCAGCATATGCAGCCTATTCTCCCTTAGGGGGGCGCTCTGCCAGGTCCTCCCACACCCGCATCAGCGACTGTGCCGTGGCCTCCCACGAGAAGAGATCTTCGGCCCGCCTCCCGCAGTTGATCCGCTGCTCAGCGACAGCATTTGGATGGTCAAAAAGCCTGGCGATTGCCCTGGTAACACCAGCCGACGAGGCGGACTCCAGGATCGTGCCGTAGCTCTCGTCTGGGATAAGCTCTCGCGCACCCCCAACGTCAGTCACGATCGAGGGACACCCGCAGGCCGAGGCCTCAAGCAGTGTCGTAGAAAATCCCTCAGAGCGCGTCGGAAGGCACATAACGTCCGCCTGCTGCAGGAGCGCAGAGACGTCAGGGGACTCAAGCCTACCCACCCAGCGCAGTCCCTCTCCCTGGGCCATCCTTACCCCATCTGCCATAGGGCCGTCACCGGCCAGGACAAAAACAACTCCGCGAGCCCTCAGCTCGAGTGACCTGCTCGCCTCTATTAGGGCGGCAATGCCCTTCTCGGGGATAAGCCTTCCCACGCTGGCTACGACGAAGCTGTCCTCGAGGTCGAGCTCTCCCCTGAAATCCCTCACCGAGGAACTCTCCCGATAGGCTCGCGCGTCAATCGAGTTGCCTATGACACCCTTAGCCTCAATGCCAAATTTCTTGAGCCATTCGACGCTCTTGGAGGAAATGCCATAGTAGGCCGGATCGTAGCGTCTTTTCCCCCAAGCCGTGACACCACGCTCATAGACTCTTACAAACGGATCAAGAACGGGATTGCTAAACGAAAGGTATGCGGAACCATGGTCAAGTAGCACGGGCCTCACTCCTACTGAGCGCGCCAGCTTCATGCCATAGAGGGAGTGCGGGTAGAAGCGAGCGTTAGCGAGCACCCCATCCCAGCGACGCACGCGGATCTGGGCGTCCAGGTCGCGAAACACCCGATTGTGCACATGCAGGGGGAATCTTCCGCCTATGAGGGGAGCACACGGAAGTCGGATGACCTCCACTCCCCTCTCGCATGTGATTCCCGCGCCCACACCGTTGGTGTCGTTGGTCACCACCGTGACGTCAGCGCCCTGAGCCACGAGAGCCTGGGCGAGATGCTCCGTGAAGGTCTCGATACCCCCTAGGTGCGGAGGATATTGAGCCGAGAAGAGAGCGTATGACTTCTTCTGTGGCACTCCTAGCCTTCCTGCTTCCAAACGTTACCATCGCCAAAGTCCAGAAGACGCGGTAGATGCGTGTGACGGTCATCGGATTTGGGAAGGGTCTGCCAGTCCCCGTACGCAAGCTCCAGATAGCGCTTCGCCTGTCCGGGAGCAGGGAATTCATAACCCTCGAAGCTCACAGAAGAAGTTGGGAAGAGAATTTCCGGAGAAAGGGGGGGGCCAAGATGTCCAAGAGAGGTTCATCACGAGGTTCGAAAGCCTATCCTCGTCGCGAATCACAGAGTGCTCGTAGCTCCGCAGAAGCTCGGAGCGATCTTGTACGCCAAGCCCCACGAACCCATGAGCAATCTGACATCCCAGGCGCTCAGCAGCACCTAGAAGGCCCTTGTGGGGCACCGTTATGATCCCAGAGTGATAAAGATATGAAAGGCGCTGCCATTTGCGCGCGTTGTCGATCTGATCGGAGAGCTCCTTGGGATCGAACGCCGCGCGGTCCCAGCAGAACACGTCGACGAATATGCCCTGGGGGCATCCTGCCTCGCGCGTCTCGTCCGTCTCGAAGCGCGTACCATCCTTGTATACCTTGGCGAAGAAGCCTGCATAGCCCGGCGTGTTCTCAAAGGTGTGCAGAGAGTAGCCCGTGGGCAGACCCTTGGCTGCCAGCTCGAGGAAGCGATCATAGTCAGCGCGAGGCATGGCTATGTCTATGTCGTCATCCCAGGGGATGAAGCCCCCGTGGCGAACCGCCCCCAACACGGTCCCGGAGTCGAGGAGCCACATGATGCCCCGCTCGCGGCAGAAGTCTCGTATGACAAGGAGTATCTCAAGCTCGGTGTCCTGAAGTTTCTTGAGCGCGGTCTCTTGGTTCACTTCGCTTCCCCTCCGTCAGAACTCCGCTTCTCTGATGTCACAAAATGACCCTTGAGTTGAATGAGCAGACAGACCATCATGAACACAGTTCCCGCAATGCAGGAAAGTGCGTTGGTGAGCGTGACGCCATTCATACCCCACGCGCCCACGCTCGGCGCCATCACCAAAAGCGAGACCACAAGCGCAATCAGGCTCCCCACGAATGTGCACCGGAAGTTTCTAAGCGAGATAAGCAGGTCGTTCGAGAACCACATGATCCCTGTGATTGCCGCACATAGCACCAGGGGTTGGAGAAGGTAGACGTAGCCGACAATGCTCTCTCCGTAGACCAACCTCAGGAGCGGGGCACCCAGAAACTCGAGCCCTAGAGCACAGACGAGGGCCACTGTCGCAATACCTCCCAGCGTGGTGATCAGAAGCCGCATAAACTGTGCGCGATCGCGCTTGTCATACGCTTCGGAGAGATAGCCGAGGAGTGGGTTGTAAATGTATGAGGCTCCCATCTGAATAATAGCGACGGGCGCGGCAACCGAGGCATAGATACCTAGGGCGGAGTCTCCCATGCTAGTCGAGAGATACTGACGTGGAAGGGAAGGCGCCGCCGAGGCGGCTACGCCAGCAATGACAATGGGCGCACAGCGGACGAGAAGGCGTGCAGCCCTCTTTTTGGTAATGCCCAGCGTAACGGGCACAAGCAAATTGGTACGAGGGTAATCGTAAAATACACCGATTAGAACTGTTGTCACCATCATCAGGAAAATAGTAGCCTCGAGGCTTTGGGTAAGTGGGTACGCAAGGATGAATACCGCGAGCGAGGAGACTCCTTGAGCGAAGAGGGACTTTCCGATGTAATCCATACGGTGGAACTGCTGGTCGCTCGCATGGAAGACGTCAATGACAAGACCTGACAGTTTGTAGAGCGCATAGAGCAAAATCGCGGGGAGCGCATTAGGACGGCAGGTAGCCACGGCGTAGCCCATGGTCAGAACCAGTGCTCCGAGGCAGGTGATAAGCCTGAACGCAAGGTACTCCCCGACGGTGTGCTCGCCACGCACGTCAGAGATCTGATATGTGTAAGTCCGATATTGAGCAAGGGGGGCAAAGATGCCATACACCGACATGGCCAGCGAGTAGATGCCCGCAGAGTCATACGTCGTCGAAAGCCTTACGATGAGGACGGTGATGGCCCACTGACAGACAAGATTGGAAAGCGACCCCACCGAATTCCAAAGCATGTTCTGTCGAATTGACAGAGACTCCTTCTTCTCATCGCCCATGTGCACTCCGCAAGATTGCTATCCCCTCTTTGAACACTTGAATATCAAATCATACGGTATGGACTGCGGCCATCAGGCATGGCTGGCATCGCCCGCCGAAAAAGCATCACTTTCGCCAACCTCTAGCGGGAACGATACACAGTCTTTGCGAGCAAGAACGCGAGGGGGGCACAGAGCGTGGCCAAGGGCTTATTAGGAAGTCCCCGATAGGCCTCGTCGAAGCAGCCTGCAAAGTAAGCTCCCACCAGGTAGAGGCTGGTGTTCTCCGCTTTGAGGCGGAAGGTGTCCGAATAGTCCAGGAACAGGCGCTTCAGACGCATGTAGCCCCGGGGGTTCTCGCGCGTAACCTGGCGCACGTGCGATGTGTAGCCGTCGGGTAGGTACTCGCAGATCCAGATAATCTTGTCGAGCACGGCGAGCTCGTAGTGCTGATCGATCTGATGGTAGACGTACGTCTCACCGATGAACTTCTCGCTCGGCTCTACGACGTAGGGAAACGCCCGCAACAGTTCCGTTCGGTAGATTGGGGCCGTATCCCCCCTGTGATGCCACTTGTAGTAGAGATCCCACATGGTCGTCCTTGTGAGCCCCTTGGGAAACCAGGTGCCCATGGGCTCCTTTACGGAACGCCCCCTCATGGCGATGACGCCCGCAAGGGAGGAATCCTCACGACATCTGCCCCACAGCTCGAGGACATCCTGTACGGCCGAGGAAACGAGCGTATCATCCGAGTCAACGCAGAAGAACAGTTCCGTCGCACAGGCGGCTACGCCCGTGTTGTGGGCCCGCTGCTTGCCACCGTTCTCCTGGTGGAGGTACGTGATTTCCAGTCTGCCCTCTTCAATGAATCCGGAGATAACGGATGCCGTATCGTCGGTGGATCCGTCATCAACGACCAGCCAGCAGAAGTCCTGGCTGGTCTGAGCGAGAAGGCTTTGGTAGAGCTCCCCGATGATGTAGCCCCGATTGTACGTTGGGGTGAAAATCGTCATGGTCTTTGCCATCAAGCGCCCCTCGTATGATTCCGTCCTTTTTTAGGCCGTACGTTCTCCTCGATAGTACGCCTCAAAATCATGGCGGACACGGTCCTTCTCCGGGGGCAGTTCCATGTAGTCACCATAGTGCTTCTGAAGCACCTCATGATAGGCACGAGGCACCGTGAAACGCTCCCCCTCGAACTCGAGCTCCACCACATCATCCCACCATGACGATGGGAAGACGTCGGTCTCAAAACAATCGGGCCACGACAGCTGGCCCACCGCGTCTCCCGTGGACGGTGCACCCTCTACGAGTCCAATCATGCGTTGCGCCCAGTGTTCACTATCCCTGCCCACGAGTCGAAGAGCCGCGCCCGCCGCCGATGCAAAGGGATAGAGAATTTTTTGTCTGGAGCCCACGGCGTTACCGCAGACGACTAGCTCATTCATCTTCTTGTATCGATGGTGCTGCGAGAATAGCTGCGCGGATGCCTGGGCATCATCGGGGCAGTGCACGAGACAGAACACGTCCAGCCAGATACCCAGAGCATATTCTCGCTTGATGTTCTTCTCGTACGCAAGTGTGGATTCGTCCACGACCTTGACAAAAGGATAGAAATTCGGAAGCTCAGCGGGAAGCAGAATTCGATACTTCTTTTCTGTGTCAAGATAGGGTGACTCATGCGCTAGCGCCAGGAGCTGCTTGTAGTCATCTCGAAGCATGGAGACGTCAACGTCGTCATCCCAGGGGATGAAGCCCTTATGGCGCACAGCACCCAAAAGGGTCCCGTAGTCCAAGAAATAACGCAGCCCATGAGCGTTACAGTAGCGTGCAAACGCCCTTAAAACCCCAAGAAGCAAGGGCTGAATCTCTTCGGAAGGTATGGGTCTCACGCTGAAGCACTCCCTATTGGACTAATCGAATTAGTTACCTACTAAACTAGTTAACCTTACTCCTACGCACCCTTCCTTATTGTTAGCTCCATCCTCTTGTTGTGTTCATTTTTAAGATTACTTCATTATTCTTGAACACTTCTTTCAGATTACCTAAACTCTCTTCAGAAACATGAAGGGAGCCGGAACGAATCTTACCAAGAAGCAGTTCTCTGTTCTTGACGTCCTGCGCGCTTCGCCCGAAGCGCGCCAACGCAGTATTGCGAAGTGGGCGGCGCTCTCACTCGGGAGCGTGAGCGCCGCCATAGGCGAGCTCGAGGGCATGGGGCTCGTCGCCGCGGGCCGCCTCACGCCGGCGGGACTGGAGGCCCTGCTTCCCTACAAGGTGGACAACGCCGTCATACTGGCGGCGGGGCTCTCCTCTCGCTTTGCGCCTATCTCCTACGAGAAGCCCAAGGGGCTGCTCAAGGTACGCGGGGAGATTCTCATCGAGAGGCAGATCGAGCAGCTGCAGACTGCCGGGATCACAAGCATCACCCTAGTGGTGGGCTACATGAAGGAGTACTTCTTCTACCTCGAGGACAAGTACGGCGTCTCAATCGTGGTGAACGAGAAATACGCCTCGCACAACAACAACGCATCGCTATGGTGCGTGCGCAATCGGCTCCTCAACACCTACGTATGCTCCTCCGATGACTACTTCACCCAAAACCCTTTTGAGCCCTATGTCTGGAAGGCTTACTACGCGGCCCAGTGGTCCGAGGGCCAAACGGATGAATGGTGCATGGAGGCAGGCGCCCGCGGTCAGATTGTCTCCGTCAGCATGGGCGGCAGAGGCTCCTGGTATATGACCGGCCATGCCTACTTTGACCGAGCGTTCTCCAAGCGCTTCACCAAGATTCTCGATGCGGAGTGCAATCTTCCTGAGACCTTCGACAAGCTCTGGGAGGCTCTTCTCGCCGAGCACCTCACCGAGCTCGACATGGTCGTGCGCCCCTATCCGGAAGGGACCATCAACGAGTTTGACTCCCTCGACGAGCTGTGCGTATTTGACCCTCACTTCCTGCAGAACGTCGACTCCGATATCTTCGACAACATCGAAGGCGTACTCGGCTGCTCCAAGGACGAGATTCATGACGTCTACCCTCTCAAACAGGGCCTAACGAACCTCTCATGCCACTTCGCGACCGGCGAGGGGGAATACGTCTACCGCCATCCCGGTGTGGGCACGGAGCTCCTCATAGATCGAAGGGGCGAGGTCGCAGCACTCAAGACGGCAAAAAACCTGGGACTTGACGACACGTTCATCTACGAGGACCCGACGCGGGGGTGGAAGATCTCTCGGTTCGTCCCCCATGCCAGGGGCCTCGACTCGAAAGATTCCTCTCAGGTTGCCCACGCCATGAGAATGGCGCGCTCGCTCCACGAGAGCGGCGCCAAAGTCGAGAATCACTTCGACTTCTACGAGGAGGCCAAGCGCTACGAGGGTCTCCTCCTGGAGAGGGGTCCCATCGATATCCCCGGCTACGCGGAGATGGCGGCCAAGGTCGACCGACTCGAGAGATGCGTCAAGGCGGACAACGCGCCGACCTGTCTCAACCACAACGACTTCTTCGAGCTCAACTTCCTCATCGACGAGGACGACACGTACTACCTCATCGACTGGGAGTACGCCGGCATGAGCGACTACGCGAACGACTTCGGCACGTTCTGCGTCTGCTGCCAGCTCGACGAGGACGAGGTCCTCGCAGCGCTGGCTGACTACTTCGGGCGCGCCCCCACGGCCGCCGAGACCCGTCACAACCTCGCGCACGTCCAGCTGGCCGGCTGGTGCTGGTACCTCTGGTCCCTCCTCAAGGAGGCCGAGGGCGACTTCGTGGGCGAGTGGCTCTACATCTACTTCCGCTACGCCGAGCGCTATCTGGACAAGGTCCTTGCCCTGTACGAGGAGGCATGTCTTGAGTCAATCCCCCGAGAAGACGTCGTCGCAAGATTTTAATCTGTACAAAAGAAAAGAGCCTCTTGTGACCCTAACAAGAACTGAGTTTGACGTCCTGCGTATCTTCACGATGAATGAGCCTGTACTCCATGCCCCGCAGGTGGCACACGCAACGGACCTCCCGCCTGAGATGGTTGAAGAAACTCTAGACACCCTCACGCACGACGGATTTATCTCGAGTGGACGCGTCACCCAAAAGGGAGCCGAAGCGCTTGAGCCATATCGTGTGGATAGCGCCGT